>JABXHV010000017.1 GCA_013373445.1 Paracoccaceae bacterium | reverse complement strand
GACCGCGCAGCTGGTTGTCGATACGGCGACTTTCGTGGCGTTCGGTGCCGACAACATAGAGACCACCGGCGGCCAGGGCCTTCTGCTTCAGTTCTTCAACTTCAGCTTCGATGGCTGCTGCCTTGGCTTCGTGCTCTGCAGGGTCGGTTATGTCAGCCAATTCGACTTCAATACGCATCTCCGCGTTGCCGCCGAGCTGGATATCGGTACCACGGCCAGCCATGTTGGTCGCGATTGTCACAGCACCTGGCAATCCTGCCTGACCGATGATCATCGCTTCCTGCTCGTGGTAGCGTGCGTTGAGGACGGCGAAGACTTTCGCTTTGCCATCGTCCTTGGTCTGTGCTGTCGCAAAGCCTTTGGGGTCTGTTACATCGACCTGTTTGTAGCCGTGGGCTTTGAGCAACTCAGCGAGATACTCTGATTTCTCGATCGATGTGGTTCCAACCAGGATCGGTTGGTGACGTTCCTTGCATTCGTCGATGAGCTTAACGATCGCATTGAACTTTTCTTCAACGGTCCGGTAGACCTCGTCGTCGTCGTCAACGCGCTGAACTTCAACGTTGGTTGGAATTTCAACCACCTCGAGTTCGTAGATGTCGGCGAATTCGTCAGCCTCGGTTGAAGCTGTACCCGTCATGCCGGCAAGCTTGTCATACATCCGGAAATAGTTCTGGAATGTGATCGAAGCCAATGTCTGGTTTTCAGGCTGGATCGCGACTTTTTCGCGTGCTTCCAACGCCTGATGCAGACCTTCAGAGAACCGGCGACCCGGCATCATGCGGCCCGTGAATTCATCAATGATCACAACTTCATTATCGCGGACGATGTAGTCCTTGTCGCGCTGGAAGAGTTTGTGAGCTTTCAGAGCCTGCTGCAGGTGATGAACCGTGGAGACGTTTTCCAGGTCATAAAGATGTTCACCCTTCAACAGGTCTGCGTCGCGCAGAAGTCCTTCGAGCTTCTCGTTACCTTCTTCGGTAAACGTCGCAGAACGGGCTTTTTCGTCGAGTTCGTAGTCTTCGTCACTCAGATGAGGAATGAAGGCGTCGATGGTATTGTAGAATTCTGAGCGGTCTTCAAGCGGTCCGGAAATAATCAACGGCGTGCGCGCTTCATCGACCAGGATCGAATCCACCTCATCGACGATTGCGAAGTTATGGGAGCGTTGCACCATCGCGCCGCGCTCATGCTTCATATTGTCACGGAGGTAGTCGAAGCCGAACTCGTTATTGGTCCCGTAGGTCACGTCAGCTGCATAGGCAGCGCGACGTTCTTCATCGTCGAGGCCATGGGTTATGCACCCAACACTCAGACCGAGGAACTTGTAGACTTGCCCCATCCAGTCGCTGTCGCGCTGTGCGAGGTAGTCGTTGACGGTGATGACATGTACGCCATTGCCACTCAAGGCATTGAGATATACAGGCAAAGTCGCAACCAGCGTCTTCCCTTCACCCGTACGCATCTCCGCGATCTGGCCGGTATGAAGAACCATTCCGCCGATCAGCTGAACATCATAGTGACGCTTGCCAAGGGCGCGTTTCGCGGCTTCCCGGACGGTGGCAAACGCGGGTACCAGCAAATCATCAATGCTTGCGCCATTTTGCAATTGTTGACGGAATTCGTCCGTACGACCCCGCAAGTCTTGATCCGATAGCTTAAGCATATCCAATTCGAGCGCGTTGATTTGCTCGACCTTTTCCTGAAATGCTTTGACTTTACGGTCGTTTGCGGAACCAAAAATTTTTCGTGCTAAAGCGCCAAGGCCAGCCATTTGGCAGTCCTTCTCCTTGTTGGGGGCGCAATGTTTTTTTGCTGCCTGCCCATGAAATCGTCTCAATTGCTATCCAACTTGCTCCACACATGCTGCAAAACAAGCAGGACCTTTGGATAGAATGTGTTGCCCCGAAAACTTTAAGGGACGAACGACAGATAAGAGGGGGTCCAAAGCTTGTCAACGGCGTGGCTTTAGGCAAAGTTGCCTCACCCTGGTCCCCAGGGTCTTAATCGAATTCGCTATTTAGCACAAAGGACACTCTATGTTCTCTTTTTCTAATCGTCGGCCGGCTAAGGTTTTGATGGCATCGGCCGTCGCTTTGATGGTTGGTATTTCGCCGCTCGCCGCGGCAGAGCCCGGCGATGTCATTGCCAAAGTCGGCGATGCCGAGATCACCGAAGCAGACATCGCTTTTGCAGCGCAAGACCTTGGTGCGGAACTTCAACGTTTTCCGCCTGCGCAATGGCGCGCTATCCTGCTTGACGTCCTTATCGACATGCAAGTTCTCGGACAGGCAGCAGAAAGCGAGTCGCTTGACGAGGATCCGGACTTCCAAAAACAAGTCGATTTTTTAAAGTTACGTGCATTGCGTAACGCCTATGTGGCGCAAAAAATCGAAGGGGCTATCGATGAAGATGAAATCAAAGCTCTTTACGATGAAAAATATGCCGATTTTGAAGGTCCGGAAGAAGTTCACGCTCGCCATATCCTTTTGAAGGAAAAGGCTGAGGCAGAAGCGGTTATCAAGTCCTTGGATGATGGCGCTGACTTTGTCGAATTGGCAAAAGAAAAATCCACGGGGCCTTCCGGGCCATCTGGAGGTGACCTGGGTTATTTCTCAAAGGGTCGTATGGTTCCCGAGTTTGAAGCTGTG
This sequence comes from Paracoccaceae bacterium, assembly GCA_013373445.1. Taxonomy (GTDB): domain Bacteria; phylum Pseudomonadota; class Alphaproteobacteria; order Rhizobiales; family Stappiaceae; genus Roseibium. The sequence continues at coordinate 15,085 of JABXHV010000017.1, read as the reverse complement.
GTCTTCGATATGGACAAGGGTGATTATACAAAAGAGCCTGTTCAGACCCAATTCGGTTGGCATGTCATCAAGGTTGAGGATAAACGCGCCCAGCCAAAGCCCGCCTTTGAAGACGTCGCAGGACAGCTTCGTCAGCAAAAGGCACGCGATATTTATGCTGCCAAGATGGACGAGCTGAAGGAAGTGACGCCTGTCGAAATTCTTGATGAGAAGCTGAAACCTGCGCCAAAGGCAGAGTAAGCTAATCAGCTTAAATTTGAGACTTTACGAAACCGCTCCGGGGAAGGCATAAGAACCTTCAATGGAGCGGTTTTTCTTTGCTCGGAATTTACAGGAGTTTGGCCGATGGCCACAGCAGTTTCCCCCCTTGCCCCAAAGTCCTATCCGGAGATGCCGGAACTCGAAGGGGTTCAATTTTCGACTGCGGAAGCTGGTATCAAGTACAAGGGCCGAACCGACGTTCTGTTGGCAAAGATGGTCGAAGGCACAACTGCTGCTGGCGTGTTCACACGTTCCAAGTGCCCATCTGCTCCTGTCGACTGGTGCCGCTCAGTGCTCAAGAGCGGGACCGCCCGGGGCCTCCTGGTGAACTCGGGCAACGCCAATGCCTTTACAGGTGTGAAAGGCAAATCAGCCGTCGCGCTCTCCGCCAAGATTGCTGCGAGCGCATTGGGGTGCGAAGAAAATCAGATATATCTCGCGTCGACCGGCGTTATCGGTGAGCCACTTGATGCGGAGAAGTTTTCTCCCGTGATTGATGAGCTTGCCAGCATGTCAAAGCCGACCGGCTGGCTTGATGCTGCAAAGGCAATCATGACGACCGACACCTATCCGAAGATTGCAACGGTCAGCGTCGAACTTGACGGCAAGACCATTGTCATCAACGGCATGGCGAAGGGTGCGGGCATGATCGCCCCTGATATGGCCACCATGCTTTCCTTTATTTTCACCGATGCGGCGATTGATGCTCATGCCTTGCAGGATCTTTTGTCATCACAGACCGAAGCGAGCTTCAATTCCGTGACTGTCGACAGTGATACGTCGACGTCAGACACGGTTTTGCTGTTTGCGACCGGCGCTGCCAAGGCACGTGGCATAGAAGCTGTTCAAAGCTCTGATGATCCACGCTTTCCTGTGCTTCAGGCAGCGCTAGGCGATCTCATGCAGAACCTTGCGCAGCAGGTTGCCAAGGATGGCGAAGGCGCAAGAAAGTTCGTTGAAGTGCGCGTCGAGGGGGCCCAGGACAATGCCTCTGCCAAGGTGATCGCATTGTCGATTGCCAATTCACCGTTGGTGAAGACGGCTGTTGCTGGCGAGGATGCCAATTGGGGCCGGGTCGTCATGGCTGTCGGAAAAGCTGGTGAGCCAGCGGACCGGGATCGGCTCGCGATCTGGTTTGGCGACATTCGCGTTGCCGTCAATGGGGAACGAGATCCGGATTATTCTGAAGAGGCGGCTTCCGAGGTGATGAAGCACGATGAAATCATCATTCGGGTGGATCTTGGTCTCGGCAGCGGCGAGAACCGCGTTTGGACCTGTGATCTGACAAAAGAGTATGTCGCGATCAACGGCGACTACCGCAGCTAACTCTGCATTCGTTTCATCGCATTTATCGTAAATGCTTCCTTTCCGGTCTGTGTAAATTTGGAGCAGCCAATGTCGAAAATTGTTCTCGTGGCAGCGTGTGCTCTGATCGATGCTGATGGCCGGATTTTGCTTGCTCAAAGGCCGGAAGGAAAATCTCTTGCCGGTTTATGGGAGTTCCCCGGCGGAAAAGTTGAGCAAGGGGAGAGTCCCGAGACAACGTTGATCCGGGAACTTTATGAAGAACTTGGAATAAATGTTAATGAACCGTGCCTCGCGCCATTGACCTTCGCGAGCTTCGCTTACGAAGATTTTCATCTTCTTATGCCACTTTATGTTTGCAGGCGCTGGGAGGGAACTCCAACCGGTCGCGAAGGGCAGGCCCTGAAGTGGGTTGCGCCGATGAGGCTTCGAGATTACCCGATGCCCCCTGCTGACGAACCGTTGATTCCTTTTTTGATGGAATTGGCTGTCAACTAAAACCAATAGAATATTGGGAGACATTCATGTCGCGTATGCGTACCCATTTTGCAGTCTACAAGCAGAAGCTTGGTGCTCTTGGTCGTGCGTTCGTTGATGATGAGGCCGGTGCGACCGCAATCGAGTATGCTGTGATTGCCGGGATGATCTCAATTTCCATTGTCACTGCAGTGGCGGCTATTGGTGTGACTGTGAAGGACGATCTCTACACCGTGATCGAGTCAACAATTTCCGCGGCTTTCGGCGGCTAATACGCCTCTTTAATCTTCAGTATTTTTGACGAATGCCTTTAAAGCTTGTTGAGCGCGTCAGCCAGACTTGTCTTGGCGCTGCCCGGTTTGAGCGGCTTTTGCTGGCTCTCATGCGGCGACCAGCCTGATACGGACACTAGGTTGAAGGTTGCACGTATTCTTCCATCTGGATCGCTGTAATCATTGGCATAAAGCTCAGCTGCCCGAAGCAGAATCGATCTGTTGAGGGGTTTTCGGCTGCGTTCCGTCAAGGCCGACGTAGCGCCCATTGCCCGCAGGTCCTTCATGAGTGCAAACAGGTTGTCGTAGCGAACTGTGATTCTGTCTGCATCAGCAACAGGAAGTGCAAAACCAGCTCTTTGCAGCAGCGCACCGATTTCCTTGATATCTGCGAATGGAGAGATGCGCGGTGCCGCGCCCCCCGTCACTTCCAATTCGGCTCTCATCATGACATCCCGGAGCTCGTTGAGTGTTCCACCGCCGAGCAGCGTTCCCAGAAACAGGCCGTCTGGGATTAATGCCTTGCGGATTTGGACCAAGCCGCCAGGTAGATCATTCACCCAATGCAGGGTCAGTGCAGAGGTTATCAGGCCGACGCTTTGATCTTTCAAAGGGGGGACTGCATCGTCAAAGATGAAATCCGGTGCTTTCGACGCTTTGCGTGCTGAAAACAGGTGGCCGCAATAGACCTTTTCAACCTTGCCGCTCTCAACCAGTGTTTGCCGTATTCTGTCCAACCCAAGGCTTAGCTCAACGGCATTTTCGAAGGATCGGCTCAAAGGTGCCAGTCGATCAGAGAGATCCTCTGCAACAACACCCAACAAAAAGTCACTGCCTGGCTCTGCACGGTCAAATGCACGATCCAGATTATGTTTCAGCTGGGCTCTGTCAAAGAGGGTAGGGCCGGACATGGATGCTCCGTGGATGGTTTGTTTGACTGCACATATGTGTCTTTCTGGGCAATCCGTCAAAGCATGATAGTCTTGAGTGGTGGAAATTGCGGCGCGGGGAGCACGGCAGATGCTGCAAGCGGTAAAAAAAGGTGTCTATGGAGCAGGTGGTTTCGCTCTCGATTTTCTTTTGCCGATGCACTGTGCTGCCTGCAATGCACGGGTTGCAAAGCAGGATGCAATCTGCTCACGCTGCTGGAGTGCGGTGCCCTTTTTATCTGAACCTGTTTGTGATCTTTACGGCACACCGTTTTCTTACGAATTGGGGGAGGGCGCGCTAAGCGCTCGGGCAATTGCTGATCCACCGTTGTTTGATCGGGCTCGAGCATGCGCGGCCTATTCGGGAACCGCGCGAGACCTTGTAGTGGCGTTCAAATTCGCCAAGCGCCGCGAGCTGGCTGACCCTCTTGGCCGTTGGATGGCCAGGGCAGGGCGAGATCTTGTCGAGCCCGGCACTCTTATCCTGCCTGTTCCGTTGCATTGGACCCGGTTATGGCGCCGTCGCTTCAATCAGGCGGCCGATTTAGCCAAGGTCGTTGCTGACGAAGCAGGGACGACCTCCGATCCTTTCATCCTTCAGCGCGCGCGCCGTACCCGTCAGCAGGTGGGATTGGATGCCAAGACCCGCGACAAGAACGTGCGTGGGGCCTTTCGGATCCGGCCAGGTGAGGAAGGTCGTGTCGCGGGCAAAGAAGTTTTGCTGGTTGATGATGTCATGACTACAGGGTCGACCATCACCGCTTGTACGAAGGTGCTCAAACGGGCGGGCGCGTCTAAGGTCAATGTGTTGACTTTTGCGATGGCGTTGGATGAAACCCGCGAGGTGTGACCTACCGGCGTTGAAAACCACTAACAAGCAAGGATACTTGTTCTATTGGGGGTGGAATGCCTATATACGGTCCAACTTTCTAACGGACTATTCTGCAGGATTAGGAGACTTGGATGGCCAACGTCGTTATATACACGCGCCAAATGTGTGGCTTTTGTACATCAGCAAAACGGTTGTTGACCAAAAAAGGTGTCGCCTTTGTGGAGCATGACGCTAGCTTTAGCCCGGATTTGAAGAAAGAGATGATCCAGAAGGCCAACGGCCGTGCGACATTTCCTCAGATCTTCATCGGCTCAAAGCATGTTGGCGGATGTGATGATCTTTTCGATCTGGATCGTTCTGGAAAGCTGGACCAGCTTTTGAACGATTGAGAACTGATACTGCAGAACGTGGGTGATTGAAGAAATGAGTTCATTTAAGGCGGCGTGCATTCAGCTGAACAGCACTCAGGAGGCCGAGCGCAATCTCAAGGATATGAGCGCGTTGATCCGCGAGGCCGCAGGGCAAGGGGTTTTCTTTGCCCAAACGCCTGAAATGAGCAACTTGCTGGTGACCCGTCGGGCTGATCTTGAAGCCGCTGTTCAAGACGAAGCGGCGGATGTTACTTTGGCCGCGATGAGGGCCTTGGCAGATGAGCTTTCGATCTGGCTGCACATCGGATCACTCGCCGTCAGAAGTCAGGATGGACGTATTGCCAACCGTGGTTATCTGATTTCGCCAAAAGGGTTGGTTCACGCACATTATGATAAGATACATATGTTCGATGTGGATTTGCCGAATGGCGAAAGCTGGCGTGAATCTGCCACTTACGAGCCTGGCACGGTCAGCGTGGTCGCGGAACTGCCATGGATCCGCATGGGAATGGCGATTTGCTACGATGTTCGGTTTCCACATTTGTTTCGTGACCAGGCAAAGCGAGGCGCTGGCTTGTTGAGCGCTCCTGCTGCTTTCACTCGTCAGACCGGTGAGGCTCATTGGCACGTGTTGCAACGGTCCCGGGCGATCGAAAACGGTGCCTATGTCATGTCCGCCGCCCAAGGTGGACTTCACGAAGACGGTCGTGAAACGTTCGGCCATAGTCTAATTGTAGGACCTTGGGGCGAAATTCTCGCCGAGAAAGCTGATGATCAGCCAGGTGTGATTGTTGCAGAGATTGATCCGGCCGCCGTTGAAAATGCGCGCCAACGTATTCCGTCGTTGAAGAATGAAAGAGCGTTTTCGAATATGGATGTGGCGCTGGAAAATGATCAGGAGAAATCACAGTGATCAGCTACAAGCTTCGCTGCGAACTGTCCCACACGTTTGAAGGCTGGTTTCGCAACTCTGGGGATTTTGAACGCCAGTGTGAGATGAAGCTCGTTTCCTGCCCTGTATGTGGGTCGGAAGATATTCAAAAAACGCTCATGGCTCCAGCTGTTGCAACCTCTCGCTCAAAAGAGGGGCGCGCTGCTAATATTGCTGAAGAGCAATCTGAAACCAGCGTTCCGTCTCCGACGCCGGCTGCACCCGCCGGAGCGCCGGTCCAAGGCCAGTCCAAAGGACCGCAGTCTGCGCTTATGTCCTTGAACGATGAGCAGCGTCAGATTCTGGACGATCTGAAGACGTTACGAGAAAAAATGACGTCCGGTTCCGACTATGTCGGAAAAGAATTTGCATCTGAGGCGCGTAAAATTCACTACGGTGAAACGACGGAGCGCAATATCTATGGCGAGACGACTAAAGAGGACGCAGAAGCGCTACTTGAAGAGGGTATCGCGATTCTGCCCTTGCCTCAGCTTCCCGAAGAAAAAAACTAGTGTCGAAATGACGTTGGAGATCAGTTCTTCAGCCAGTTATTGATTGCAGCATTGGTTTGTTCCGGCGCTTCGAGCGTCGTCAGGTGACCGCTGCCCGGGATGATTTCCAGATGGCTTCCAGGGATCAGGTTATGCATTTCCTGCGACCTTTCCGGCGGCGTCAACGTATCTCCGTCGCCGACCAACACAAGTGTTGGGCAGGTTATTGTCTTCAAGCTGTCCCTTGAATCGATACGGTTCATGATCGCAGTGGTCTGACGGACAAACGCTTCTGCTCCTGTTTCCATGGCCATTGATGTTACGATCGCCTTGAGATCCTGATCATCCGCGCGGTCTGCGTGAACGAAACTCGGATAGAGCAGCTCAGGGATCTTAGCGAACTCTTTTCTCTGAGCCAGCTTGATCATCGACATGCGTCGTTCAATCTGCTGCGGTGCATCAGCCTGGGCTGTGGTGTCCAATAGCGCCAGACGTGTCACACGCTCAGGTGCCTGCCGCATGATTTCCATTGCAATGTACCCACCCATCGAAAGGCCCAGGAGTGCAAAATCGCCGGGGGCCTTTTCCAGAATGTTGTGGGCTATCTGTGAGATGGTCTCATGCTGTTGATGATCGGCGACGATGGTCGCCCGTTCGCCCAGAGCCGCAATTTGGGGTTCGTAAAGCGCTCGGGTGCACAAAAGGCCAGGTATGAGTACCAGAGGTTCCACGGTCTCGTGCCCGATCAATCAGGCTTTGTCGCGGGACGCGAGCATCATGTAATTCACATTCATGTCACGTGACCGGTTCCAGGTATCCATCAACGGATTGTAGGTGACGCCGCAACGATCAATGATCTGCATGCCCGTGGCTTCCAAGGGCGCTGAAATTTCCTCAGGGCGCACCAGCTTTTCGTAAGAGTGGGTCCCTTTGGGTAGCCAGCGCAGGACGTACTCAGCCCCGACAATTGCCAGCGTATAGGCTTTCAGTGTGCGGTTGATGGTGGCGATGAACATGAGGCCGCCGGGGCGTACCATTTGTGCGGTCGCATTCAGGAACATTGGCACATCAGCGACATGCTCGACCACTTCCATGTTGAACACTACGTCGAAGGTTTCACCGGCAGCAGCAAGTTCTTCTGCGGTTTGAGCCCGATAGTCAATTTCGAGACCGGATTTCTTCATGTGCAGTTTTGCAACCTCAACGTTGACAGTCGAGGGGTCCGCGCCGACGACATCTGCACCAAGGCGGGCCATCGGTTCGCTTAACAGGCCGCCACCGCATCCGATGTCCAGGCAGCGCAGGCCCTTGAAGGCGTCGGCAGCATTCTCGTCGCGTCCGAAATGTGCGCAGACTTTTTCCTTGATATAGGACAGGCGCACCGGACTGAACTTGTGGAGAGGTCTGAATTTCCCAGTCGGGTCCCACCAGTCAGCGGCCATTGCCGAAAAACGATCCACTTCACTCTGATCAACGGTCGTTGCGGTTTGCTGCTGTATATCGGTCATCTTGGTGGTTCCTCGTTTGACCCATTATGGAGTTTAATGCCTGCATATTCCAACAGGAACATTTGTTCAAACAGTGCATTCCTCTGTAGGGCTTTTTTGTCAAGCAGCGCGCTTGCGGCAAAAGCTTACACCTTGTAAGGATGTCGCCGCTATCCGCTGGGCATTATGTGTGTGTCCAAGAATGTTTTAAGATGAAGAAAACGGCAGCAATGGCGCGACTGGTAATGAAATTTGGCGGCACTTCGGTTGCCGATCTGGACCGCATCAGAAATGTGGCTCGCCACGTCAAGCGTGAAGTCGAAGCAGGTCATGAAGTTGCGGTTGTTGTGTCCGCCATGGCCGGGCAAACCAATAAGCTCGTTGAGTTTTGTCGGGATGCATCTGCGCTGCACGACGCACGTGAATATGACGCTGTGGTCGCCTCCGGTGAGCAGGTAACCTCTGGCCTTCTGGCAATTGTACTGCAGGACATGGGTGTCAATGCGCGTTCGTGGCAGGGCTGGCAGGTGCCGATCAAAACCGACGAGACCCATGGCGCGGCCCGGATCAAGGAAATTGACGGTGCTTTCCTAAGCGAACGCATCTCACAGGGGCAGGTCGCGGTGCTGGCTGGCTTCCAGGGAATTTCGCCTGACAATCGCATTGCCACGCTGGGACGAGGCGGCTCCGATACCAGCGCAGTCGCTATCGCTGCTGCCATCAAAGCGGACAGATGTGATATCTATACGGATGTCGACGGCGTTTATACGACCGATCCGCGTATCGTACCTAAAGCGCGCCGCCTGGATCGCGTCTCCTTCGAGGAAATGCTCGAGATGGCATCGCTGGGGGCCAAGGTCCTTCAGGTGCGATCCGTTGAAATGGCCATGGTGCATGGTGTGCGGACATTTGTGCGCTCAAGTTTTGAAGATCCGGATGCCCCGCAAGTGGGTATCGGGAATCTTCCTCCCGGAACCCTTATCTGCGACGAGGAAGAACTCGTGGAACAGCAAGTTGTAACTGGCATTGCCTTTGCCAAAGACGAAGCCCAAATCTCAATTCGTGATGTGGCCGACAAGCCAGGTGTTGCGACAACGGTTTTCGGACCCTTGTCCGAATCGAACATCAATGTGGATATGATCGTCCAGAATATTTCGCCGGACGGACAAACCACAGATATTACTTTCACGGTACCTGAAACAGACTATCAGCGGGCGCTGAAGGTGCTGGAAGACAATCGGGATGAGATTGGCTACCAGAACATCGAAGGGGCGACGGACGTAGTCAAAGTCTCAGTTATTGGCATTGGCATGCGGTCACACGCGGGTATCGCTGCGCAGTGTTTCAAGGGCCTTGCCGAGAAGAATATCAACATCCGTGCGATCACGACTTCGGAAATTAAAATCTCCGTTTTGATCGATTCCGACTATACGGAACTTGCAGTTCGGACTCTGCATTCGCTATACGGATTAGACGGTTAGTGTGAACTGACCGAACAGAAGGTTGTGAATCGGCCTTCTGACACGTGTCCGGGCAAACGGAGTTGGCGTCATGCGCAGTAACTTGGCCGGTCCGCGCCTACTGCTTCGCCAACTGCGTGAAGTCATGGCAGAGCCTATCAAGGCCCAGGATCGTCTCGACAAAATTGTCGTACTGATCGCAGCGAATGTGGTTGCAGAGGTTTGCTCTGTTTACATTTTGCGTGCCGATGGCGTTCTGGAGCTTTATGCGACGGAAGGGTTGAACCGCGAGGCGGTTCACCAGGCGTCTCTCCGGGTTGGGCAGGGTCTTGTTGGTCTTATCGCAGCTGAAGCGCGACCCCTGAACCTTCCGAATGCCCGCGCCCACCCAGGTTTTACCTATCTTCCTGAAATTGGAGAGGATGAATTCAACTCGTTCCTCGGTGTGCCAATCCTTCGTGGCGGTCGCACCTTGGGGGTTCTGGTTGTCCAGAACAAGTCGCATCGGGCTTATTCCGAGGATGAGGTCGAGGCGTTGCAGACCACGGCGATGGTTATCGCCGAGATGGTTGCTGCAGGTGAGTTGGAAGCAATTGCCCAGAGCGACAGCGGCCTCGACATGTCGCGGCCCATTCACGCAAGCGGCGTTGCGCTTGCCGATGGCGTCGGACTTGGTCATGTTATCTTGCATGAGCCGCGCGTTGTCGTCACCAATCTGATTGCGGAAGATTCCGATGTGGAGCGCCAGCGGCTTGACGCTGCAGTCAACCGATTGCGGCTCTCAATCGATGATTTACTCAACAGCGGCGAAATGGCTGCAGCGGGTGAGCACCGCGAAGTGCTCGAAGCATATCGGATGTTCGCCTATGATCGTGGCTGGATCCGTAAGATTGAAGATGCAACCGAGAACGGTCTGACGGCAGAAGCTGCGGTTGAAAAGGTCCAAAGTGACATGCGAGCGCGTATGTTACGGCAGACAGATCCTTACTTGCGTGAACGTCTGCATGATCTCGATGATCTGGCGCATCGCCTTATCCGTGAGTTGATGGGGCGTGAGCATGGTTCTGCCCATGATGATCTTCCGCAGGACGCCATCATCGTTGCGCGTAATATGGGGGCTGCCGAGCTTCTGGATTACGGCCGTGAGCGCATTCGCGGGCTTGTTCTGGCAGAAGGTGGGCCAACAAGTCATGTGACCATCGTCGGTCGTGCGCTCGGCATCCCGATGGTCGGCCAGGTCGAGGATATCGTCAGCTTTGCCGATGCAGGCGATGCGATCATTGTGGACGGTGAGGCGGGTGAGGTGCATTTGCGCCCCGCCCAGGACATTCAACAATCCTATGCCGACAAGGTCCGGTTTCGGGCCAAACGTCAGGCCGAATACCGGCGCCTGCGCAACAAACCATCTGTCACCAAAGATGGTGTTGATATTACTTTGCAGATGAATGCCGGCCTTCTGGTTGATATGCCACACTTGGCCGAGGCAGGTGCTGCCGGTATCGGTCTTTTCAGAACTGAACTTCAGTTCATGGTGGCCTCTTCCTTCCCCCGCATGCGGGAGCAGCTTGCTCAGTACGAGCAGATCCTGACGGCCGCCGAGGGCAAGCCGGTTACATTTCGGACGCTTGATATCGGTGGGGACAAGGTCCTCCCGTATTTGCGTTCAATTCAGGAAGAAAACCCTGCCATGGGCTGGCGTGCGTTGCGCCTTGGGCTGGACCGGCCTGGTTTGTTGCGCACACAGATCAGAGCCTTGCTAGGCGCGGCTGCCGGCGGCGATCTTAAAATGATGTTTCCAATGGTTGCGGAAGTGGGGGAGTTTCTTCAAGCTCGCGAGCTTGTGGAACGTGAGCTCAAGCATTTGCGTCAGAATGGCAAACCAACACCGGAGACTCTGCGTCTCGGTGTGATGATTGAAGTGCCATCACTGCTCTTCCAGCTTGATGACCTGTTCCAGCATGTGGATTTCGTTTCTGTCGGATCCAATGATCTCTGTCAGTTCTTCTTTGCTGCTGATCGCGGCAACACGCGTGTTGCAAATCGCTTCGATCCTCTGGGGGTCGGGTTCTTGCGTGCACTGCGGTTGATCGTCGACAAGAGCAACCAGCATCATGTGCCGGTTACGCTTTGTGGCGAGCTGGCCGGGCGTTCGCTTGAAGCGATGGCTTTGATTGGCCTGGGATTCCGCGATCTTTCCATGTCATCGGTTTCGATCGGCCCGGTCAAAACCATGTTGCGTACGCTCGATTGCGGGCGTCTATCTGCACGCTTACTGCCTCGCCTGGAGCCCGATCATCCCGATACGGACATTCGTGAGTTCCTTAAAAGTTTTGCGAGTGATATGGGTGTCGCGCTCTAGCGACCCCGCTTTCTCTTGATTTCTCTGTTTGAGGAGACATGCGCTCATGTTGGCGCGGAACAAGCTTGATACATTGCTCGACCGGTTCGCTGAGTTGGAGCATCGGATGTCCGATAATCCGGACCCTACAACCTATGTGAAATTGTCGCGCGAATACTCCTCGCTCGAACCTCTCGTGCATAAAGTGAGAGCCTTGATCAAAGGTGAGCAGGATCTGGCCGAAGCCCGGGAACTGCTTGCAGATCCTTCCATCGACAAGGAAATGAAAGAGCTCGCCGAACTCGAATGTTCTGAGCTGGAGGATAGCGTAGAGCATCTGACGCAGGACGTGCGTATTGGTCTCCTGCCGAAAGATGAGGCGGATGCCAACGATGCCATCTTGGAGGTTCGCGCTGGAACTGGCGGAGATGAAGCCGCCCTGTTCGCAGGGAATCTGTTTCGCATGTATCAGCGGTTTGCCGAGCTGCAGGGATGGAAGGTCGAGATCCTTTCGGCCAGCGAAGGGGAAGTTGGTGGCTACAAGGAAATTATCGCCGCGATTGCAGGCGAAAACGTCTTCGCCAAACTGAAGTTTGAATCTGGCGTACACCGCGTCCAACGCGTTCCGGCAACTGAGTCCGGTGGGCGTATCCATACATCTGCGGCGACGGTTGCAGTTCTGCCTCAGGCGGAAGATGTGGATGTAGATGTTCAGGAAAGTGACCTTCGTATTGATACCTTCCGGGCGTCTGGCGCGGGTGGTCAGCACGTCAACACGACCGATTCAGCGGTTCGTATCACTCACTTGCCGACAGGCATTGTGGTGGCTGTGCAAGATGAACGCTCACAACACAAGAACAAGGCTCGGGCCATGCAGCTTTTGCGAGCCAAAATCTATGATGAGGAGCGGGAGCGTGCAGCGAGCGAGCGCACCGAAGCCCGGCGTTTGCAGGTCGGTTCTGGCGATCGTTCCGAGCGCATTCGAACCTACAACTATCCTCAAGGCCGCGTTACTGATCACAGGATTGGATTGACGCTTTACAAGCTTGAACAAATTGTTGCCGGTGATGCTCTTGAAGAGGTGGTCGAGGCATTGACCCTCGATTATCAAGCCACTCTCCTGGCTGCGGAAGAAGCTTAGAAAGATGGACGTCGAGGCCCTTTATCTGAAGGTTCGCGATGAGTTTCGTCACGCGTCTCTGGAGACGCCGGATCTTGACGCGAAGCTGTTGGTTTCCTCGGCCTTGAACCTGTCTGTCTCGGATCTCATTCTTGATGGTTCCAAAACAGTTTCAGAAGAACAGTGCGAGCGTGTTCAGGTGATGATCGCCCGGCGCGTTGGTGGTGAGCCGGTCGGACGTATCCTGGGGCAACGCGAGTTTTGGGGTCTGCCTTTCCGTCTTAATGACGCAACCTTGGAACCTCGACCTGATACAGAAACGCTTGTTGAAGCGGTTTTGAACCGGGTGTCGTCCCAAGCGGCGTTTTTATTTGCAGATATCGGCACGGGAACAGGCGCGATTGCGATTTCGCTTTTGCATGAGTGTCGCCTTGCGACGGCAATTGCCTTGGACCTTTCTCACAAGGCTCTTGAATGTGCGGCGGCCAATGCTGCGCTCAACAGTGTTTCGGATCGGTTTTTGCCGGTTTGTGGTTCTTACCTCGATCCTTTGGTCGCCGGCCTTGATGTGGTTGTTAGCAATCCACCTTACATTCGCTCTGACGTCGTCTTGAACTTGTCGCGCGAAGTTAAAGAGCACGATCCCGCACTCGCTCTCGATGGGGGTGAAGATGGTCTGGATGCATATCGTGCTATTGCCGCTCAAGCTGCTCGCTGTTTGAAGCCAAATGGCTTGCTTGCTGTTGAAATCGGTTTTGATCAAGTCGAATCAGTCACAGACCTTTTTAACGATAATGGTTTTCGGGAGATTGATGTTCTGACTGACCTTGGGGGAAATTATCGTGTGATTATCGGAACTTCGCAGGATTCACTCGCGTTTTAAGGCTGTTTCGAAAAAGGGCTTGGAAAACGCCCCAGAAAGCGCTAGGTTCACTTCACCGAGACGGACCAGTGTAGTTCCCCTTATGTGGGCATATGTACTGGATAGCGAAAGTCTTGACGTTCTCATACAGACGCAGACGATTTTCTAGACCGATCACCCGTGCCATCTTATTGTTGCTTACAATGTAACAAGGCTGCTGTTTACAGTGCGGTGAACTTCGAAAATTTCGTCATTGCGTTGAGCTGCTTCAAGCGCGGATTGTTTCGGTAGAGTATTTCGTATCGGTTTGTTATATGCCGATGTTGGGTCAGTGTTGCACTGACCGCCGTTCTTTAAGAGAAAACGGCAGGATGAGACCAGGAAATCAAAATAATAAACGTATGCGTGGACGCGGCCGTAAAGGGCCTAATCCGCTTAGCCGGACCTATGACTCCAACGGCCCAGATGTTAAAATTCGCGGCACTGCTCAGCATGTTGCGGAAAAATATCAGCAGTTGGCACGCGACGCCCAAGCTTCTGGCGATCGCATCATGTCTGAAAATTATTATCAACACGCTGAACATTATTTGCGCATTGTTGCCGCCGCTCAGCCCCAGACACAGCCGTCTACACATAGTGGACGTGGTGACGGGGACGAGATGGAGAGTGATTCAGAGAACGTAAATTCTGGTCAGTCGCATGAGCGTCGGTCCCGTTCAGATCGCGGTGAGCGGTCACATTCTTCGGAACCGGTTGTAAGTGAAGATAGTCCGCAGCCATTCATTGAGAACATGCCGGTCATTGATGACGAAGGTAAGCTCAATGGAGGCGATGCGCGTTCCAATGGTGAAGATGGCGAAGGGGATAGTAAACCTCGTCGCCGTGTCCGTGGAACACGTGGTCGTGGTGTTCGGAGAAATGATGGCGAAAGCAATGACAGCGGAGCTGCCGTTGCTGCTGATGGTGAGGGTGAAGCTGCCTCTGGTGAGGAAGCTGAAGCCAAACCCCGGCGCCGTGTTGCTCGTCCACGCCGACCAAAGGCTGAAGCAGACGCAAGCGAAGCTCCTGCCGAGGTTGTCCCTGCTGGTGAATAGCTGATTTCACATACCAATAAATGGCGCCTTTTGGCGCCATTTTTGTTTCGGGTCTATGACAGTCTGCCACACCCCCTTTTGTTGTGAAAATGCAACACTATATAAATGTGGCGGTGCTGAAACAGGCCGCTCTGATGCTCCACGAGGAGGTCAGAATTCCTAAAGTCCGATCATGCTTAGGGTGACCGGATGGACCGGAGGATATTATGGATCTTGAAAAATATACTGAGCGCGCGAGAGGATTTGTCCAATCCGCGCAAACCTATGCCCTGGGCCAAGGGCATCAACAATTCGCACCTGTCCATATCGCCAAGGTTCTCTTGGACGACAGTGAAGGTATGGCTGCCGGGCTGATTACCAAGGCAGGCGGCAATGCAAAGGCAATTCGAGACGACATACGTCTTCAGCTCGAAAAGCTGCCGAAGGTGTCAGGCGGCAACGGACAGCTGTATCTTGCTCCAGAGATGGCGCGTGTTTTTGAGCAGGCCGATCAGGCCGCTCAGAAGGCTGGCGACAGTTTCGTAACTGTTGAACGTTTGTTGCTTGCGCTGTTGCTCGTACCTGAAACGGACGTTGCGAAAGCATTTAGCAAACATGGTGTGACGCCAAATGGGCTGAATACGGCCATCAATGACTTGCGCAAGGGGCGGTCCGCAGACTCCGCCACTGCGGAGAACAAGTATGATGCCTTGAAGAAATATGCGCGTGATCTGACTGAGGTTGCTCGTGACGGCAAGCTTGATCCTGTGATCGGCCGTGACGAAGAAATCCGGCGAACCGTCCAAGTCCTGTCGCGCCGGACCAAAAACAACCCGGTTCTTATTGGCGAACCAGGTGTTGGTAAAACAGCGATTG
>JABXHV010000024.1 GCA_013373445.1 Paracoccaceae bacterium | reverse complement strand
TTCTTGATCTCGCAGCGGGTTCCGAAATCACCGCCAGGGCGGCGCACGGAGACGTTTACGTCGGCGCGCATCGAGCCCTGATCCATGTTGCCATCGCATGTTCCCAGATACCGCAGGATGGTGCGCAGCTTTGTCAGGTAAGCCTTGGCTTCATCTGCTGAACGCAGATCGGGCTTGGAGACGATTTCCATCAGCGCCACGCCGGAACGGTTCAGATCCACAAACGACATCGAAGGATGCTGATCATGCAAGGATTTGCCTGCATCCTGCTCCAGGTGAAGGCGCTCGACCCCGATCTCGACCTGTTCATCCGGCATATCGAGAATGATGACGCCCTCGCCCACAATTGGCTGTTTGAACTGGGAAATCTGATAGCCTTGCGGCAAATCTGGATAGAAATAGTTCTTGCGGTCGAACACCGACTTCAAATTGATTGCGGCTTTCATGCCGAGACCGGTGCGGATCGCCTGACGAACACATTCTTCGTTGATCACCGGCAGCATGCCGGGCATTGCAGCATCCACGAGCGACACATTGTCGTTCGGATCCTTGCCGAATTCGGTCGACGCGCCGGAGAACAATTTTGCTTCAGAGGTCACCTGGGCATGGACTTCCATGCCAATCACGATTTCCCAATCGCCGGTTGCTCCCTTGATGAACTTTTTAGGATCGGGAGTACGTACGTCGACAAGCGTCATTGCGGTCTAATTCCTGTTCGCGAGTGCCGGGCAGAAATGGCCCTGACTTTCTATATACCGTGGCTTTGCCATATAATCAGCCAGCCAGCAATACAATCCGTGAAGTCCGATGCCTAATCCGGTTTGTGGGCAATCGCAAGGTTTACGAGCGTTTTAAGTCACAAATCAAAAGGAAGATTTCGACCCAATACGGTTTTTTGAGACCAAAGAGCGCGGGCTGCTGCAATCGTAAGCCCTGTGCTGCGATATGCAGCAAGGTTTACCCCCTGACATAAGCTGTATGAAGGGTCGACAGGCCTCACTCGTCCGCCGGGTTCTGCGCCTCACCTGTGCGCATGATAAAGCCGATCAGAACGGCGACCGCCTGATAGAGCTCGATCGGGATTTCCTCATCGATTTCAATCTGCGACAGCGCCTCAGCCATCATCGGATTGCGTTCAATGGGGACACCCGCCTCTCTCGCCAGATCCTCGATCCGCTCGGCTGTGCTTCCAGCCCCTTTGGCAGATACGAAGGGGGCATTCTCACCGTCATATTCGAGCGCCACCGCGAGCTTTTTGTCCAAAGCGCCTTGATCCTTGCTCATGCCCGATCTCTTCTCATGATTGGCGATCCAGACGGCTACCGGCCTGAGACTTGGGCCGAATAGGCAGGCCGCGCACAAATCTCAACTCCTGAAGATCAAGCCCGGCATGGGCAAAGGCCGCCTCGATGCTATCACGCTGCGCTCCAAGCATCTGGTAAGTCTCCTCCCGTTCCAGCCAAAGGCTCACAAAGGTACTGCCTCCGCGCAGCGAGACAGCTGCTTCCAGCGGACCCGTTGCGCTTAACTCCATGCCGAAACGCAATCGCCAACCGGCCTCATCGGGATCATCCCCATCACCGTGGTTCGGATCACGCCCGACCTGCATCTGCATGACCGCAGTTTGACCGCCAAAGGCGAGCGGCAATTCCACAACCGTGTCCATCGCACGGCCAACCTGTGGCGCCACATCGTCCCCAATCAGGCCTCTGCTGGCCATCTGGGTCAAACGAATGCGTGACAGAGCGCTATCGGCCTGCTGCAGAAGACGACCAAGCATCTGCGGACCGTCATCCCCCATCCCGAACCCAAGTGCTGTGGGCGGCTGTCCGCGCGCTCCACCAGTCAGACTTGGATTGGATGGTTTTGTAAAAGATTTTTCACCAGAGGGCTTTACACCCATTCCCTCAAGTAAGGATTTAAGATTGATCAGAAGCGATTTCAGATCACCGCTTGCCCCGAGCTGAGCCGGTGACATCTGGCTCGCAGCTTCACGCATCAACCCGGAGGCTGTAACTGCCTGCTTGATTGCCTCACCATTCACGGTGGAGGCTCCCCCGCCGCCAAGGCGCAGTCCCATCATCTGTTGCAGGACCTGTTTGACAGACGCAGGGACAGATGCCCCTTGCCCGGATTGCGCACTCAAGACCTGACTGGCCTGTGCAAACACAGCGCCAATCGAAGCCTGCTGACGCTCAAGACCGCCCTTCAACACCTCGGACATTTGCTGAAGCTGCGGCGAGACCGGTAGTTTGCCGCCGTTTAGACTTGCATTCATCGCAGCACTTTGCGCACCCGCAACGCCGCCCTCGGCAGCTGGGTTCGTTGCAAGACCGCCTTGTCCACGAAACGCGGCATAGGCACTGCCCAACCGTTCCGAGACAACTCCAGCCAGGTGAGCTGGCGCAGCTTGGGCGCTGGTATGTGACGATGCCTGAACTGATGCCTGACCTGCAGTCTGGCCTCCTGTCTGGCCTGGAGCATGACCGGCAACCTGACCCGCTTGTTGACTGGCTGGCTGACCAGCACCTAGGGCAGAAAGTCCGGGCACCTGCGTCGAAGCTTGCCCACTTGCCGGAGGAACCCCCTGCCCCATACCGGCAGTCCCCTGGACGTTCCCCCCGGAAGCCGTGCCGACATTTGCGGCCCCTTGTCCAGCAATCGTGCCAGGGTTCACAACAGTTGTTTGTCCCGCCGTTTGCGTGCCAGCACCTGACACGCCCCCCCCTTGTGCAGGCAATTGCGCCGAACCTTGAGTTTGGACTTGCCCTTGCACCGGATTTTGCGTGACGCCTTGCGAAAGGTTTTGGGCTGGAGCCTGCGCAGCAGTCTGAGACCCTGGCGTTGCCGCAACAGAGCCGGCAGCCTGTGGAGCAGCACCAGAAGCTGCCTGCGTTGTCGTTGCTTGCACCGGCACTCCCCCGGCTCCACCTTGAGCGCCTGAAACCGCGCCTAGCTGCGGATTTGGGATAGCACCCACCGTATTCGCCGCCGTACCGGCCGGGCCTGCAGGAGCCTGGGCAGCACCAGTTGCAATTGCCGAAGCTTGCGCGGGAACCTGAGAGGTCGTTTGCGCGCCGGTTTGTCCCGGAACCTGACCGCTGGAACCCGCTGTGGTGGTCAGAAGCGTTGTCTGAAGCTGCGCCTGAACACCCTGCGGCTTGGCTACTGCGCCGGTCGCATCAAAAAGCGCGGTCGTCGAAACTGGTGCTCCGGTCAAGGGAACAGATGTGCCCTGCGTTGTCTGCGGCAAAACGGCCGCATTGCCGGAACCGGAAGACGTGGAAGCCGCAGCGGCGGGCGTAGAAGGTGTTGGCGCCGGCGTTTGGGGCACAGTTCCGGCAGTATTGCCTCCTGAACCTGCGCCTCCACCGCCAGAGCCAGGCGCCGAACCTGAGCCCGATCCTTGCGCCACAATCTGGATTTTTGGATCGCTGTTGGTGCCGGTTACTTTGACAGTGACCTCAGTTCCGGGCGGCAGCGGCGTGCTGGCCTTAACGTCCAACGTTTCCTTACCAACGGAAAGGCGCATGACATTGTCCGCGCTGCTGGACACAACACGTGCGGAAACTTCCGTTCCCGGTTCCAGTTTCAAAGCGCTTGAGCTCTGACTGACAATTCCGAGCGATTGCTGATGTGCAATCAGGCCGACCATCGAACCGTTCTCCCGAAAGGCGAAGTACACAATGCTTCAAGCCTAGCAGAGATTCTGCAAACCACGGAATCGAACTGACAATCTGCTGTAGGTTTTCTTAAAATGCGGATCGGCAGACGCTCGGTCCGCACCACCCACCGTCTGGACTTCAGGCGCGCAGGCGCTTCGCAGCCAGATAAAAAATACAGGCAACGATACCGCCGGAAACGATACGGAACGGCATCACCGCAAGAGCGCCAGCGTCATGGAAAAACAGCGTCGGCAGCCCCAAAAGCATCCAGGCAGTCTCGATCAGCAACGACAGGACAGCAGCAGCAAAGGCTGCAATCAGCAATTTCTTGCCTTGATCCGCCTTCCAGCCCATGATCGCACCGATGACAAGTGTCAAAGGGTTCAAAAGACCGGCGAGGCCGAAGAGTTCCATCCAGGTATCGGAAAACGTATCCATACAGATCTGTCTACTCTCTTCGCGCTCAAAAGGCGACCCGAATCCAACCTGCTCTCCTCAGAGTGCACAATGAAAGAGCCAAATTGAACGACGCCCCGGACACGCCAGACTCTCAAGCCACGATGAAAATGGCGGAGCTGCGGGCCAACGGCCTGCGCCTTGCGATTGACTGCCCGCACTGCAATCGTTTTCGCTACATTTCGGACCGACGTTTTCCGGACGATGTCACCCTGACCCGACTGGCAAAAAAGCTCACTTGCGCCAGATGCCAAAACCCGGAAGTCCACGTGTTGGCAATTTCCAAGGATGAAAAAACCGGCTTCTGGCCAGCAGAGAGAAGCTGACCGGACTTGATTGCGCCCAACGCGCGTCATATCTTGAACGTGAATACACAAATGGAGTTTTTATGCTGAGCCGCCGAGAGGCCCGCTGAAGCCCGATCAGTCTTGATCGGGCCTGTTGAACCACACCGCTGCATGCGATGGCTGCAGCGCGTGAGCTTTGACGCGTAAAAACACCGAAAATTCAAATGGACATTTCAAAAGCCGAACAACGGGTGCTTCACCTGTTGGCGCAAGGTGGTCGGATCGTCGTGGAAAAAGATGACCGTGGCCACATCATTAACAGTGTGACCGTAACCCGCGAAGGCTGGCGCTGGTCCGGCTGCGGTATAGAGCTTTTCAAGAAGCTGAAACGCAGACGCTACATCGCTTCCAGAAACAGTGCTCCTTATCGGATCACCGAACTTGGCCTGCGCCGCGTGCGGTCTCAACTCGACAACCGCTAGACAAGAGAGGCAGCCGCACACGGCTGTCTCTCCCTTACCCCCACGGGTATCGGCGATCACAAGTTCTTAGAGACGCAACAACGCCTCTTCGGCCAAAGACATGGAGGCTGTCAGTCCCGGAGATTCAATGCCGTAAAGCGCCAGAAGACCATCGATGCCATGCTCTGCCCTGCCATCAATACGGAAATCGGCAGCCGCTTCCCCCGGTCCGACGATCTTTGGCCGAATTCCGGAGTAATCCGCCACGAGCCCGTCGTCCGGCAGTCCGGGCCAGTAAGAACGGATCGCAGCATAGAATTTATCGCCGCGCGCCGGATCAACCGGATAGTGAGCGTTCTCAACCCATTCCACATCCGGACCAAAGCGCGCCTGATGTTGCAGGTCCAGCGTCAGATGCACGCCAAGACCGCCCGGCTCGGGCACCGGATAGATCAATTGCGAAAATGGCGCCTTACCGCTCAGCTTGAAATAGCTGCCCTTGGCCATGAAGGCATTTGGAGGGTTTGCTCCCTCGATAAAGCCTGCAAGCTTTGGCGACATGTGCCCGGCACACAGGACAAGCTCCTGACAGGTAATTGAATAGCCTTCGGAATCAACCTCGCCCGCTTCATCAGTCTCAACCGAAACTGCAAAACCACCACCCGGCAGAGCGGCCACAGAGGTAACCGGCGTGTTGAGAACGACCTGTCCGCCATGCGCTTCCAACTCTCCTTGAAGCGCCAGCATCAATCCATGGCTGTCGATGATCCCGGTCGAGGGAGACAAAAGCGCGCCTATCGCATTCAGTTCCGGTTCGCGCGCCAGAACTTCCTCGCCAGTCAAATACATCAGATCCATCACACCATTGGCTTCCGCCTTGGCCTTGATCGCTGCAAGGTCTTCCAGCTGCGACTGGTTGGTGGCGACGATCAGCTTGCCGATCCGCTCGTGCGGCACGCCGTGGCTTTCACAAAACGCATAGAGCATCTCTTTGCCGCGCACGCAGCTCCGAGCCTTCAGGCTGTCTTTTGGATAATAGATCCCCGCATGAATGACTTCCGAATTGCGCGCACTGGTTTCCGAGCCAATCAGGTCGTGCCGCTCCAGCACCATGACTTCCCGACCCGATTGCGCCAGTGCACGGGCAATCGCGAGCCCAACCACACCGGCACCGATTACAATTGTCTGGGTATCATGCATGAGAACGGTCCGGGATTATCAGCCAAGACGACAGGAATGGATGGCCCATGGAGGCCTGGACGATGATAGGTGGCATGAGAGCTTCAAGCCAGTCCAGGCCAATAATGGATATCGGTTTCGGTCACTCAAGAAACGCGGAAAAAGCCCGGAGAAACCTCCGGGCTTTTGATTTTCGGGATCAACCCCACCACTTGGTCGGTTCGAAACGACCGGCAGCGTCTTCAATCACCTGACCAACCTGGAACAAGGTGCTCTCATCGAATGGCTTACCGATAAGCTGCAGACCCAATGGCAGACCTTCGCTGCTCAATCCGGCAGGAACCGAAATGCCAGGCAGACCAGCCATGTTGACCGGCACGGTGAAAATGTCCTGCATGTACATTTTGACCGGATCGGAATGCATATCCTGATCCGCAATACCAAAGGCTGCTGATGGGGTCGCCGGTGTCAAAATTGCATCAACACCATTCTGCCAGGCAAGATCAAAGTCCCGCTTGATCAGCGAGCGAACCTTCTGCGCCTTCAGGTAATAGGCATCGTAGTAACCAGCTGACAGCACGTAGGTTCCGATCAGAATACGACGCTGAACTTCGTCGCCAAAACCGGCGGCGCGGGTGTTTTCGTACATATCGGCAATGTCATTGCCCGGAACCCGCAAGCCGTAGCGCACGCCGTCATAACGCGCCAGGTTTGAAGAGGCTTCCGCCGGGGCGACGATGTAATAGGCTGGCAGTGCGTAAATGGTGTGCGGCAATGTGATGTCGACGATCTCTGCGCCCGCATCCTTGAGCCACTGAATACCCTTTTGCCACAGCTCTTCGATCTCCGCCGACATGCCTTCAACACGATATTCAGCCGGAATACCGATCTTCAGACCTTTGACGGATTTGCCAATCGAAGCTTCGTAGTCCGGCACCTCGATATCAACTGAGGTCGTGTCCTTGGCATCAACAGAGGCCATCGACTTCAGCAAAATGGCGCTGTCACGAACCGTGTTGGCGATTGGACCAGCCTGATCGAGCGACGATGCGAAAGCCACGACACCCCAGCGTGAACAACGACCATATGTCGGCTTGACACCTACAGTGCCGGTGAAAGCCGCCGGTTGACGGATAGAACCACCGGTGTCTGTCGCCGTTGCCCCCATGCACATGCGCGCAGCAACAGCTGCAGCAGAACCACCTGACGACCCGCCGGGGACCAGATCCTGGTTGGAGCCGGTTTTGCGATATGGATTGATGACATTGCCGTAGTAGGACGTTTCGTTGGACGACCCCATGGCAAACTCATCCATGTTGAGCTTGCCGAGCATTACCGCGCCATCTGCCCACAGGTTGGAGGTGACGGTGGACTCATAAACAGGCTTGAAGCCGTCCAGAATATGCGAGCAGGCTTGTGTGTGCACATCCTTGGTCGCAAAAAGGTCCTTGATGCCCAGCGGAATACCTTCCAAGGCACCGCCCTCACCCTTGGCAAGTTTCTCATCCGAAGCCTTGGCCATGTCGCGCGCCTGATCAGAGGTTACGGCGACATAGGCATTGATCGTCGGATTGGCCGCTTCGATGTTCTTCACAAAGGCATCGGTCAGCTCAAGCGCGGTATAGTCTTTGTTTTTAAGGCCTTCGCGCGCCTCGGCAATCGTCAATTTGGTCAGATCGGTCATTTCGTCAGGTTCTTTTCATAAAAGACGTTGAATTCTGAATTCGGGTAGTCGGCAAAAGCACCGCACCGGGTAAAGCCGCAAGCCTCATAGACACCCCAGGCTGGCTCAAAACCGGATGTGGACCCGGTCTCCAACTTGAGCTGCGTCAGTCCGCGCTGCCTGGCCTCGGCCTCGATCGCAGCAACAAGGCGCTTACCAAGACCGGTTCCGCGCACAGCAGGAACGGTGAACATGCGCTTCACTTCGCCATAGTTCTCATCATGTATCTTCAAGGCCCCCATCCCGACGGCCTTGCCATCCAGATCGCGAGCGATGAAGACGATGGTGTCTGCATGTGCCATTTGCTCAACGGTGAGCTGGAACTGGAATTCCACCGGAGACAACGGAATGAGATACTCATTCAAAGCTGCGACGAGATCACGGACCTCGTCTTGCAACGGCGTTTCTACGCCAATGCTCATCTCGGCATCTGTCTCAAACACTCTGGTATCTCCCAGGCTTTTTGCCAGCCAAAATCGCGGCTAAGTGCTATTCGACCACCTTTGGCACCATGAAGAAATTATCTTCGCTCATCGGCGCATTCTTCACCACGTTGTCGGCATAGCCACCGTCGGTCACGCCATCGACGCGCTTTTTCATGGTTTGCTCGACGACAGATGTCATCGGCTCGACACCTGAAATGTCGACTTCATCAAGCTGTTCAACAAAGCCCAAGATGCCATTCAGTTCGCCGGTCATGCGCTCCGCATCGGCATCGCTAACCTTGATGCGCGCCAGACCGGCAACGCGTTTCACCGTATCAATATCAACGGACATGTAAGCTTCTTTCCTTCATTTGCCTCGGGTTGTGTGGCCCGAAAGAGCATCGGGCCAAACGGCCCTGGATCCCTTGGTGTTTTTTCCGAAATTCGCACGAAGGACAAGAGACGTGCTTGCCAATTTCAAGAAAATAGATAAATTACGGTTCCAGTCGTAACCGTAATAGAGATTTTCCATGAGCAAACCACTTGCAATGATGGCCATCGTGTATCTGAACGTAGAGCCTGCCTGGCTGGCGCTTTCCCGCGAAAAACGTCGCTCCTTTGCCGAGATGATTGGCGACATCCTGTCCCGCCACCCCGACGTCTCTTTCTCCTGGTTCGACGCCGATGCACTTTCTGGAAAATGCAGTGACTTTGCCGTCTGTAGGTTTTTCGACATGCGCGCCTATCACCATCTGTGGGAAGAATTGAAGGATACGGAGATCTTCACCCATCCCTATGCCCGCATCGCGGACGTCTCCCTCGGAATTGAGAACGGTTTTCAAGATTATGAAGACACCATCGCCTGAAGCAGGAAGACCGCAAGCGGAACGTGTGACCAAGGCCTTGCTTGATGCAACGCTGGAAGAGCTCGCCGCCAAAGGCTATGAAGCAACGACAATTGCCCAGCTCGCAAAGCGCGCACGCACGAGCAAACAGGCTGTTTACCGGCGCTGGCCCGACAAGGCTGCCATGGTGGCAGCGGCAATTCGCTCAGCCCTTGAAACTGCGAACCCTGCCCCGCCGCAAAGAAGCAATGTCGCGCAAGACCTTTTCACCTGCCTCTCCAACACTGTAGATGCGCTGCAGGAGACCGCGCTGGGCGAGGCAATCCGTGCCCTGGTTCCCCTTCGAAACACACCAGAACTAAACTCAGTGCTCTCGGAAGCAGAAGACGCACGACGTCTTGTTTTGCGACAAATCTTCATCGCAACCCCCTTTGAAGCGGATATGGAAACCAGGATCGATCTGTTGCTTGGACTGATCTATTTCAAGCTTCACATACGCGGCCATCGGGTTATGCGAGCAGACATTGAAACCGCAATCCAACTTGTCCTTGGCCTGACAGCACCGCGTGACCCTGACAAGAACGAAGCCACTGAACACCTTTCAGGCGATGATTATCGCGTCGCACTACCTGGTTTGTGAAACGACGTGACTGGTATTCAGCAGAAATGCTTGGCATTCTGAAAGTGACCGCGCAGTATGTTTCAGGTCAAATCTGGATGGAGGACTGAAATGACATTTGGACGCCCAACACTGCAGGCAGCACTACTTGCCGCTGCACTGCTCAGTACAGGATCTCTCACAACCTTCGCTCAAGCCGATGAAGTATCATCCTTTGTGACCAATGGCACGGCAATCGGCGGCACCGATCCGGTCGCCTATTTCACGCAAGGCAAGCCTGTTCAAGGCAGCGACGAGTTCACAGCAACATATGATGACGTGACCTGGAAGTTCTCATCTTCGGAAAACCGCGACCTCTTTATCGCCAACCCATCCAAGTACGCGCCTCAATTCGGCGGCTTTTGTGCCTTCGGCGTGAGCAAGGGATACAAGGTCCCGATCGTGCCTGAAGCCTGGTCAATCGTTGAAGGAAAGCTGTACCTTAACAACAGCCTTTCGGTTCAAGAGCGTTTTCAGTCGAACTCCGAGGAGCTGATCGACCACGCCAGACTGAATTGGGAGATTGTCAAGGACAAGCGCCCTGAGGATATCACCTCGGCAATCATTCGCTAGGACGTCGAACAGCAGCCGGAACCCCGCGATCTGCCGGAAAATCAGTCCATCCGCGAACAAACCACCCAAACCGATCCAAACACAAAAAGCCCGCCAATCGGCGGGCTTTTGCTTATCGGGTCTGTAACAGGGAATGCCCGAAAGACGCGTCAGAGCTCGAAAGTCGAACCAGGCTGTGGCAATCGAACCTTGGATGCAGTGTCACCGAGTGCCTCGATGAACGTATCAGCCGTTTGGTCAAGTATCGGAAAGGTTCCGAAATGACACGGAACAATGGCGTCGAAATTGAAGAACCGATTGCAAGCCAGAGCTGCCGCCCGTCCGCCCATCGTGAAGCGATCGCCAATGGGTACGATGCCGACCTTTGGCTGGTACAGCTCGTTGATCAGAGCCATATCACCAAAGATATCCGTATCCCCCATATGATAGAAGACTTTCTCTCCGGGCGCCTCAATGATCACGCCGTGTGGATTGCCGAGATAGGTGATGCCGCCGTCCTGAGCGGTGGACGAGGAATGATGCGCTACCGTCAGCGCAATCTTGAACGGCCCAACGTCAACACAACCACCGGAGTTCATCGGATTGAGGTTTTCAATTCCTTTGGAATTCGCCCAACCGCAGATTTCAGCATTTGATGTCAACTGCGCGCCTGTGGCGCGTGCGATCTCAATCGTATCGCCGATGTGGTCGTCATGGCCGTGAGTGAGCACAATATGAGTGACACCGTCGCCGACACTCTCAGCAGTCAATTCCTTCGGAAAGCTAGGATTTCCACTCAGGAATGGATCGATCAGGATCGATGCATCAGCGATTTCCAGTTTAAAGGCGGCATGGCCATACCAGGTCAGTTTCATCGTGTTCATCCCAACTGTTTTGAAGCGACTTTAACACGCCAACCATAGCAAATCTGATACTCGAATTGCCACCGCATCAGCCGTTTTTATCAAGCAATTATCAATGTTTAGGAGATTGATTCAACCTTTGTTCAGCAACAATTTTCTTTTTCAACCTTATTAACAAACAAAATAGCGATCCGTGTAATGATGCGAAAATTGATAATAGGTCACCTCGAGGAAAAAGCGGCATGAAAATCAGAAGTTTTCTGATTTTGACGTTCTTCATGGCAGTGTTGATACCATCGCTGGTATTTGGAGCATGGTCCTATCACGATGGCGTCAAACGAGAGTTTGCGTCGATCAAAGATAGACATCTTTTGATTGCTCAGAACCTGGGCTTTGCGCTCGAGCGCTACCACAAGGACATCGTTGCGGCCTTTGAAGCCATTGGGGAAAGCCTCGCTGCTGGCGATGCAATGCCTCATATGCAGCGTCTTTTCTCCCAGCTCAACATGAATTTTGTCGTCAACATCGACAAGAACACAGGCGCTATTCTCCAGACGCTTGCGTTCGGCGAAACAGTCGCACCGACAGATTTGAGCGGTGAAGAGCTACAACACATGATGAGCCACGCATCGACCGAAAAGACATACCTGTCCGGTGTGGTGGCCGATACCAATGGCAAGAACAGGATCTATCTGATCCGTGATTTTGGAAGCTTCGTTTCCCTTGGCAGTATCAGTACGGATTACTTTATCGCCTTGGGCAGAAGCATTAGCTTCGGCATCAAGGGCCATGCCGCCATCGTTGATCAGTTCGGTTCAGTGCTCGCCCACCCGTTGAAAGACTGGATTGCGGCCCGCAAGAACATCGCCAAAGTATCAGCGGTCAAACGCATGATGAATGGCGAGACAGGCATTGAGGAATTCTATTCCCCGGCGCTCAAGGGCAACATGATCGCTGGCTTGACCTCCGTACCGGGAGCCGGTTGGGGCGTTATGGTTCCGCAGCCAGTCCAGGAAATCTATGAGAAAATCTATCGGAGCCTGGAATCGGTTTTCTTCATTCTCACCACCAGCCTCCTGATGACATTCGGTATTGGCTGTTTGATGGCCAAATCCTTGTCTGCTCCGCTTGAGCGTCTCGCAACGGCCATGCAGGCCAATGCGCGAAAACGTAAGCTGGAAACTGTTGGACGCGTGGCCGGGTTTATTCCGTTCAGAGAGATCGGCGACCTGCGCAACAACTACAACATCATGGTGCGCCGTGTAACGAGTGCCGGAAGACGCATCGAAAAACTGGCGTATAGTGACACAATAACCGGACTTCCAAACCGTGATCGCTTGCAGACATTGACAGCGCCAATTCTGCAGGAATCGCAGCTACCCAAGCGCGGCGGCGTCATGGTTCTGGTTGACCTTGATAACTTCAAGGACGTCAATGACCTTCATGGCCACGACGTCGGTGACCAGCTCTTGAAGGCGAGCGCTCAAAAACTGCTCAAGGTCACGGGCGACCTTGACCTGGATCACAACAAGGCGGGCACAGACCCATGGGCACCTCCAGTGGTCGCACGTATTGGCGGCGATGAATTTGTCATCATGGTTCAGGGCTTGATCGAAGACGCGCAGGTAGAGGAGTTCCTCACAGATCTGCGTACAGAGCTTTCTGTGCCCTCAGACGACCTGACATTCATCTCAAACGCCAGCGCCAGCGTCGGCTGCTCTCGTTTCCCCCAGGACGGGCGTGAGACCGAAGAACTGATCAAGCGCGCTGACATTGCAATGTACCACGCCAAAAAGGGCGGCAAGAACCGCTCGGAGCTCTACTCCACAAAGATTGGCACCCGAACTGCAGCTGAGCTGCGCCGGGATCTGCTCGATGCGATCGCAAACGATCATCTTGTTTTGGAATACCAACCGAAAATCTGTGTTCGTCGCCAGGTCATCAACGGCGTCGAAGCCTTGATCCGATGGAACCATCCGGAACTTGGTCGCTTGATGCCGGACGTCTGGATCCCCGCCATCCATGGATCTCACATCATGGATCGATTGGGAGAATGGGTGATCGAGCGTGCGATGAAGGATCAACGCAAGCTGGCTGAAGCTGGGTTTGATATCAGCATGGCCGTCAATATCGGTTCGCGTCATTTCGCCCAGTCGAACTTCATCACCAGCCTTGACGCCCTGCGCTCAAAACTTGATTTTTCGCCAGCCAAACTCGAAATCGAGATCACTGAGGATGCGTTGTTTGTCTCCGGTGATGCGGCAATGTGCATCTTCAAGCAGCTTCAGGAGCGCGGGTACAAGGTCGCCATTGATGACTTCGGCAAGGGCTATTCCAATATTGCCCGTCTGGCCAGCCTGCCGTTCGACTTCCTAAAGATCGACCGCTCGATCATTGTTGGGGCGTTCGAGGACGCCCGCACCAGAGCTATTTTGCGCTCAACCATTGCGATGGCGAACGAACTTGATTGCCGAACGGTCGGCGAAGGCATCGAAACACTGGAGCAGGCTGAATTCGCCACCAAGATGGGCATCAATTGCCTGCAGGGCTATTACTTCGCTGCAGCCATGCCACTGGACGTACTTATCCATTGGATCCATCATGCGCTTCCAGAAGTGGTTGAGGACTACCAGAAGAGCCTTCAACAGGCTGTATAGGCGATACTTCGGCGAGGATTATCTGGTCACACACGCCCAGTCCTGATAAAGGCCTGCCATGGCAAATGATCCAGCACTTCCGCTTGAAGACTTCGTGGCAGCCCTGCCCGCTCGCAAACGCCTGATCGGTCTTGATCTTGGCACCAAGACCATCGGTCTGGCCCTTTCGGACATCGGTCTTGGCATTGCCTCGCCCATGGAGACCATCCGACGCAAGAAATTTACGCTGGATGTGCAACAGCTCTTGAAAATCTGCACCGCTCAGGATGTCGGCGGAATTGTCCTTGGCCTGCCTCTAAATATGGATGGAAGCGAAGGTCCGCGCGTTCAGGCAACCAGAGCCTTTGCGCGCAATCTGGCGCCTCTGACCGATTTGCCAATCACCTATTGGGACGAGCGCCTGTCCACAGCAGCTGTCACCCGCACTTTGCTGGAAGCAGATTCATCGCGGGCGCGGCGCGCCGAAGTCGTCGACAAGATGGCTGCCGGTTTTATCCTGCAAGGCTTTCTGGACCGGATGGGCTATCTGCAAGGACACAACAACCAGCCCGATTGAAGTTGCTCATTCATATATTGGCGACAAGCTGCTAACATCATAGTCCCTCCTTTCGCGTCTGTGCCAAAGCTGCCAGGCCCACATCACTTAGAGCCAATCCTTTTTTTGATCTGAAATGCTTCCATGCTCACAATCCTGACTGCCCTCATCCCGATTATTGTGCTGACAGCCCTTGGCTATGTTCTTGAGCGCAGCAAACTCATACCGGAAACGCAATGGAGCGGCATTGAGCGCCTGACCTATTTCGCCTTGTTTCCTTGCGTTCTGTTCAAGTCGATTGCCTTGGCAGACTTTGCCTCCTTGCCGTCGATCGAAGTCGGCTTGACGTTGCTCGCAACCATTTTGACAATGATTACGCTGGTCTTGCTTCTGCGCCCGTTCATGGAGCGTCGCTTTGGGATCAACGGTCCGCGCTACACCTCTATTTTCCAGGGATCCGTGCGCTGGAATGGCTTCCTGGCTCTCGCGCTGGGCAACAGCCTGCTTGGCGATGAGGGGGTTGCCCTGCTGGCGATTGCAATGGTGGTGATGATCCCGGTGTTGAATGTCTCCAGCATCCTGGTCCTGTCACGCTATGGTGCAAGCGATAAGGCACCTTCGGTTGGCAAGATTGCCCGTGATCTCGCGACGAACCCCTTCAACATTGCCATCGTGCTCGGCATCCTTGGCAATCTGGTGTCACTGCCGATCACTGGCCCCGCACTGACGACGATCAACATGCTCGGCGGCGGCGCGCTTGCCATTGGCCTTTTGTGTGTTGGCGCCAGCATCGACCTCCACTCGCTGCGCCGTCCCGGTCCCGCACTGACCTTTGCCACCGTCATCCGGCTTCTGATCGGCCCCCTTGTTGGCGCAGGCTTTGCCGCTCTCTTTGGTCTCCAGGGCTCTGCGCTGATTGTCATCCTGATTGCCTGCACCGTCCCGTCCGCCAGCAATGCCTTCCTGTTGGCACGGCTGATGGGTGGAGATGCAAAACTGATGGCGGAAATCCTGACCCTGCAAAGCGTCGTTTCCATTGTGACTATCCCGGTTCTGCTGGCCCTCCTCGGCTAGAAAGCAATGACCTTGCGACGAAGCAGGCCGTACACAGAAAGCCCGATATGCTCGTCAAACACGGTCAAAGACGCAGCCCAAAGGGCTCCAAAGAGGTGGAAGAGTGCCTTCTTGGTCACTTATGCCTTGTACACAAGCCGATTCAGGCCTAAGGGATGATCTCGATGAGCGATACAGATACCCATCGAGGCACGCCCTTCCCCCATCGACATTTGCTGGGCATTGAAGGGCTTCAACCCCACGAAATTCTTGGTCTTCTCGACCGGGCCGAAGAAGCCGTTGAGGTTTCTCGCAAAGTCGAGAAAAAGAAGTCCGTCTTGAGCGGACGTACCCAGATCAACCTGTTTTTCGAGGCTTCCACCAGAACCCAAAGTTCTTTCGAACTGGCCGGCAAACGGCTTGGCGCCGATGTGATGAACATGGCGGTCTCCTCATCCTCTGTCAAAAAGGGTGAGACGCTGATCGACACGGCCGCCACGCTGAATGCCATGCATCCCGACCTTCTGGTCGTGCGACATCACGCAGCTGGTGCGGTTCATCTGTTGGCCCGCAAGGTGGGCTGCTCGGTGATCAACGCCGGAGACGGGCCACACGAACATCCCACTCAGGCCTTGCTTGATGCGCTGACGATCCGACGCCACAAGGGCAAGATCTCCCGCCTCGTAGTCGCGATTTGCGGCGACATCCTGCATTCCCGCGTTGCACGCTCCAACATCATTCTGCTCAACGCCTTGGGCGCCCGGGTACGGGTCATCGCCCCTTCCACTTTGCTGCCAAGCCGTATTGAGCAAATGGGCGTTGAAGTCTACCGGGACATGAACGAAGGCCTCAAGGGCGCCGACATCGTCATGATGCTGCGCTTGCAGCGTGAGCGCATGAACGGTGCTTTCATCCCATCTGTTCGTGAATATTTCAGATTTTATGGCCTGGACCGCGAAAAACTTTCCCACGCCAATGAGGACGCGCTCGTCATGCATCCCGGTCCGATGAACCGTGGCGTGGAAATCGATCCTGAAGTGGCCGACGGACCGCAAAGCCTCATTCGTGAGCAAGTGGAAATGGGTGTTGCTGTGCGCATGGCCGTTCTGGAAGCCTTGTCCGAACACCTGCCGAACCAGTAGGTTGAGCGTTAAGGAACAAACACTGTGGTGAAACAAACGCCGAAACCTCTGGTCCTGTCGAATGCCCGGATTATAGATCCGGCACGAAACCTCGACGCGCCCGGCGCCGTGATCATGGCAGACGGGATCATCTTGGAGGCCGGACCCGAAGCTCTCAATCAGGGAGCGCCCGAAGGCGCAACGCTCATGGACTGCAAGGGCGCAGTCGCAGCGCCCGGCCTGATCGACATGTGTGTGTCGGTTGGAGAACCGGGCGCCGAACACCGTGAAACCTTTGCCAGCGCCAGCAATGCAGCAGCCAGCAGCGGGATCACCACCATCGTCACAATGCCTGACAGCGACCCGGTGATCGACGATCCGGCGCTGGTGGATTTCATCCTTCGCCGCGCCCGCGACAACGCCTGCGTCAACGTCAAGCCCATGGCTGCCCTGACCAAAGGGCTTGAGGGTCAGGACATGACCGAAATCGGCCTCCTTCAGGAAGCCGGTGCGGTGGCCTTCACCAACGGTCACAAATCAATTCGAAATGCACAGATCATGCGGCGCATGATGACCTATGCGCGCGACTTTGATGCCCTGATTGTCCATCACACCGAGGATCCGGACCTTGCTGGCGGCACGATGAATGCCGGCCTCAATGCAAGCTGGAAAGGCCTGTCCGGCGTGCCGCGCGAAGCCGAAATCATTATGCTGGAGCGCGACCTGCGCCTCGTCGCCATGTCCAGGTCACGCTACCACGCCAACATGATTTCAACTGCGGACAGCGCAGATGTGATCCGTATCGGCAAGGACAAGGGTCTCGACATCACCGCAGGTGTGTCGATCAATCACCTGACACACAATGAAAATGACATCGGCGCCTATCGCACCTTCTTCAAGATGTCCCCGCCACTGCGCGACGAAGACGACCGACAGGCGATGATCGCGGCGCTTGCAAACGGCACGATTGACATTCTTGTCTCCAACCACGATCCGCAGGACGTTGAAACCAAGCGCCATCCCTGGGCAGAGGCCGAAGATGGCGCCAGTGGTCTGGAAACTTTGCTGGCAGCAGCGCTCAGGCTCTACCATTCCGACGACATTGACCTTCTGCGCCTCCTGACCACCATGACCATCAATCCGGCCAAGCGTCTGGGACTTGCCTCAGGCCGCCTTGAAAAAGGCGCTCCCGCCGATGTCATGGTCTTTGACCCGGATCTGCCATGGGTGCTGCAAAAGGCTGATATCAAGTCACGCTCCAAGAACTCCCCATTTGAAGACGCAAGGTTCTCCGGCCGCGTCCTGCATACGATAGTTGCGGGCAAAACGGTTTACACTTACGATTGACCGATAAAATTTGGGAACGCTCAACGTGTTTGAAACAATTGTTTGGGACCTGACGTGGCAGCACGCTGCCATTGCGGTCGTTATCGGATATGTACTCGGCTCCATTCCTTTTGGCCTGGTCATCACCCGCCTTGGCGGACATGGTGATATTCGCGATATCGGCTCAGGGAACATCGGCACCACCAACGTCCTGCGCACCGGCAGCAAGAAGCTGGCTGCCCTCACACTGTTGGGTGATGCCCTCAAGGGCACCGCAGCTGCACTGATTGTCGGCGCCCTGTTTGGGCCCATCGCAGCACTTGTTGCAGGTATGTCCGCGTTCTTGGGGCACCTCTTCCCGATTTGGCTGGGTTTCAAGGGCGGCAAGGGCGTCGCGACCTATCTCGGCATTCTTCTGGCATTGAACTGGCCAATCGGTCTGGCCTTTGCAGCTATCTGGATCGCAATGGCTTTCACCTTGCGCTATTCATCCCTGTCCGCACTCACCGCGACATTGGCAACGCCAATCCTGCTTTGGGTCGTTGGGACACCATTGCTGGCCCTTGGTTTTGGTCTGATGAGCATGATCTTGTGGGCAAAACACCACGAGAACATTGGCCGCCTTTTGAACGGCACCGAAAGCCGCATTGGAAACAAGAGCGCACCGTCGTCGGCGCCGCCCGACCCACAGACAGAAACCTAAGCCATGGACGGGGTGAAGCAAGCAAACACCCTGTCACTCAGTGAGGCCCAGCGCCTCGCCTGGCTGCGCTTGATCCGGTCGGAAAACATCGGACCAGCAACCTTCCGTTCGCTTCTCAATCATTGCGGGTCCGCTGAAGCGGCCTTGCAGGCCCTGCCATCGCTGTCATCGCGCGGCGGCAAGAAGAACCTGCGCGTTGCCCCGCAAAGCGATGCAGAAGCGGAGCTGGAAGCGCATGAGAGTTTGGGTGCGCGATTGGTCGCGCTTGGCGAACCCGACTACCCACCGCATTTACGCCATATCGACAGTCCACCGCCGCTCTTGTCCGTGCGCGGCGGCATCGCAGTGCGCTCCCCCAAGACCATCGCAATTGCCGGCGCGCGCAACTCTTCCCTCAGCGGACAGAAAATCACCCAGAACATAGCCTCAGAGCTTGGGCTCAACGGCTTCGTCATCTCATCTGGCCTTGCACGCGGTATTGACGCTGCTGCCCATACTGCCAGCCTGCAAACCGGAACTGTCGCGGTCTTCGCAGGCGGCATCGACGTAATCTATCCGAGCGAGAATACCCAGTTGCTCGAACGCATTCTGGACAATGACGGCAACGCGATTTGCGAAATGCCGTTTGGCTGGAAAGCTCGTGGACGAGACTTTCCGCGCCGCAACCGTCTGATCTCCGGCATGGCGCTTGGACTGGTCATCATCGAAGCCGCCCAGAAATCCGGCTCACTGCACACCGCTCGCTTCGCGCTTGAGCAGAACCGCGAGATTTTTGCCGTTCCAGGCTCACCTATGGATCCACGCTCGACAGGTGCCAATCGGCTGATCCAGCAAGGCGCCATGCTCACCACCTGCGCGGCGGACATACTCTCTGTGCTTGAAGGACGCCTGGAACCGGAGTTCCCTTTTAACGCAGAGATCGGTGAACCATCCGCCAATGACAATCTGGAAGTCGAAGAACCAAGTGAAACAGCCCGTAGCAAACTATTGTCAGCGCTCGGCCCGAGTCCTGTGATGGTCGATGAACTGATCCGGTTTACTGGTGAAAGCCCACGCACAATCCAAATTCTTCTATTGGAATTGGAGCTTGCCGGACGTATCGAGCGCCATCACAGCCAAAAGGTCTCGCTTCTTTACTGATCCCCCTCCGACCAATAGTCCGCGGCCCCATCCGGCAGGGTGGCCAGGACAGCATCGAAAGCCTCATTGTCCACATGGCACCTCAAAGCCTTGGCCACTTCCCTGATGGCAGTCGGCGGGGCGAAGTTGTGATGGCGTCTCAACGAGCACACCTCGTCCGCCATCTCCTCGAAACCTGCAAAGGCTGCTGTCGGCTGGCTCAGATCCCAATCTTTGATGAAAAGCGCCCTGAGAACTGCGGGCAATTCATCTGCGAAGCGAAGCCCCTGCTCGACACTGAGACGCCGCCGGAAGACCAGAAAGACAGCCTGCACGGTGGTGTAGGTCTGGTTGCGGGTCGCATGATCGAGAAAACCGCGTGCATCTTCCAGAAACTGCTCGAAGATTTGCCCCGCGCGCTGATATTCATTCGGCATTGGCATGAGCGTTCACCTATTCCCGAAACATCGATCTGCCTATACTGCGCAGTCGTACATTGAGAAGACTGATTCCCATGAAAACACTCTATGCTACGGCAGCCATCGCAGGAACGTTGGTTCCCTGGGTCTTTTTTGGAGGTTTTTTCGCCAACCACGGCGTGAACGTGCCGCTGTTCCTGCAGTCGCTGTTTGCAAACGGCCCAGCATCAGGGTTCTCCGCCGATGTCCTCATATCCATCGCTGTCTTCTGGATTTGGGCATATGGCGATGCCAAAGAAGAAAAAATCAACACTTGGTGGCTGATATTTCCAGCCGGCCTTTGTGTCGGTTTATCACTCGCCCTGCCGCTGTATCTCTACCTGCGCGAGGCGAACCGGCACGCCAGACAGAGCTAAACGCCCGGTCATTTTACATGCTTGCGCAGTGAAATTCGCTACTGCTACCGATCTTCCTTGACTTGGAATTGCGAGCGCGACTTGACCGCAGCTCAACAAAAGTCCATTTGACAGGGCGCTTGCGATCCTTGATCGTCGCAACGAGAAACAAAGAGCAAATATTTCGCGAAGCCTTCGGACGCACCTTGCGCAGCTTCGCCGCATTAGCATTTGGGAAAAGATGAATATCGTCATTGTCGAATCGCCGGCGAAAGCCAAGACGATCAACAAGTACCTGGGATCGGACTACCATGTCCTGGCATCCTATGGTCACGTTCGCGATCTCCCGGCCAAGGATGGTTCAGTGAAACCGGATGAAGACTTTGCCATGAGCTGGCAAGTCGATTCCAAATCCCAAAAGCGCCTCAACGAAATTGCGGCAGCCGTCAAAGACGCCGACAAACTGATTCTCGCGACTGACCCCGACCGCGAAGGGGAAGCCATTTCGTGGCACGTGCTGGAAGTCCTGCAGAAAAAACGTGTCCTCAAGGACAAGAAGATCGAGCGCGTTGTGTTCAACGCGATCACCAAAAAGGCCATCCTGGAGGCAATGGACAATCCGCGCGAGCTGGATACGCCTCTGGTCGATGCCTACCTTGCCCGCCGCGCACTTGATTATCTCGTTGGCTTTACATTGTCTCCGGTTCTGTGGCGCAAGCTGCCAGGAGCCCGTTCTGCCGGCCGCGTGCAATCCGTTGCGCTGCGCCTGATTTGCGATCGGGAAATGGAGATAGAGGTTTTCAAGGCCCAGGAATACTGGTCGATCCTTGCCAACCTTACGACGCCTGAAGGAGCACCGCTGCAGGCCGGTCTAACCAGCTATGATGGTCGCAAGATCACCCGTCTTGACGTCAACAGTGAAGCCGAAGCCACCGAAATCCGCGAAGTCCTTGAAAAAGCGGACTTCAGCGTCGACAGCGTTGTTTCCAAGCCTGGCAAGCGCAACCCGCAACCACCGTTCACCACCTCAACGCTGCAACAGGAAGCCTCGCGCAAGCTTGGCTTTTCCGCCTCGCGTACGATGCAGGTGGCACAAAAACTCTATGAAGGTATTTCGATTGGTGGCGAGACCTCGGGTCTCATCACCTATATGCGTACCGACGGTGTACAGATCGCAGGCGAAGCCATTTCTGCCGCCCGTTATGTGATCGGTCAGGACTTTGGCGACAAATACCTGCCGGAAAAGCCGCGGTTCTATTCTTCCAAGGCCAAGAACGCACAGGAAGCCCACGAAGCGATCCGTCCAACCGACCTCAATCGTCGTCCAAAGGATGTGGCCCGCTTTCTCGACCCTGATCAGGCAAAGCTCTATGAACTGATCTGGAAACGCACCATGGCCAGTCAGATGGAAAGTGCCGTTCTGGAACGCACCACTATCGACATCACCGCCAAAGGCACCAAGCCTGCAACCATGCGCGCGACCGGTTCTGTCGTCCGCTTTGACGGCTTCTTCGCGCTCTATCAGGAAAGCCGCGACGACGATGAAGACGAAGCGTCCAAGCGCCTTCCTGCCGTTGATGAAGGCGCAAGCCTTGAACTGATTGCTGCCGGCGCTGAACCAAAACCGATTGAAGCCAGCCAGCACTTTACAACGCCGCCACCGCGTTACACGGAAGCAAGCCTCGTCAAGAAGATGGAAGAGCTGGGTATCGGCCGTCCGTCGACCTACGCCTCCACACTGCAGACACTGCGCGACCGTGATTATGTGGAACTGGAAAAGAAACAGCTTGTCCCGCAGGACAAGGGTCGGATCGTCATTGCGTTTCTAGAAAGCTTTTTCAATCGCTATGTTGAGTTTGATTTCACTGCCAGCCTGGAAGAGCAGCTTGACCGCATTTCTGCTGGTGAACTGTCCTGGCAGGAGGTCTTGAAGGACTTCTGGCGCGACTTCTCCGGCACCGTTGACGAAATCAAGGACCTGCGTGTCTCGCAAGTCCTGGACAGCCTCAACGATATGCTGGCCCATCACATCTTTCCTGAAAAGGAAGACGGAAGCGCTCCGCGTGCCTGCCCGTCCTGTTCTGACGGCCAGCTGTCCTTGAAGGTCAGTCGCTTTGGTGCCTTTATCGGTTGCTCCAACTATCCTGATTGCGGATACACCCGTCAGCTCGCCAAGGGCAGCGGCGACGGAGATGCCGAAAACGAAGGACCGAAGGTCCTCGGACAAGATCCGGAAACCGGGGTGGATATTTCCCTGCGCACCGGTCGCTTTGGGCCTTACGTCCAGCTCGGCGAGGAAGCCAAGCCCAAGCGCGCGTCCCTGCCCCGCGGCTGGTCCGCACCGGACATGGATCTCGACAAGGCCCTTCAGCTTCTGTCGCTGCCGCGCGAAGTTGGCCTGCACCCTGAAGACAACAAGATGATCACGGCAGGCATTGGCCGCTATGGTCCTTTCGTCCTGCACGAAGGCACCTACGCCAATCTGACATCTCCTGACGAAGTGTTCTCCGTCGGCATCAACCGCGCCGTGGATGCTCTGGCGGAAAAACGCGCCAAGGGCGGCCGTGGCCGCGCCGCGGCTACTCCACTCAAGGAACTTGGGGAACACCCATCAGAAGGCGGTCCGGTCAACGTCTTTGACGGTCGTTACGGTCCCTATGTCAAACACGGCAAGGTCAATGCCACCTTGCCGAAGGACACTGATCCGCAGGCTGTGACAATGGAACAGGCTGTGGAGCTTATCGCAGCGAAGGCTTCCAAGGGCGGCACAAAGAAAAAGGCCGCACCAAAGAAAGCTGCAGCGAAAAAAGCCCCTGCAAAAAAGGCTGCAGCCAAAAAACCGGCTGCCAAGAAGCCTGCGGCAAAGAAGGCGCCGGCTAAGAAGAAGGCTGCTGAAGAAACACCAGCCGAAGACGCCTCTTGAGCGCGCGACGTATAGGCGGTGCGAAGAAACCCGCAAAGCCGCGTTCCAAAAACAAGGTGCGCACCCCGGGCGATTTCCCCTCGCGCGAAGACATTCTGGCCTTCGTGGCGGAAAATCCCGGCAAGGCCGGCAAGAGAGAAATCGCGCGTCACTTCGGCATTGTCGGGGCAGCCCGCATCCAATTGAAGAAGATGCTCAAGGATCTGGGTACCGAAGGTCTCGTTGAGCGCCGCCAAAAGCGCCTGATCCGGCCCGGCGACCTGCCGCCCGTCTTTGTCGTCAATCTAGTGGCCCGCGATCTGGACGGTGAGCTGCTTGGCGAACCTGTCGACTGGGACGATGAAGCCGGTGCTCCGCCAAAGATTCTTGTTCTCCCGCTCAAGGGCAAGGCCCCTCAACCCGGTCTTGGGGATAGGGCTCTGGTTCGCCTTTCAGAAGCCGAGGCTACTCCGGAGGCTGAACACACAGCTCGGGTCATCAAGGTACTTGAGAAAAAGCAGGACGCTGTCCTCGGCATTTTCCGCACCCGCGGCACCGGCCAGCCGCCCTATCTGGAGCCGATTGATCGCAAGCAGCGCGAACTCGACATCGACACACAGGACACCAAGGACGCCCAGGATGGCGATCTGATCAGTGTCCAGGTCGTGCGCACAGGGCGCTATGGCACGGCCAGGGGTCAGGTCGTTGAACGCTTCGGCTCGATGAAATCGGAGAAGGCTGTCTCAGAGATTGCCTTGCACACCCACGCCATACGCCACGTCTTCCCCGGCGACGTGGAAGCAGAAGCTGAAAGTGCAAAACCTGTCTCGCAAGGCAAGCGCGAAGACTGGCGCTCGATACCGCTCGTCACCATTGATCCGCCCGACGCCAAGGATCATGACGATGCCGTGTTTGCCGAACCAGATGAAGATCCGGACAATGCCGACGGCCATATCGTTTATGTCGCCATTGCCGACGTCGCCCATTATGTGCGCCCCGGTTCCGCGCTGGACCGCGAGGCTCACCTGAGAGGCAACTCTGTTTATTTCCCGGACCGGGTGATCCCGATGTTGCCGGAGCGCATTTCAAACGACCTGTGTTCCTTGCGCGAGAAGGAAGAACGGCCGGCCATGGCTGTTCGCATGATCTTCGGCAAGGATGGTCGCAAGCGTTCGCACAGCTTCCACCGGGTGATCATGCGCTCAGCCGCCAAGCTGTCCTACCTTCAGGCCCAGAAGGCGATCGAGGGCGTCACCGACGAAACGACGGAAACGCTGGTCGATGGTGTTCTAAAGCCGATTTGGGCAGCCTATGAAATTTTGAAACGTGGCCGCGACAACCGTGAGCCTCTGGACCTCGACATTCCCGAACGCAAGATCAAGCTCAAGGAAGACGGCACGGTCGATCATGTCTATGTGCCTGAACGCCTTGAAGCCCACAAGCTGATCGAAGAGTTCATGATCCAGGCGAATGTGGCCGCGGCTGAAACACTGGAGAAAAAGAAATCTCCGCTGCTCTACCGTATCCATGACGCATCCAGCCCGGAAAAACTGGAATCCTTGAAGGAGTTCCTGAGCACGCTGGACATGAAACTGCCCTCTTCAGGCGGTCTGCGCCCAGCCATGTTCAACGGCATTCTGGCCAAGGTCAAAGACACCCCGCAAGCCCATGTTATCAACGAAGTGATCCTGCGCTCCCAGGCCCAGGCCGAGTATCATCCCGACAACATCGGACACTTTGGCCTCAACCTGAAACGCTATGCCCATTTCACATCGCCAATCCGCCGTTACGCGGATCTGATCGTCCACCGTGGTTTGATCAAGGCCCTTGGACTTGGCAACGATGGCCTACCAGACGGCATAGAAACCAAGCTGGAAGCCATCGGGGCTGAGATTTCGGCCGCAGAGCGACGCGCCATGCTGGCCGAACGCGATACAGTGGACCGCCTTATGGCTTTGTGGATGTCCGACCAAATCGGTGCCACGTTCCAGGGCCGCATCGCCGGAGCAGTGAAGTCAGGTTTATTCATCCGTTTGAACGACACTGGAGCAGATGGCTTCGTACCCGCTTCAACAATTGGACTGGACTACTACCGCTATGACGAATCGTCGCATGCGCTGATAGGTGACAAGACGGGTGAAACATACCAACTTGGCGACAGTGTTGAAGTCAAACTCGTGGAGGCCGCTCCCTTTGCCGGAGCGCTGAGATTTGAACTTCTATCCCCGGGGCGCAAAGGTGGGAAACGCGGGTCGGGATCAAAGAGGAAATCCTTCGTGACGAGAAGTCGGCGGCCGGGAGGGCCATCCAAGCCGCCTTCGAGGACGGGGGGCAGGAGGAAGAAGCCTAAATGACCGTCGCATATCGGACACCAGACGAACGAAACCGAGCAGCAGCAAAACCCCAAAGGGGTGTCACAGACGCAATGCTCAACGGTTTGAAACTCAAGTGTCCGGCTTGCGGGGTCGGGAAGCTGTTTTCCGCCTATCTAAAGTCTACCCCGCATTGTGACAACTGCAATGAGGCGCTGCATCATCACCGGGCCGATGACGCTCCACCCTATTTCACCATCACCATCGTCGGGCATATCATTATTCCGGCGCTGCTCGCCGTGGAGACGGCCTTCCGGCCTGAACTATGGATCCATATGTCCCTCTGGGTCCCTCTCACTGTGGTGCTGTCCCTGGCCTTCCTGCCGCCAGTCAAAGGTGCACTGATCGGCCTGCAATGGGCGCTCTTCATGCATGGCTTCGATCCGGAGACACAAACCGAGCTTCCGGAAACCGACCCGGCTGCCAGTTTAGACCTGGCCAGCGAAAAGACCTGACCGCCGCCCCCCCGCTCCCATGCCACACCCCTTCGCGTGAAAGCTACATGACTGAAAAACCGGGCTATATTCGTCCCAAGGACGCAGCCACGCTGATCATCATCGACCACCATCAGGGCATCCCACATGTGCTTATGGGAAGACGGCACCATAGGCATGCCTTCATGCCCGGCCAATATGTCTTTCCCGGTGGACGCGTGGACCCAACAGATTCGCGGGTAAAAATCGGACGCGGCTACACACCGGCCGTAGAGGCCCAGCTCTCACGCGGCCCCCTCGCCCCAGCATCTGCTGCCCGCAGACGCGCCTTTGCCATTGCCGCCATTCGCGAGACCTATGAAGAGGCGGGTGTGTTCGTTGCCCGAAAGGCGCTGTTGGAGCCGGACGCCCCTGCGCAGTCTCCTGGAAGAGGCTTTGAAGCTTTCGCCCAGAAAGGCCTGGAGCTGGACCTGGAGCCGTTTCGTTTCATCGCCAGGGCCACGACACCACCTGGCAACGTCAGACGCTTTGACACCCGCTTTCTGGCCACCTTTGCCGATGAAATAGCAGCAACTCTACCCGAAGGCACCGGACCCAGCGGCGAACTGGAAGACTTGAAGTGGCTCAAGATCACCGCCGCAATGGAAAGTGACGATGTGCCCAACATCACGCGCCATATTCTCCGCATTTTGCAAGACAGATTGTTGCAAGATCCGAATCTGAACGCTGACGTTGAGGTGCCATTTTGTGCTTCAAGAAGCTCGCGTTGAACTCAGGGCAAGGCTGAAATGCGGTCCGTTTTGGCACATAGAGACAGAAATCGCGGCCCAATGTCGTTTTTTGAAGCCGGAACGAAGAGCAGAGCTTGACTTTATGACGACGATGGGTAGGTTGCCCGGCAGATTTCTGAAATCTTCGGCAGATTGATCGCCAGCAAGTCTGGCCATAAGAACCGTTTGCCCAACCCAACTGAACAGGATCGAAGGCTATGGCCAAGGCGACCACAATTAAAGTTAAGCTTCTTTCCACGGCTGACACCGGTTTCTTCTACGTAACGAAGAAGAACTCACGCACCATGACCGAAAAAATGGTCAAGCGTAAGTACGACCCGGTTGCCAAGAAGCACGTTGAATTCAAGGAAGCAAAAATCAAGTAATTGCTTGATCAAGCTTTCAAAAGAAAAAGCCCGCCAATTTTGGCGGGCTTTTTCTTTGTCTGAATTTGAACACCTGTTGACTTCAAATCATGCAGCAGAAACTTCATCCAGGAACCGCTCCACCTCTGATTTGAGATGATCCGTCTTGACGCCAAGTTCGCTTGACGCTGTCAGAACCATCTCTGCAGAGTTCGAGGTCTGGTCCACCGCACCGGTCAATTTCGTCATGCTGGCGCTCACCGAATTTGTTCCACTTGCAGCACGCTGCACATTCTCCGAAATCTCGTTTGTGGCAACGCCTTGCTGCTCAACAGCCGCCGCAATTGAAGTTGTGTAGCGGTTGACCTCTTCCATGATTTCGGTGATTTCGGCAATCGCCTCTTCGGAGTCCTTTGTCGCGCTTTGAATGGCCGAAATCTGAGAACCGATTTCTTCCGTCGCCTTGGATGTCTGGGTTGCAAGTTCTTTCACTTCAGCAGCAACAACGGCAAATCCCTTGCCTGCTTCACCGGCGCGCGCAGCCTCAATGGTGGCGTTCAAGGCGAGAAGGTTGGTTTGTTCTGCAATTGCCTGAATGAGTGTCACCACTTCACCGATCTTGCTCGCTGAAGATGCAAGGCCGGCGACCTTTTCATTGGTCACCCGTGTGCCTTCGGTCGCACGACTGACAACTTCAGTTGTTTGCCCTACCTGACGAGAAATCTCGTTGATTGAGGTCGCAAGTTCCTCTGCCGCGCTGGCAACGCTCTGTACGTTCTGGGTCGCCTCGCCCGACGCTGTTTGTGTTTCCTGGGCATAGCCAGCACTCTCACGCGACACATCGGTCAACGAGTGCGCCGTCTGATCCAGGCTCTGCGCCGTCTCGCCGACCTTGCTCAAAACATCAGCCACGGTGGAGCGGAAGCCGGTAATCAGCTCATCCACGCGAGATTGACGCTGAACAGTGCGTGCATCTGTTTCCGTCTGCTGGCGCGCAAAGTCCATCCGTTCATAGGCTTTTTGCTTCAACGTTGCGATGGCTTTGGCCATCTGACCAATCTGATCATCACGATCCGTAAACTTGATTTCCTGGTCCAGTTCATCGTTGGCAATATGTTCCGTGACGGCGGCCAGCTCGCTCACCGGACGAAGAAGACGGGTCACCATGAAGATTGACAACAAGACAGCCACGATAATCACTGGCAGCGCCAGCATAGTGAACTTGCTCATCAGCTCGCTGACATTGGCAACAATCGCCGCCTTTTCGACACCGGCATATAGAATCCCGATGATGTCACCCGACGAAGAGAAAATCGGCTTGTAAATCGTGAAATAGTCTTTGCCCAAAATGGTCGCTTGGCCTTGAAACGTGTCTCCTGCGGTCACCACCGGATAAACGGCACCATTTTTACCAAGTGGCGTTCCGACAGCCCGCTTGCCGTCAGGCTTGATGATATTGGTGGTCTTACGCCAAAAGTCTTTTGTCTCGGGGTCCCAGGCAAAAATCGTCGCGGTTTGCCCTGTCATTCGACCAATGGAGTCGATCAGCTCATGACTTGCGAAGTCCGGAAACTCGTCCAGAACAATGCGGTCGACACTATTGTCTGCATTCCAGGAGACTTCCACCCCTTCTATGCGTTCGTTCATCATGAACGCAGCAACACGCAAGTTGGTGCTTTGCTTGGAGACAGCATTCTCAACTGCCTGGTCGCTGGATATTGAATAGACGATCACCCCAACCACCAGCAACGCGACAGTTAGAAAACTGCCGATCATTGTTGCCATTACCGTTGAGATGCTGATTCTAGAAAAAACTTGGCGCATAACTGCCTCATAGGTCAGAATTACTTTGCGTCACAAGTAAGT
The DNA here is from genome assembly GCA_013373445.1 of Paracoccaceae bacterium. Lineage (GTDB taxonomy): Bacteria > Pseudomonadota > Alphaproteobacteria > Rhizobiales > Stappiaceae > Roseibium. Next base: position 25,356 of record JABXHV010000024.1, on the reverse strand, counting down.
GATTCGACTTAAGTATTTGTAAATAGGATCACGACAAAGAAACTAACGTATTTTTACGCAATCAATCTAAGTAAATAATAAACTTAAAGTACAAATACAAATCAAAGCAATTATAGGTTGCGTAGAGGGATTTCTGACCCGAAGTGCAACGCGAGGCGGCTAGGGGTGAAAACCGTAGTTTCGCTTGAACGGTATGAAATAGGAAAAGAGATAAGGCGGCCGGTGCGAGCATTGTATTCGAGGAGGCCACTCTTCGACATGCTACTGCACCGGCCTACCCCACGGACCCAGGAGATGCGGCGGACCTGAGCATTCCGTAGGGAATTCTAAGGCGATCACGATAAGGATTAGTCGGTTTCAACAGTCTTTTGATCGCAGTGACAACCTACAGATTTCCGGCCCAAAAGCAACGTGCCGCGAAAGCATTTAAAGAACGACATCAAAACTTAGTAAACTCGTAACCTTAACAGAACTTCGATTGGCATGCGTCACAGCTTGAGGACCATACGATGGTCCTCAAGGAATGATAAAACAAATACTGTCAATATCTTAAGAAGCTTCGCCCAAATAGGTCCGGACTGTATCCAAAAAGCGGGTCACGGAGATAGGCTTTGAAATATAGGCTTCACACCCACCTTGACGGATGCGTTCTTCATCGCCCTTCATGGCAAAAGCAGTCACAGCGACGACAGGAATTGAACGCAAGTCTTCATCTTCCTTGATCCATTTGGTAACCTCGAGGCCGGAGACCTCGGGAAGCTGGATGTCCATCAAGATCAAATCCGGGGTGTGCGACCGCGCCAGCTCGAGAGCCTCGATACCGGTCCGTGTCTGCAGAGTGTTGTAGCCGTGCGCCTCGAGCAGGTCATGAAACAATTTCATGTTCAGCTCGTTGTCTTCCACGATCAGCACGGTTTTCGCCATGTTTAGGCCTTTCAGCTCCGGCCAAATGCCGGTGATAATCACTTGATTGCCTGCCATGTTCAGCAAATGCTGGCAAGCGTCCCTGGTCCACTGTAGCGTCTTTTAACGCGGAATCGTTTCAGAAAGGCAAAAATTTACAATGCAAGGCACCAAGCCATCGCCAATGACGTTCGAAAAAGCGCAGGAAATTGCAATGGATGCGCTTATCCACCTGACACGTGATCCCGAACTCGTTGGTCGTTTTCTCGCTCTGGCCGGAATCGGGCCAGAATCCATTCGCATTGCGGCGGAGGAGCCGGGGTTTCTTGCCGGCGTTCTGGAATTCTACATGAGCGATGAGGCCCTTCTGCTCAGCTACTGTGAAAACATTGGCCTGCGCCCCACCTTGATCGCCGCAGCGCGCTTCGAGCTGGCCGGGGATCCATCGGACTATGCCTGAACCAACGCCGGTTCTGCCCCATGTAGCAGCACAAATAGCCGCTCTCCCGAAGTCCTCACGCCCCCTGGTGATCTGTGATGTCGATGAGGTAATCCTTCATCTCATATCGCATCTGGAAATCTATCTTGCCGAGCACGATATGCATTTTCTTGACCACAATTACCGCTTCATCGGCAACATTGTGCACAGGCAAACGCAAGAACCTCTTCCGAGCGAAGTCGTCCGACAGCATCTTCAGATGCTCTTTGACCGTGAATGCCATCAACAACATTTGGTGGATGGCGCATCTGAGGCTCTGAATGCGCTCTGGAAAACCCATGACGTCGTGCTGCTGACCAATTTGCCGGGCGACCACAACAAACCGGCACGAGAGAAGCTCCTTGCAGAGTATGACCTGCGCTTTCCGGTGCTGACAAACTCTGGCCCCAAGGGCGGCGCGGTGGCAGCGCTGTCAGCAGGTAGACCATCACCGGTGGTGTTCATCGACGACAGCCCTGCCAACCACAGCTCGGTGAAAGCCAGCCTGCCGTCAGCAAAACTAGTGCAATTCATTGCTGACAAGCGGTTTCTCGCCGCCATGCCGAAAGCGCCCCACATTGATCTCCTGACCGGCAACTGGGGTGAGACACACGACTTCATTGTCGCTACACTGGAAAACGCCTAGCATCTTTGTGTCGCGCTTCGTCGGTTGCCATTTTATGACATCATCGCCAGACCCACATTCTTCAAGCTATTCGGCGCCGTCCGCGCCAAGGGCTTTATGCCGGGATTGCGGTGCGCGCATGGCCACGAGCCGCAGCAGATGTTCTTCTTGCGGCAGCCCCAGACTGTTAAAGCACCCGGAACTGGACGAACTCTCCATTGCTCACATCGACTGTGATGCGTTCTTTGCGTCCGTGGAAAAGCGAGACAATCCGGAGCTACGCGACTATCCGGTGATCATTGGCGGCGGCCAGCGCGGCGTTGTTTCGACCTGTTGCTACATCGCCCGCATTCACGGCGTTCATTCCGCAATGCCAATGTTCAAGGCCATGGAAGCCTGTCCGGATGCAGTGGTGATCCGCCCGAACATGGAGAAGTACTCCAAGGTTGGGCATGAAATTCGCGATCGTATGCGTGCCCTCACCCCCAGTGTTGAACCGCTCTCAATCGACGAAGCCTTCCTCGACCTGTCTGGAACACAGCGCGTGCACCATGCAACGCCCGTCGAGGTACTGGCCAAATTCATTCGTGATATGGAGGCGGACATCGGCATTAGCGCCAGCGTGGGCCTGGCTCCCAACAAATTTCTGGCAAAACTCGCCTCTGATCTCGACAAGCCGCGCGGTTTCTCGGTGATCGGACAACAAGAAGCCAAGACTTTTTTGCAGGACAAGCCCGTCAGCATGATCTGGGGTGTCGGCAAAGTGTTTCAGGGCAAGCTCGCTGCCGACGGCATCAAGACTATTGGCCAACTGCAGACAATGGATGCCAATGATCTGACACGGCGCTATGGCACCATGGGGCTTCGCCTGGCCAAACTATCGAAGGGTGAGGATCTGCGCTCGGTCAAGCCGGAACGCGAGACCAAGAGTATCAGCGCAGAGACAACCTTCAACACCGACATTGCGAGCCTTGAACGGCTGCGACCTGCGCTGTTGGAACTGTCTGAAAAAGTCTCCCGCCGCATGAAGCAACAAGGCTATGCCGGGCGGACTGTGACCATGAAACTCAAGACCGACGCCTTCAAGACAATCACTCGATCCAGGCAGCTATCCGACCCGACCCAGCTCGCGGACCGTATCTTTCGAACTGGTGTCAGTCTCCTGGAAAAGGAAATTGACGGGCGACGTTTCAGACTCATTGGAATTGGACTGAGTGAACTCACGACACCTGAGCAGGCCGATCCTCTTGATCTGCTGGATGATGGCTCAGAGCGCCGCAAACAGGCGGAATTGGCGATGGACACGCTGCGCTCGAAATTCGGCAAGACGGCCGTGGAACGCGGTTTGCTCCATCAAACGCGCAAAAGCCGACGGGACTAGGTCAGTCTGTGCAGGCGCTCTGCTCCAACAATTCCAGCTCGTCCAATGTGCCCTTCATCGCAAAGTCACCATAGTCCATGGTCATGTCACCGGTCACACCGTTTTCAAACAGCTTCATCTGCAGGACATATTCAGGTTGCTGTTCCTGCCGTTCCTTGGGAGCGCTCTCGAAATAAGACAAGGAAACCGGCCAAAAGCGCACTTTTTCCAGCGATGGACCTGCGTCGAACAGCACGTCCTTATCGGGAGCCCCGATAACGACCGTCGTCTTGTAAACAGCATCGCCGCCGTCTGTTCCGTCGAATATATCCACATTGAGCAACCTGTCGCCGTCATTGGCTGCAGCAACAATACGCTTCATGTGAGATGTTGGAAAAACCACCAGCTTATCGACATCAAAGCTGACGTCCTCCGGCTTCTTCAAGGTCACGGTCTTGGCTTTATCGGAAGTGTCCGCCGATCCCTCGACGTTTTCCACCAGCTTGCCGTCCACGTGCGTCTCGGACAAAAAGCGGAAACTGCTGTCATTGCCAGCCTCATAAGACGTCATCCGCTGATCCACCAACTGCGTCTTTCCCTCAGGATTTGCGAATTCAGTCACGAAGCGCAAGTTGACGCTATAGCCTTCGCATTGGCTACCCAGGAATTCATAGACGAGCCGGCCACGGGCTGCTGACACCTCAGGCGCATCTGCACCTTCTACCAGCTTCAGATCATAGACGGCCCGGTGAGGAGCAAACTCGATAGCTTCCAATGCTGTTTTTGCGAAAACTGGCGAGGCGCCGAAGGCACCGGAAAAAGCAAAAACAACACTGGTTAGTTTCAACAGCCGCCGCCGCATTTCGTCTCTCCTGCGCAACTACCCTGCGCCTCATATGGATCTTCAAGAAGCCTACGATGGAACCGTTCCAAGCACCACCTAGAAGCGGTCACGTTTTTCAAAAACTGGGGACTGTAAACTTCAAGGTCAGTGGATCAGAGACCGAGCGCATCGACCAATCAACTTCGCCCTTGAAAGCCCGCTTTGTTTGCGCGATGACAAACCATCAGTTTCCCCTCACGGAGAAGACATATGTCGAATGCGATCGAAAAACGTCTTGAAGAGCTTGGCGTTACATTGCCAACAGCGCCTGCGCCTGCTGCCAACTATGTTCCCTATGTTGTCACCGGCAACCAGCTCTTCATTTCCGGCCAACTGCCGATGACGAGCGAAGGCCTGGAGTTCGTCGGAAAGGTTGGCGAAACCTACACCGCCGATGAAGCCAATGAGGCCGCAAAACTCTGTGCAATCAACCTTTTGAGCCAGGCGAAAGCAGCGACCGGTGACTTGTCCAAGATCAAGCGCCTCGTCAAGCTGGTCGGCTTTGTGAATTCGACGCCGGATTTCACCGAGCAGCCAAAAGTGATCAACGGCGCTTCCGATTTCATGGTGGAAGTCCTGGGCGAAAATGGCCGTCACGCACGTTCTGCCGTCAGCGCAGGTGCGCTCCCCTTCGGCGTTGCCGTTGAGATCGAAGCTATTTTCGAGATCGCCTGATCCTTAGAAACCAGAGCCCCCAGAGCAAACCATGAGCGCTATCGCAAACATCATTGCCCGCCCGATCGCCCACCGCGGTTATCATTCAAAGGCAGACGGCATCATCGAAAACTCTCCGAGTGCCATATCTGCTGCCATCGCCAAGGGTTTTGGAATTGAAGTTGATGTTCAGGAAACCGCCGACGGCGAGGCACTGGTGTTTCATGACTACACATTGGAGCGTCTGACGAACTCTGAAGGCCGTGTCATCAACATGACCGCAGCAGAGCTGACGGGCATTTCGATGAAGGACAGCGCTGACAAGCTCTGGTTGCTCAACGACCTGTTTGCCTTGGTGAAGGGCCAGGTTCCGCTGGTTATCGAGATAAAATCACGTCACACGACCGATGCTCAAGCTGACTTTGTCCGACATGTGGTCGATCAGGTAGCCGCCTACCAAGGTCCGGTTTGCATTAAGACATTTGATCCCGACATGCTGTCGATTGCACGCGAGCATAACCCAGAAGTCTTACGCGGTATTGTCGCGGACGACGCAAAAAACGCGGCGGATTATGCCCGTTTCAGCCGCATGGAACGATTCATCTTCCGCCATATGCTGCACATTCCACGCACCCGGCCACATTTCATTTCTTATGGCGTCAATGTCCTCGACGCCATAGGTCCATCCATCTGGCGTAATCTTTTCCGCATACCAGTCATGACGTGGACGGTTCGCACACCAGAGCAGCGTGCGATGGCAAAACGCTATGCCGATCAAATGGTTTTTGAAGGTTTTGATCCGGACGCCAGCTAAAAAAGCACAAAACCTGAAACGCTTGGCCTTGCAGTGAAGCCTGAACGCGCTAGATTCAAGGAAGGAGCAATCACAGCTCTCTCCCGCTCTTAGCCCCCAAGGCCCATAATGTCCGCGCGCACTCCTGAAACGGAAAATTCGACGAATGAGGACGCCCATCTGCGGGTCCTGTCCTCACTCACACAAGTGCCTGCTGACGTTTGGGACAGCGTCGCGAATCCCGGCTGGCAGCGCAAGGCAGAAGGCGTAATCACCCACACCATTGAGGGAGAAGCGCCGGAAACGGCCTACAATCCATTCCTGTCACATGCTTTTCTGGAAGCTCTGGAACAGTCGGGCTGTGCAACGCTTGAAACAGGCTGGATGCCCCGCCACCTGATCCTTGAAACGGCTCAAGGCGAGGTTTGGGGAGCTGTTCCGGCTTATTTGAAAAACCACAGCCAGGGCGAATATGTTTTCGACCATGGCTGGGCCGACGCCTTCTACCGGGCAGGTGGAGAATACTATCCCAAAATTCAGGTGTGCGTGCCCTTTACACCAGCAACCGGACGCAGGTTCCTGCTGTCACCGCACATTCATCAGGAAAGCGGTTACAAGGCCCTCGCCTCTGGCCTGATCGAGATCGGCAAGCGCAGCGGCGCGTCGTCCGTCCATGCCACCTTCACCACTGAGGATGAATGGGATCTTCTTGGTGAAGCGGGATACCTCCAAAGGACCGACAAGCAATTTCATTTTGAAAACAACAACTACGCGGACTTTGACGCTTTTCTGCAATCTCTCGCCTCGCGCAAGAGAAAGGCCATCAAGAAAGAGCGCCGCGAAGCCTTGAGCGCCGGACTGACAGTCGAATGGCTCACCGGCAGTGATCTTACCGAAGAACACTGGGATGCCTTTTACACTTTCTATCTGGACACCGGCGGACGCAAATGGGGAACGCCCTATTTGAACCGCACCTTCTTCTCGCTGATCGGCGAGCGCATGGCCAACGATATCTTGCTGATCATGGCAAAACGCGACGGCGAGTATATCGCCGGAGCGCTGAATTTCATCGGCTCGGACACCTTGTTCGGGCGCAATTGGGGCTGCACCGAACATCACCCCTACCTGCATTTTGAAATTTGCTATTACCAGGCAATCGAGTTTGCCATTCAGCGTGGTCTCAAAAGCGTCGAAGCAGGCGCGCAGGGCGAACACAAATTGGCGCGTGGCTATCTACCAAAGACAACTTATTCCGCCCACTGGATTGATCACCCGGGCCTGCGGGAGGCCGTCGCCCACTTCTTGACCCAGGAACGCGAAATGGTGGATCAGGAAAGTTCTTATCTGAGCGAACACGCTCCATTCAAAAAGACGGAGACCGGGTCTGATTAACCGCTGGGACAAAACGGACTGACAAACCGGGCACAACGCGAAAAACCACAATAAATCATGCATCTTCATGCAAATATCTTGCGGTTCATTGCCCGTTTTCGATAGAGTCTTTGGGCGGACCAGTGCCAACAGAAGGTCCATTTCGGGAGCAGGAAAATGACCGTCGCCTATGACAACGACAATGTGTTTGCAAAAATCCTGCGTGGTGAGTTGCCGTGTCACAAGCTCTACGAAGATGACAAGACCTTTGTGATCATGGACATCATGCCACGTGCGGATGGACATGTCCTGGTCATCCCCAAAGCCCCTTCCCGCAACATTCTGGATATCGACCCTGACGATCTGGCAGCAGTTGCCAAGACCACCCAGATCATGGCCAGGGCCGTTTTCAAGGCCTTTGAAGCCGATGGCACGACGGTGCAGCAGTTCTCAGAAAGCGCTGGCGGACAAGTCGTGTTTCACACCCATGTACACGTCATTCCACGCCATGAAGGCGTTGCCTTGCGGCCGCACACGGGCGAAATGGCGGATAATGATCTGCTCGCAGCCCAGGCAGAGAAAATCCGCGCAGCGCTCTGACAAAGACTGCGCCGAACTGGGAGTGCTGGACCCGCCAGAACTGCGCACTACCGTCAGCGATATCGTGCACGCAATGACACAGATCTATGAAGGCCGGAACAGGCATCGCCCCCCGGCGTTTTCCTCGGCTGCGTAAATGAAAGCGATGAAATCTAGGCGACGCCCTCACACACCGCCAATGAGGAACCAGCCGGCAATCAGGACAATGACACCCGACAAAACGCCATAAACGACTTTTTGCCCTGTAATAGAAAAGACAGCAAAACCAATGATGGCAGATGCGGCCCGCAACCACATGGGCATTTCGGCCAGGGCACCTGACGGAAACAGGATCAACCGGGCAATCACTCCGGCCACCAGCGCTGTTGCCACGCAGCGCACCCAGATCAGCAACTCGCCGTCTTCACGCAGTTTGCCGCCTGCAAAAACGCCAATCCAGCGCCATATGTCGGTCGCTATCCAGCCCGCGACCAGGATCATGGCATAATTCCACCACCATTGATCAGTCACCGGAACCTCCTTTCAGCCAGCCGCGTCGCGACATACGCCAACGAGCCACCCAAAATGCCAGTCCACAGCAGACCGAGTTCCGGTTCGTAGATGTGAAAGATCGGTCCCAAAACCAGACCGGCCACCATGGAGGTCTTGTCCGCGTTGAAACGCGCGGCGCTCCACAAGGAACAAAGAAAGTAGATCGGCGTCAGGATGAAAAGACTGGCCGACAGCAGCGGCGGCATCTTTTCGACCATCACATAGGCAATGCCGGTGATCATGGTGACAACACTAGACAGGCCGAAACCGAAGCCAACGAAAAATGCCAAACGCCCGTGTCGCGGCATCTCGGGCAAATTCCGCATCGCATAGACCCATGCAGTCACGGCAACAAAATGCGAGGCAAACAGAAGCAGGAGCTTGTTGCTTTTCTTGCCATCTTTCACGACCGGGATCAGCGCCATCGTCATCGGCATCAGACGAACAGAGGCAAGCGTCACCGCAATTGCCGCCGGTATCATGCCAAGGCCGGAGGTAATCGCGCCAGTCAGTACGACAACCGATGGCAGCGCCCAGACCAAGCCCGACATCAACAGCGTTTCGCCGAGCGACAGGCCACTTGCCCGTGCCATCCCAGCATAGCCGACGAAGGCAGCCGTCAGTATCAACGCCGGAATAGAGACCATCGCGCGTAAACCGCGAAAGAACCAAACCCGCTGAGGCTCCACCTGCTCGGTTTCGCGGTGATCTCGTTGTTCAATTTCAGATGGCATCGGCCAGACCTGGAGAGGGAAGAAATTGGAAAGAAATTAGGAAGGTGAACTTATAAACCGGAATGCCTGACAGTTGTCAAATGCAGGCAGCGAAAAGGGGAAGCTGCCACGCCCCCTACTCCAACAAAAAAAGAGCGCCAACCGGCGCTCTTTTCTTCGTTATCTTGATTCAATCAATCACCTGCGGGCACTTTCGGAACCGAGCCCTTGGAAGACCCACGCCCTTTCGCAGTAGATTTGGCCGTGGTCTTGCTTTTGGCAGCAGGCGCCTTGCGCTTCCGTTTTGGCTTGGCCGCTGCTTTGGCCTTCTTGGCAGGCGGTGCAATCGGCTTGTCCTCGATGCTCTCGAGCAACAGACCTGCGTTGTCCTCGGAAACCGAGACTTTGACCATGCCACCCTTCTTGAGCTTGCCAAACAACACTTCATCCGCCAGTGGCCGTTTGATGTGCTCCTGGATCACACGACCGAGTGGCCGCGCGCCCATTTGACTATCGTAGCCCTTATCAGCGAGCCATTCGGTTGCTTCAGGCGTCAACTCAAAGGTCACACCACGGTCCGCCAGCTGAACCTCCAGCTGCATTACGAACTTCTCAACGACCTTGTAGACAACTTCCTTCGGCAGATTGCCGAACGGAATGATGGCATCCATACGGTTGCGGAATTCCGGAGTGAACAACTTGTTGATCGCTTCAGTGTCCTCCCCTTCCCGTTTGGTCCGATTGAAACCAATCGGTTCACGTGCAAGGTCAGACGCACCGGCATTGGTGGTCATGATCAGGATCACATTGCGGAAATCGACCTGCTTGCCATTGTGGTCGGTCAACTTACCGTGGTCCATCACCTGCAAAAGGATATTGAATAGATCCGGATGAGCCTTTTCGATTTCATCGAGCAAGAGAACGCAATGTGGATGCTGGTCGACACCATCCGTAAGCAAGCCCCCCTGATCAAATCCGACATAGCCTGGAGGTGCCCCGATCAAACGCGAGATCGTGTGGCGTTCCATGTATTCCGACATGTCGAACCGCAGCATTTCGACGCCAAGTGACGACGCCAGTTGGCGAGCCACTTCAGTTTTGCCGACTCCGGTTGGACCAGAGAACAGATAGCTGCCTATCGGCTTTTCGGGCTCTCGTAGTCCAGCCCGTGCCAGTTTGATCGCAGACGACAGGGTTTCAATCGCATCATCCTGTCCGTAGACAACACGTTTGAGATCAACTGCCAGCGTCGACAGAACCTCAGCATCGTCCTTGGAAACAGTCTTGGGCGGGATCCGAGCCATTGTGGCAATAGTGCCTTCGATTTCCTTTACACCGATGGTTTTGCGGCGACGGGATTCGGGCACCAGCATCTGGGACGCACCAGTTTCATCGAGCACATCAATCGCCTTGTCCGGCAACTTCCGATCCGACATGTATTTCGCCGACAGCTCAACCGCTGTCCGGATCGCATCATGCGTATAGCGAACCTTGTGGAAGTCCTCGAAATAGGGTTTCAGACCCTTCAGGATATCGATGGCATCCGGAATGGAAGGCTCATTGACATCAATCTTCTGGAAGCGGCGCACGAGCGCACGATCCTTTTCGAAGAACTGACGATATTCCTTATAGGTCGTGGAGCCCATGCAACGGATCGCACCGGAGGCCAGAGCCGGCTTCAACAGGTTCGACGCATCCATAGCGCCACCTGACGTCGCACCGGCGCCAATCACCGTGTGAATCTCATCGATGAACATCACCGCACCCGGAAATTCCTCGATTTCCTTGACGACTTGCTTCAACCGCTCTTCGAAATCGCCGCGATAACGCGTCCCGGCAAGCAGTGAGCCCATATCCAGCGAGAAGATAGTCGCATCCTTGAGAACTTCAGGAACGTCGCCCTTCACAATCCGCAGCGCAAGGCCTTCGGCAATTGCCGTTTTGCCTACGCCCGGATCACCGACGAACAAAGGATTGTTCTTGGAACGACGACACAGGATCTGGATGGTACGCGCAATTTCCTCGGAACGACCGATCAACGGGTCAATTTTCCCGGTGCCAGCCTTCTCATTCAAGTTGACGCAATAGGCCTGCAAAGCCTCGTTCTTTGCCTTCGGCTTCGCATCCTCAGTCTCAGCACCCTGAAGCGCTTCTTCCTCATCAACCCCATCTACAGACCGGGTTTCGGAAAGACCGGGACGCTTCGCAATGCCGTGTGAAATATAATTCACCGCATCATAGCGCGTCATATCCTGCTCTTGCAGGAAATAGGCTGCATGGCTCTCACGCTCGGCAAAGATCGCGACAAGCACATTGGCGCCTGACACTTCTTCCCGGCCGGAAGACTGCACATGAATAACCGCACGCTGGATAACGCGTTGGAAGCCGGCTGTCGGCTTGGAATCCTCGTCACCATCGGTGATCAGGTTTTCCAATTCGGAATCAATATATTCTAGGAGATTGGAGCGGACGACATCCAATTCTACGTTGCACGCACGCATGACCGCGGCGGCATCCTGATCATCAAGCAACGCGAGCAACAAATGCTCAAGGGTTGCATATTCTTGCTGGCGTTCGTTAGCGAAAGACAGCGCCTGATGAAGGGCTTTTTCAAGACTGCGGGAAAATGACGGCACCTGATCTATCCTTCACTTTTTCTCCATAACGCACTGCAACGGATGTTGGTGCTTACGGGCGAAATCCATGACTTGCGTCACCTTGGTCTCAGCGACCTCATACGTATAAATTCCACATTCTCCGACCCCGTGATGATGAACATGCAGCATAACACGTGTCGCCTCCTCCCTACTTTTCTGGAAGAAGCTTTCAACTACATGAATCACGAACTCCATCGGTGTATAATCATCGTTCAACAACAAAACACGATAGAGGCTTGGTCGCTTTGTGACCGTTTTCGTCTTCGTGACGATGACCGTTCCAGCATCTCCATCTTCGATGTCGGCACCTTTGGCCATATATAAGTCCATTATTCCTCTGGCTCTTTCTGCAAAACCGGTGGCCGGAAGACATCTGAGGTCTTGGCCTTTAAAAAGAATAGCACCACGAGTGCTAAAGAGGTCTTTCCAAGTGATCGATCGACACCAGAAAGCCATTGCCAATCGGTGCTGCCACACAGCACCAAATGTATCAGGCATGTTAACTATGTAGGTTAGCACGATGGAATGTAAAGGCTAGAGCCGGAGCTGAAAAAGCAGCATGGTAAAACAAAAAATTAAAGCCCGGACCCCAAGGGATCCGAGCCTAACCAGCAGGCGTTAGAACAAGCCCGCCTCAAAGCCAAATGAAATTACTTAGCAGCTTTCGCGAACAGGCTTTCGTAAGGCTTGTAAGCTTCCTTTGACAGCTCCGAGTACATCTCGGAGATCTTGGTCGCTTCACCCATAAATCCTTCATAGGCGGATTTCAGATACTCACCTTGCGCTTCCATCGCCTTTTCCGGCGAATTGGAACCCACGATCTTCTCTATCGCAGAAGATCCCTCTTCAAAGCTCTTCTTTTGATAGTTGGCGATTTCGGTCGCAATCGACTGGAACCCCTTGGAAACGGTTCCCAAGCTCTCCATCGCCAGCTCCATGTTGTCTTTGCTTAGTTTTTGCATTTCGTCAAAGTTACTTAGCATCAATCAGCACCCTCAATTCAGCGGAAAAGGGTCCGTTTTGAATAGCCGACCTTCATGGACACAGCGCCAAAACACCCTAACGTAAGAATTATATGCACTGCACAATTTTTGTCAACGACATTGAAACAAAACAGCATTGCAACCGATAGGCGAATTGACGCACCCTAGACTTAAGAAGCGTTAAGTTGGTTCGCAAATATAAAAATTTAATACATCAAAATAAAAAGCAGCATCAAACCAATTAACAATTTATAAACCATAATATACAGATACAAATATAGCAAAAAATATTCTAGACATATACTATACTTAAATAGATCAAATAACGATAAATATATACACGTTTACTATTTATTAATACTAACATAATGACGAAAATTTTCAGAAAAACATCTACGGTTATTTACGGAAACGTAACCACGATCCCGCATCCTCTCCCTCGTAATCAAGAGTGTTCAGCCTTTTTCGCGGTGCGTTGCAAACGTGGAAGGTCTGAACACACAGGAATGGAAATGCCCCAATTTGGGATTGGTTAGTGTGTCGAGTATGCGTCTATCTGGCAGTACGAAACGTTTAGGTTATTGGTGCAAAGCTCTTGCGGTTGCAGGAGCTATTTTGATGTTACCGCATCAAGCGTCCGCCAATTCAAAATATGCAGGCATCGTCGTCGATGCCAAAACCGGCAAGACACTTTATACGTCTTCTGCCGACGCGCCGCGCTATCCTGCATCTCTTACCAAGATCATGACACTCTATGTGGTGTTTGAAGAGATGGAGGCAGGCCGCCTTTCTCTTAATACTAAGATGAAAGTCTCCAAATACGCTGCGGCCAGACCTCCAACCAAACTTGGCCTGAAGCCTGGATCCACTCTTAAGGTGAAAGACGCCATCCTGGGTCTCGTAACCAAGTCGGCAAACGACGCATCGACAGTGATTGCTGAACATATCAGCGGATCTGAGAAAGCCTTCGCGCGCCGCATGACTGCCGAAGCACGTCAAATCGGCATGACCCGTACGACGTTTAGAAATCCACACGGGCTCCCGAACTCCGCTCAGCGCACGACGGCACGCGACATGTCCCTGCTCGGCCGCGCCATTCAGGAACGCTTTCCCAAGCAATACAAATATTTCGAGACACGCTCCTTCACCTACAGGGGACGTCGTTACGGCAACCACAACAAGTTGCTCGGTCGCATCAAGGGTGTTGACGGCATCAAGACAGGCTACACCAGAGCATCTGGTTTCAATCTGGTCTCCTCCGTTAAGCGTGATGGCCGGCATATCGTCGCCGTCGTCATGGGTGGACGGACTGGACGATCCCGTGATGCGCAGATGATCAAGCTCATCAAAGCCTATTTGCCAAAAGCGAGCCGGGGCAAAAAAACCTCCACGGTTCTGGTCTCGAACAGCAGAACACCTGCCTTTGTCGCAGCAGCGTTGACGAATACCCCGTTGCCGAACCAAAAGCCTGCGTCGAGCTCACCAAAGGTCAACACCAGCCCTGTTCTCGCCCTCGCAGAACCTGCTGAGAAAAGATCTGATCCAACACAGCTGCTGACGGGCGCTATCCCGGTTCCACCAACCGCGGTTGCCAGTCGCGTTGCATTGACGTTTGAAGCCAACGGTCTGGCACCAATCCCGCAGGCAACGCCAAGACGCTCTGCAGAGCAAGCGCCGAACAAGCCCGTGATCAAGATGGTGGAAACGCAGACCATTCGTCCAGCAAGCGCAACGTTGGCACTAGCACCATCCGCATCACCTGCCCCAGCTCCTCAGGCTGAAGTGAAAGTTGCATCGGCAGCGTTGCCGAAAGCCGACACAGCACCCACCCCTGCCGCTCTTCCAGAGCCGGGCTGGCAGGTGCAGATCGCAGCAGCTGAGACTGAGACCGGCGCTGTGGAAATGCTCAAGACTGCACGGTCAAAGGCTGGCAAAAAGCTCGGTGGCGGCGTGCCCTACACAGAGCCCGTCGACGCCAACGGCAAAACCCTCTATCGCGCCCGGTTCATCGGTTTCAATACGAAAACCGCTGCCCTGGACGCCTGTAAAACGCTCAAGCAAGCGAAGTTCGCCTGCTATGCCATCTACCAGTAACGCGTATTGGATCGGTCAATGTCCTCTGAGAAGCAAGTCTTTAGCCTCGTTGAGTTTCGCAGCCAGGAACGAGCTGCCGCCACGGTCGGGATGAACTCCCATAATCAAGCGTCGGTGCGCAGCTCTGATTTCCGCGTCGCTGGCATCAGTCGAAAGCCCCAGGATCTCGTAGGCCTCCTGATATGTCATGGAGCTCGAGCCCGCCGTGCGTCGATGCCTCTGTGTTCGATCCGTCTGGAAGTCTTCACGCCAGCGGGCAAGCCTGCTGTCGAGGTAAGTTTCGACTAAAATCCGACTTTGAAGATCACTTCCAGTCTCTTTCCAGAGCTGCTTGAGATCGACATCTGACAAGTCATCCAGATCGCGCCCTTTAAAGGAACCGTCCTGCACGGTTCCTTTTATTTTTTCGCTCTCCGGGTCCCGCTCCAAAATCACGAACCGGCTTTCCTGACGGTCCCCGTTCGCAAATGTTTCTTGTGCCGTCCGCCCTCGATCTGCCTGGCTTGAGGTTCTAAAACTGGAGGCAAACGCCGTCAGTGCCAACCCGAACACGCCAGACGCAAAGACCATGCGCCCGCTGAATGCCAAACCGGCTGCAACGAGCAGGCACAATCCTGCAAACAAGCGCTTGAGCAGCCTCGCCAATGACGCCGTGTCTGCATAGGCGAAACCACGCGCGATCAGCAAGCACAAGACCAGCGCAAAGGCCCCAAATATCAGATAAGCCACCCGTTACTCCCCACGTCCATCATCCAAGCATGTTGACGTTGAAAATGGGCGTTCCAAGCTCAAACTACAAGGCAAGCTTGAGATCAGACCGCAATGAAACACAGCATTGCAACGGTGAAGTTG
The DNA here is from genome assembly GCA_013373445.1 of Paracoccaceae bacterium. Taxonomy (GTDB): domain Bacteria; phylum Pseudomonadota; class Alphaproteobacteria; order Rhizobiales; family Stappiaceae; genus Roseibium. The sequence continues at coordinate 9,859 of JABXHV010000024.1, read as the reverse complement.
GGAAAAGACCCGTTTAGGAGTCAGTGGCTCAGGCTAGATGAGGCAGAGTTCAGCAAGTTCAATGCGCATACCATCAGGCAAACTGGCCCCCTCCGGACCACCATGCAGGTCAGCAGGCGCATCAGAGGCCTTGAGATAGCGCCATCCCTGGAACGGTCTCTTTGGCTGATATTTCGTCAAAATCAACCGTGGCTCAAGCACCAGATCACAGCGTTTGACACCGGCTTCATCCGTGAACGGTCTGATATCGATCAGATGCTGGCGCACCTGAATTTTGCCCTTGATCACCCAGTAAAGTGAACCGCCATCCAGAAGTTCATCCTTGCGCGTCGGCGTCATACGAGTGGTGTGGATCTGGTTTGTCGACAGACCGGCCGTACGCTGTTCATCGATCCTGAAGTCGATCCAGGCTTGCAAACTTTCGACGCTATCTGCGCCGACACACAATTTTACAAGATGAAGGGCCATTCCTTGGACGTAGCAGTCTGGAACACAAGATCAAGCCTTCACGCCGCCCAATGACAAGCCAGAGCGCATTATGCACATCTAAAGACATGCTTATCGGCTCACCAACCACCACCGGCCCAACCCAGCTCAAACAGACCTGACGCCAACATGAACGAAATGCCAGTACCGGAAGAGAAAGTTTCTTCACTTTCCTGACCTAAAATACCTAGCAATGGTCGTGAACCGCCACGGAGCGGCAAACGTCAGCCAGAACCAAAGGGTCAGCATGAAAGCTCTTTTCTACCGGATCGCCCTCACCTGCTTCGCAATCGCACTGTGCGGATCAGCAAACGCCCACGACCCGAACGCCGAAAAAGGCATCAAGAGACTGGGTGAGTTTGACATCGTCAACAGCGGCGGATTCGTGGAAAGAGACGACAAGCGTATTGAAATGCAGCCGGATCTGGACGTGGCTCACGGGGAGTTCAGTCTTGATCTAGAGGACAAGGCGCTCAGCATTGAAATGAAGTCCGGCGCCAAAATCAAACTGGAAAAAATTGAGGATGGAATCGCGGCGTTCTCTTGGGACCCAGGTTCAATCCGTTTGCTGCACAGGCAGGACATCATGCAAATTGCCGGTGTATCCCGACCGCAGGACGTCGAGACCTGGGCAACTCAATTGCAATGGCCTGACGTTGGACCCGCGACCATAGTTTTGTTCAAATACAATGAGGATTTCTACGGCGGGTTTCTGGTCAGCCGCTCCAAGGAAACTACTTTCGTCAGGCAAATGGAAATCCACAGATGGATTGGTCCAAGACGCCGCGCAGACAATACGCGCTCGGACTTCTAGGCACAAAAAAAGGCGCGGAGTTCCACGCCTTCTTTCTCAGATTAACCGAACGATTGTTGCTTAGTTATTCGCGGCCACAACAGCTTGTTGTGCCCCATCAACGTCGCTGAACAATACCAGCAAAGCCAAAGCACCTCCCAATGCGACGACTGTCCAAACAGCCGCGCCCCAGCAGGATTTTTGTACCTGTTCGTCCATATAAACCCTTCAAATTTGCTGCGAGCCGAATTCGAAATACGGCCTCAATGAGGCGTGGAAGTAAACGAATGGTTATCGCTTCGCAAGTGCAAAAAATGCAATGCTGAAATGCCCTCTGTGCAATTTCACTAAATATTTAAGCACTACAATATCTTAGCTGGCGGTGGCGCTGTAAAAAAACCTGATATAAACTTCAACCAGCAGGTCTAATTTTAGACAATTTCTTAGAAACGGGTGCTCGACAGATGCATGTTTTAAGCTACAACGACTATCTAGCCGTGCTCTGGTTTTTGGTCGCTTGGTTCGGGTTTTCATTTATCGCGGACGTTAGCCCGCTCCACAAACGCACCCTTGCTGGCCACATGGAGAACTACCGACGCGCCTGGATGCTGTCGATGAGTGCACGGCGCAATCGCATCTTTGACAGCAACATCATGGGTGGCTTGCAACAAGGAACAGCGTTTTTTGCCTCTACAGCCCTGCTTGCGATCGGTGGCACTCTGGCGTTGCTTGATTCGACCGAAACCATCTTGCGGGTCGCCGGAGATCTAGACCTTCCAGTAGAGCAAAGCCGAACACTATGGGAAATCAAGGTTTTAGGACTGACGCTGATTCTCGCCTACGCGTTTTTCAAGTTCAGCTGGGCCTATCGCCTTTTCAATTACACCTCAATCATCATGGGTTCGGTCCCCGAAACCGAATACGCAGACCCCGAGCAGTCCCGCACGTTTGCCCTGAAGGCCGCTGAACTGAACATTATAGCCGGTCGACACTTCAACCGCGGTCAACGCGCCTTCTTCTTCGCCATCGGATTTCTGGGTTGGTTCGCCGGTCCAATTGTGCTGGGCATCGCAACCCTTGCAGTGCTCATCGTCCTGGCCCGCAGGCAATTCATGTCGAATTCCAAATCACTCGTCATGGAAGCCAATCCTCTAGCCTTCCTGGATGCGGCAACCCAAAAGCCAAGGCCGTCAAATCCAACTCCAGAGGACGACTAGGAGCGGCATAACGCACCGCACAAAATTTGACTTGATATGCGCCGTTCAAGTGTGCTTCAGGCATAAAAAAACGCTGGTGAACAGCACCAGCGTTTTTTAGCATATCGTGAGGAACAAACTTATCCGAGTTCGCTCACCGAGGTCACGACCTTACCGACCAGACCATACTCAATTCCCTCTGCCGGGCTGAGCCAATGATCGCGATCTGTGTCCTTTTCGATCTTTTCCATCGGTTGACCAGTCGCATCAGAAAAGATCTTGTTCAAACGATCACGCATCTTGATGATCTCGTTTGCCTGGATCTCGATGTCCGAAGCCATACCGCCAGCACCACCTGATGGTTGATGAAGCAGGAAGCGGGTATTGGGTGTGCAGAAACGATTTTCCTTCGGCACGGATACGTAGATCAGTGCACCGGCACTGGCGACCCAGCCCATTCCCAGCATACGAACTTCAGGGGAAATGAACTTGATCGTGTCGTGAATCATGTCACCAGATTCAACGTGACCACCAGGCGAGGAAACGATCACAGTGATGGGATCATTGGAAACCTGTGCGAGCGCCAGCAAGCGTGAACACACTTCCTTGGCCATGTCTTGTGTGACACTGCCTGTGATCATGACTGTACGAGCGTCAAAAAGGTGCTTATCGACCTGAGCCGTGGACGCAGCCTTCGCCTTGTCCTCATCATCATCATCAAGATGGGCTGGCACCGTTGTCGAATAATTTTTCATGCGCGGGATATGCTCCGTTGACTGATGGCTAACCTGTTGCGGTCAGCCGGGTTCCGACCATGTGTATGCGAAGCGAGCGCTTCTCGCAAATCTCAACTGCCTTGATAGCCGAAAAAGAGTTAGCAGATCGGCAACGCAGACAGATTTATTTCAACAAAACGGCCTTCTGTTGACATTTACACCACCGGATTGGCGGTCGGGCATTACATCAAGTGCGATCGTAGCGAACAAACTCGGTCAGCACGCCGATCCGATCATAGAGTTTACGAGCACGCTCATTGTGATGATGGGTATGCCAATATGTATTACGGCACCCGTGCGCATCCGAGGCGTCATATACGCCTTCAATCAGCTTACGCCCGACACCGCCCGCTCGCGCAGTTTCGCTCACGAAAAGATCTTCCAGATAGCACACATCAGCGAGCGACCATGTGCTTGCATGAAAGAGATAATGGACAAACCCGATCAAATTCCCTTCATGCTCGGCAACCAGACCGTTATGGTTACCCTCGCCCAACAAGCGCTCGAACAAACCAGCCGTCACCTCTTCGGCAAGGGGCTGATTGTAAAACACCAGATATCCATCCCAAAGAATACGCCACTGCGGCTCGTCGTCGATCTCAATCGGACGGATCAGAATTGAACTCATTATCTAGCCTTGATCATATATGTTCGTCCGGCGCTGAAAGACGCGGACAGTTGTTTTTTGCAAGTCATCTCAAAATACGATCCAGTGTAAGACCTTCAGCAAGAACATTCAGATCGACATTGCCGGATATTCCATCAACCGATCCCTTATTGCTGAACTGCCATAAGCTCCAATCGGTCACATAGTCTGGTGTGCGCCACTCCGACTGCACCCAAATGCGGCGATTGAGCCCCATACCTGCCAGATATCGCAGATAGATGTCTTCAGGTACATAAATCAAAACCTGCTGGTTGGTTGCTTCTTCAACAAAAGTGATAAACGCCGACACTTCCCGCAGGATCGTCTCTTTCGAGGGTTCATCGGGACAGTTCTCCGGCGTTTCGATATCAAGAACGGGAGGCAGCATCACTTCGGTCAAGGGAATGGTCTCCAGGAAGTTCACCGCCTGGTCCGCACCGCCCGAACAATATGAAAAGAAGTGATAGGCACCATGAGCGAGACCCGCACTCTTGGCCTGTCGCCAGTTCTGGCTGAACGCCTTGTCCTTGAAATCAGTTCCCTCAGTCGCCTTGATATAGGCAAAGGCGACATCATTTTGAGCCACCTTTTGCCAATCAATTTCACCCTGGTGATGAGACACATCTATGCCTCGAACCGGGTAGTGTTTTCTATCGGGTTCCCAGGTCATGAAAAACCATGCAAATCCTGCTGCGAGCAAAAGACAACCGACTAGCGCGTAAAACAACGTCCGGATCAAACTCAGGAAAAATCTGGAGACCTTGTCTCGAAACACCAGGTTGTCCACTTCACATGTAATTGGGCCACAACGGCGCTGATGCCAATTCCAGAACATTGCCATCTGGATCACAAAAATAAAGGCTGACGCCGCCTTTGGGCCAGTTTACCTCACCGGTTATTGCGACACCCTTACTTTCCAGATAGGTGCGCCAAGGCTCGCACTGTTCCCGAGCAATAGAAAAAGCGAAGTGAGCGTTCCCTTCCCCATGATGTCCGGGAATAACGCCGCCGCTCGTCGGCACATCCTCGCTGGTATCGCCTCTCTTGAAGACCAGAAGGACCTGCGACGGAGCAACGTCATACGCTCGTAACCGCGGACCATTCGTCATCGCCTTGAACCCGAGCACACCACCGTAAAAGTCGTGCGCAGCTTCCAGGTCATCAACATAGACGGCGGTTTCCAGAATACCATCAATCGGCGGAACATTATGATCTGACATCAATTTCTTCTCTTGAGTTGTGCCAACGAGACTGGATGTAAACAAAAAAAGGGCGGACCAAAAGGCCCGCCCCAGTCAGATCAAATTTGCATCGATTAGGCAACCGATAGCTGAACATCAATGTTGTTGCGTGTGGCGTTGGAATATGGGCAAACCTGATGGGCTTTCTCCACGATGTCTTGTGCAGCGGCCTTGTCCAAACCTGGCAAGGAAACTTCCAATGCCACGGTCAAGCCGAAACCGCCTTCCGAGCGCGGACCAATACCAACTTCGGCCTGCACGGTCGTATCCGCTGGAATAGCCGTCTTCGATTGGGCCCCAACAGCCTTCAAAGCGCCGATAAAGCAGGCTGCATATCCGGCAGCAAACAGCTGTTCTGGATTGTTACCATCGCCGCCTGCACCGCCAAGTTCCTTTGGCGTGGAAAGTTTGACCTTGAAGCTGCCGTCGAGGGTTTCTGCGACCCCATCACGTCCACCTGTGGCTTTGGCAGTGGTCTTATATGCAACGTTAACACCCATAATGAGCTCCTGTTTTCAACAAAGTCAGTCCCCACACCCTCATGGAGACTTTGACATTTCATCGTAGAGAGACAAAGCATTTGCCCCATTTAGCGAGCGATCATCTTAAATCGCACACGATCAAAATCGACTAACCCGATATAAATCGTGCGCGATTTAATTTCAAGGCTTGAGATTGAGTCGTGCACGAATTAATCTGCCGCAACCATCATAAAAATGTGATCACTAGAAAGTCGCGAAAGCCAAAGCCTATGCAGCAGCAAACACTTTTTGAACTGGAGCCGATTGAGCCTCCAGCTGAAGACAAAGCAGCCGTTCAAAAAGCAGAACCGGAACAGGCACAAAAACGCAAAGCGTCGGTTCCTGCTCCGAAGGCCGAAACGAAAAAAGCAGCAGCACCAAAATCAAAAACGGCGTCCACAGCGCAAGCCGCATCTGCTCAGACCGCCGTTGCAGAAGCAGCGGCCACAGCAACCGACCTTTCGGACATCACGCTCGAGCAGTTCCTGTGCTTTTCCCTATACACAGCAAACCACGCCATGAACCGGGTCTACAAACCTCTGCTGCAGGACATTGGCCTCACCTATCCGCAATATCTGGCCATGACGGTGCTTTGGCAGAAAGACAAGATTCTCGTCGGTGATCTGGGAGAGCGTCTGCACCTGGAGTCAAACACCATCACACCTCTCCTGAAGCGCCTGGAGACGATGGAGCTCCTCACCCGGACCCGCGACAAGAAAGACGAACGCCAAGTTCGCATCGCGCTGACCCGCAATGGAAAAGCTCTCAAGGCAAAGACCGCAGGAATGGCCGAATGCATTCTCAAGGCGACTGGATTGTCAGCAAATGAAGCTGCTTCGCTGCAAGGCCTTATCATGAAAGTCCGCGACAGCATGCTTGAGGCAACTGCTGAGATTTGAGTGCTGAGAACCCGGCCACACCTCGGAGTGCGCACAGGTTCCAAGGGCCTCAGAACACTAAGAGTGGTAAGCCTTAGAACGGAAGCCCGAACCAGAGAACCGCAAGTCCCAGGAAAGCAAAGAACCCGACCATATCGGTCACCGTCGTCACAAAGACGCTGGAGGCAATCGCCGGGTCTACGTTCAACTTGTCGAGCACAATCGGGATCAGCAGACCGGACAGGCCGGCGAAAATCATGTTGATGATGATCGCACTGCCGATCACCGAGCCGAGGCCAATGCTGTCAAACCAAAACCAGGTCGTCAGGCCAATCAGGATGGCAAGGCCGCAACCGTTCAGCGCGCTCACAAGAACTTCACGTCTTAAAATCCGCCAAGCGTTACGCGAACTGAGTTCCTGGGTTGCGATACCGCGAACGGCAACGGTCATGGTCTGCGTGCCAGCGTTACCGCCCATGGACGCTACAATCGGCATCAGAACTGCCAGAGCGACCATAGCCTCGATTGTGTTCTCAAAAACGGCGATGACTACGGAGGCCAAAATGGCTGTGACCAGGTTGACCACCAGCCAGGTAAACCGCAGACGTGCAATTGTCAGAACGCTATCGGAAATTTCCTCATCACCAACACCGGCAAGCGCACGCAAATCCTCTTCCGCCTCCTCCTGGATGACGTCAACAATATCATCGACAGTCAGAATGCCGACCAGACGATCATTATCGTCAACCACCGCGGAAGAAACCAAGTTATAGCGCTCAAAACGGCGTGCCACCTCTTCCTGATCTTCAGTCGCCAAAACCGCATGGCGGGTCTCGGTCATGATCGAGGTGACATTCTCGTCGCGTTTGGTGCGCATGATCTTGTCGAGCGCGACCGCACCTAGCAGTTTGAACGCCGCATCAACAACATAGATTTCATAAAAACTGTCAGGAAGGTCCTGTGCCTCGCGCATGTAATCGATCGTCTGGCCAACGGTCCAGAATGGCGCAACGGCAATGAACTCCGATTGCATACGCCGGCCGGCACTGTCTTCTGGATAGTCCAGCGCACGTTTGAGCTGAGCCCTGTCTGCGTAAGGCAGACCGCCTAGAATTTCGGCCTGATCTGCCGCATCCAGATCCTTCAGGATGAAGACGGCGTCATCGGAATCGAGATCGCCAAGACCTTCGGCAATCTCTTCGTTCGGCAGGCTTTCCAGAAGCTTCAGGCGGACCGCTTCGTCCGTCTCAGTCAGCGCAGTATAGTCAAACTCATCGCCCAGCAACCGCACGAAGTCCGAACGCTCGGACTCTGACAGCGCTTCAATCAGGTCACCGGTATCAGCTTCGTGGAGTTTGCCGGCAAGTTTGCGAAGGCCGTAAGAATCTTCGGCCTGCAGCGCCTCTTCAACGGCGAGAATAAAGTCGGGGTTCAGATGGCCCTCGTCGTCCCGAACGAGAATCTCGGAGATGTCGACATCCAGATCGTCCAGTTCGTCGACATTCGCCATCGCAACCCTCTCCTTGACACTACCGGGAACCGCACTATTGCCTGCACGAATACTCTATGGTGCGTACCCAATCAGTAACGTGGACTGGTTGATTTTGCCAGCAACTTGTAACACTTGCGCGAAAAACGCTGTGAACGCCAAGATCATCGGACCGCGCAGCTTTTTGCCGTCATAACGGCTCTCACGTCCTGCAAATAGTCTCGGGCGTCCTGCGGCAAAATTCTCTCTGATTTAGAGATGCATTTTCGGGCGCTTGAAAACACCCGCAACGCACGCTCGGAAGCCAAGCACACCCGTCCAGCGTAAAGGACCTTTTGCCCCAGATACCAAAGCTGCTGGCAGGTCTTGCGCGGAAGGTCGTCGACGCGCGTGCTCATAGCATTCAGCAACGCAGGCTTAGCGGACGAAAACGTCGCTTGTGCGAGCACCTCCCCCCTCCACCCAAAGATAAGAGAGAAGACCAAGATTAAGAATGCAAAGGACCTCATCATGACCATGAGCCTGGCCAGTCATTCGGGCCAATTGATGACGGCCTTAGCAGCGGCAATTCAGCTTCCAAAACACAGTTTCTAATCAACTGGAAAATAACTTCAGCAGAATTCCAAGACAAAAGACAATGGTTGCCAAGAGGGTTAAAAGCCGCGCTCGGGCGTAAACCACTAATCTCTTCCCAGCTTCACCGACCACAACATCGATATACTCGGCGTCACGAATATCAGCGGGACGTACAAGGCGCATGCAACGCAAAAGTCCGATCGCGACAAAAACATAGATAACAATCTCAGAAAGCAGGAAAACTTGGTACTCATCAAATTTCTGAATCAAAATACTAGCCGCAGCAATTATCATCGAAACATGAGCCAGCATAGCTGAACTTTTGTTATCAATATCGTCCATGTATTTGAAAACAAGGTCTGCTTTTGTTTTATTATGATGCTCTACTTGCTGATCGAAGAAAAAATGAAATCTTTCATCAACCCGAGAAACAAGGTAAAATCTATCAATAGAACGATCAAAAAACTCAGATAGGATTCTATCCAAATTAGAGGGAAGAAATCTTTTCATCCTTAAATCAAACCACATAATTACCCTCCTATCCAAAGTAGAAATATAAAACTAATTAAATTGAATATTTTATAAATATAGATTTTTGATACATATGTAAAGCATGGGCATGTTAAGTGACATCATAAGCATAGTCTCTTCAATTTTACTCGCAATCATTGCCATGATGGTTTTTATGCACACTCGAAGTACTGATAAACAAAAGAAAAAGATACAACTATTTCAGATACTACAACCAAATTTCGACGTTCTTCAAAGACTCAACGAAGTTGCTTTAACTTCTGGAAACCACGCGCGTTGCGCTATGCGGTCAGTCAACCCAACTGAAAATCTCCCCGAGGATGAGGCGATGAAGATCTTCTTCCACTACCTTCGGCTAAATCGAATGTTCCGACTTTACGAATACAATCGGAATGGTTTTATAGAAGAGATCGAGTTTCTAAGAGTTTTTGATTGCTACAAAGGCACTCTCTCGAGACATTACCTTATCTCGATGATTTAGCACCAAGAGGATACCCTTCAGACTTCATTAAATTCTTGAAGGACAATATCAGCGAGGAGGACGGAGCACCAGAACTGAGCCCCCTCAACGGAGGCATGCCCGGAACTTCAATCAGCCAATAAAAAAACCGGCCCAAGGACCGGTTTCTTTTACAAGTCAGAGACTCATACATCTGAATGGTGCGGCCGAGAAGACTCGAACTTCCACGGGAGTTACCCCACAGCGACCTCAACGCTGCGCGTCTA
>JABXHV010000173.1 GCA_013373445.1 Paracoccaceae bacterium | reverse complement strand
TCAGCGGCATCTGCACCTTGAAGAAGGTTGTGACCGGGTTTGCCCCCATGCTGGCCGCTGCGCGAACGAGTGACCTATCAAAGCCAACAAGTGTCGCTGTAACTGTGATAATCACGAAAGGCGTGCCAAGCACAGCATGGGCCAGGACGACACCCCAATAGGTTCCCTGAAGTCCGATGCGGGAATAGAAGAAGTACATGCCCGCGGCAGAAATGATCAATGGCACAATCATCGGCGAAATCAGGATCGCCATGATCGCCGAACGGTAAGGCACATGACTTTGGGAAAGCCCGATCGCGGCCAGGGTTCCAAAACCGGTTGCCAGAAGGGTGGCTGTTGGCGCAATGAGCACCGAATTTGTCAGCGCCTGCTGCCAATCCGGGTTTGTGAAGAAGTCATGGTAGTGCTGCAGAGAGTATCCCGCAGGATCCAGAGCCAGCATTGCCGGGGTGAACGTGAAAAAGTTCTCAGCATTAAAGCTCAGTGGAATGATCACCATGATCGGAAAGATCAGGAAGAAGAAGATCAATCCGCAAGTGATCCGGTAGCCATAGTGCCAAACACGTTGCACCGGTGTGGCATAGGGGGGAAGTTCAGCCATATCTTGTCCTCCTAGCCGAGTTTCACGTTATCGATGCCGACGATCTTATCGTAGACAACAAACAGGATCATAACCGCTGCCAGCAACATGGTACCAAGCGCAGCCGCAAGGCCCCAGTTCAGGGAGCTTGAAATGTGGTAGGCGATCCGGTTGGAGATGAAGATACCTGAAGTACCACCCACCAACTCAGGTGTGATGTAGTAGCCGATCGCCAAAATGAACACGAGAACCGCGCCAGCGCCGATACCGGGAACTGACTGCGGGAAATACACCCGCCAGAACGCTGTCCAATCATTTGCGCCGAGGCTCTTGGCCGCACGTACGTAAGATGGAGAGATCGTTTTCATCACCGAGTACAGCGGCAGGATCATGAACGGCAGAAGGATATGTGTCATCGCGATGATCGTACCCGTCTGGTTGTTGATCATGACCAGGCGATTGGCGTTTGAAATCAAGCCGATCCACACCAGGAAGTCATTGATCACGCCTTGTTGCTGCAGCAACACCTTCCATGCAGATGTCCGCACCAGGAGAGATGTCCAAAACGGAAGAAGGACAAGGATCATCAAAAGGTTGGAGGTGCGCAGCGGCAGGGCTGCCAAAAGATAAGCGATCGGGTATCCAAGGATCAGACAGCTGATCGTGATGGCGACAGACAAGAGGAGCGTGCGACCAAACAGGTAAATATAGACCTGTTCATCAGCCGGCTTCATCTCTATGCCGTCTGGTCCACGTTCTGCATCAACGGCAGCAAGGAAGTAGCCGTCGGTGTAACGCGGAGAAAACTGTTTCAGGGTCTGCCATGTCGAAAGGTCAGCCCATTTGTCGTCAGCAGCAATAAACTGCTCTTTGAAAGGAGCGGCATCGTCCATCCGTTTGACACGGCGTCCGGTTTTCCGGAACAGACTTGAAATCCCGGTCTGCTCATAGTTCAGACGAGAACCCAGTCTTGTATGGGTCTTTTCTTTAACGGCAACCAGAAGATCTGAGTGAAGAGCTGCATAAACAGGCTCTCCGGGCAATTCACCAGAACCGGAATCCCAACTCGCAAGTGCGTTCACTGTTTGAGGCAGGGTATCCTCGACAATTCCGTTTTCAACAGAACGAAAAAGCATATCGGCGATAGGTGCGACGAAGGTCAACAGGACGAAAATCAGAAGCGGGGCTATCAGAAACAATGCGCGTAATTTTTCGCGGCGCAATGCCCGTGCCAGGCTAACTTTCAGAGATCTGCCATCGTGTGTCGTCAGCAGCTGTTCTGGGGCGGTCTCGCTCATGAACATCAGTCTTTCAGTTGACGGAAGAGAGGGTCCGGGTGGGGCAAGCCCCACCCGGGAAGATCGTTAAACGCTTACTGCGACAACCAAGCCTGGTACTTTGCGTCCAGGTCGTCACGGTAATCAGCCCACCACTCGTAGTTATAGAGGAAGGTGTTCTTTGCGTTTTCAGGATCGGTTGGCATATGTGGAGCCATCTCGATGCCGAGTTCAGCATGCTTACCTACGAGCGGAGCAGAAGACTTACGAGCTGGGCCGTAAGAAATATACTTCGCCTGGTCAGCAAGACGCTGTGTGTCGGTAGCGAACTTCAGGTAATCCAGAACCATTGCCTTACGGTCTTCAGGAAGACCTTCTGGAACAATCCATCCGTCGATGTCGAACACCTGAGCGTCCCACAGCATTGCAACTGGCTGGCCTTCTTCAGCGATCAGAGAGAAGAGGCGACCGTTGTAGGTGGAGCCCATGACAACCTCTTTATCGGCGAGAAGCTGAGGAGTTTCCGCACCAGCTGACCAGAAGATTGTCTGATCCTTGATGGTGTCAAGCTTGGCAAATGCCTGAGCCTGGCCTTCTTCGGTTTCCAGAACGTTGTAGACGTCTTCTTTTGCAACGCCGTCACAAAGAAGAGCCCACTCCATGTTGTTGATTGGACGCTTCTCGAGCGCGCGCTTGCCTGGGAATGTTTCCAGGTCGAAGACAGCACAGATGTCTTCTGGTGTCTTTCCGTTCCACTCAGCAACGTCGGTACGGTAACCGAATGTTGTCGAGTAAACGATCTGCGGAATGAAACACTCGGAAACGATCAGGTCGCCGAAATCTTCGGAAGCAGGTGTGCCGTTTGGAGCTGGTGCAAGAACTTCATCAGCATCGATTGGCATCGCCAGACCTTCGTCACAAAGACGGATAGCATCGGATGCAACGACGTCAACGAGGTCCCACGTGATGTTTCCAGCTTCATTCATCGCACGGAGTTTCGCAACGGCTTCGTTGGAAGACTCATCGTTGATGATGTTGATGTCTGGATTAGCTTCCATATATGGCTTGTGATACGCGTTGTTCTGCGAAGCGGAATATGCACCACCCCAAGAAACAATTGTCATATCAGTTGCCAGCGCGCTTGTTGCCGTCAGAGCAACGGCAGAACCAGCTAGAATTACAGATTTGAGCTTCATTTTTAGCTCCCCTCTTTAAAGTGTGACGGATTACTCCGTCCTTCATTGCCAGCTGGGCGGTTCAAAGCCCAGCATGACGAAACTGTGGTGTGGTTTAGGCGACGTGATCGAGTGCCTTACAGTCGTTGCGTGCCCAGCCGACTTTGACTGTGTCACCAACGCTCAACGCACGCTTCTCACCCCGGTTCCGAACCTTGACGATGAATTCGTCATTCCCAGCCACATTCATGCGAACACGAATATGGTCACCAAGGTAGATCATCTCTTCAATCTTGCCGGAGACCACGTTGTCCATGGAAACCGCATCGTCGAACTCGACGCGTTCTGGTCGAAGAGAAATTGTAGTGAGGTCACCAATGCTGTCGACATTGACCTTGTCGGCTTTCAGATGAGTTCCATCGCTCAGCTCGACCTTGCATTCGTCACCTTGAATGTCGATGACCTTGCCGTTCAGCTTGTTGTTCTCACCAATGAACTGCGCAACGAAGGAGTTCTGAGGATCTTCGTAAAGAACATCCGGCGAGGACAACTGCTGAATGATGCCGTCATTGAAGACCGCAACGCGATCAGACATTGTCAAGGCTTCAGTTTGGTCATGTGTCACGTAAACAACGGTAACGCCGAGGTTTTCGTGAATGTGCTTGATTTCATACTGCATCTGTTCACGCAGCTGCTTATCAAGCGCTCCAAGTGGCTCATCCATGAGAACCAGCTCAGGGTCAAATACCAAAGCACGGGCAACGGCAACACGCTGCTGCTGTCCACCTGAGAGCTGTGCTGGACGGCGGTTGCCGAACTGGCCCAGTTCGACCATCTCTAGCGCGCGCTGAACTTTTTCCTGTTGTTCCGCCTTGTTCATATTACGAACTTGAAGCGGGAACGCCAGATTTTCAGCGACAGTCATATGCGGGAACAAAGCATAGTTCTGAAACACCATGCCGATACCACGCTTGTGAGGCGATACGTTGTTGATCGGCTTATCGTTGAGATAGATCTCGCCATGGGTCGCAGGTTCAAAACCTGCCAACATCATCAGGCAAGTTGTCTTTCCCGAACCTGAAGGGCCGAGCATGGTGAGAAACTCACCTGGTGGAATGTCGAGGTTTAGGTTTTTTACGACTAGGCTTTCGCCATCATAACTTTTTTGAACGCTATCATAAACGACGGACGCACCCCGAGTACCTGCCATAGGCTTGCAACACCCTCTGTTTTGGTTCCATCACACATCTTATGCGTGTTCTCGTCCCTTGGAAGGGGGGACGTTGGAATTTGAATTTTCAAGATCAAAACAAATTCAACCGCTGAGGGAAAGGGGGGGTAGTAAAAAATATGCGTAAAAAATATGCAGTTTCGCGCAAAAGCCAGGCATTGCACAATCAAAATGCTGAATGTTGCTAATGAGATAGGGTATTTTTCTTGCTCTCCTTAACTATAGGAACGGCAAGATTCCGCGTGTCATATCGATTTTGCCGTTTTTGAGCGCTTCAATGTCGTTTCAAGAAACATTTTTAGCTAGTTTATTCGAAAAAAACGCCAAAATTTGTGGATGGAGAGCGAACTTGCGACCTGTCTGAAGAATAAGCAGGTCAAAAAAATATTTTTTTGAAAAATCGCGAAAAAACATCTGATCAGATATTTGAGAACGATGTTTTGACAACTAACATCAAAAATCTAGAGATAAAAAGTAACTAATGGGGTCAGTTAAACTATTTCTGAAATGAGTTTTTGAATATGAATTTATTTGGATTGATCAAATAGATGTGATCGGAAGAAAGTCCACCTGATCGTTCTCGGAGGCTGGTTGGGCGTAGGGTGTTCGGATGATCAGTGCGCTGGATTGCGAGAACAAACCAAGCAATGAACTGTCTTGAAGAGAAAATGGCGTGACGGAGAACGTGCCATCCTCGTGGCGATGCAACTTGGCGCGTACATAGTCCTGCCGGTGATCGTTGGCTGGAAGAGAACCAGTGAGCCGTGCTTTCTGGACTTTAGTACCGCTTGACGTCAGGTTTGACATGCGTGCCAACAAGGGTCTCAGGAAGAGCAGCGCGCACACCAAACTGGAGACCGGGTTGCCCGGAAGGCCTAAAACCTTTGTGTTCCCGATATGTCCGGCCATAAGCGGCTTGCCGGGGCGCATGGCAATCTTCCAAAACGCAAGGTTCATTCCGGCCTGTCCCAAGGCATCATGGATCAGATCGTGATCGCCAACCGACGCGCCGCCAAGGGTTACCAGAATATCCGCTTTTTCGGTCAGTGCTTGCCTAACAAAGTGGCCGATCACCTTCTCATCATCAATGGCAATTCCCAGATCGATCGGAATTCCACCGCAGTCCTCAACCAGAGCGGTTAGGCCCAATTGATTTGAGGCGATGATCTGGTCGGGCTTGGGATCTGTTCCTGGGGTCACAAGCTCGTCACCCGTGGCCAGAATGGCAACTCTGGGTTTGCGTACAACAGGCACTGTCGGGTGGTTCATTGAGGCTGCTAGGGAGAGGCTGCGAAAGTCGAGCCGATCCCCTTTGCGCAACAGTTTCTGTCCTTCGTGGAAATCGAGGCCGAGTTTTCGAATATTGGCACCGCGCTTCGGGGCTTCCAATACAGTGACAAGATTGTCCTGGCGCTGCGTGTTTTCCTGGATAACGACTGTGTCTGCACCTTCGGGTACGGGCGCTCCTGTGAAAATCCTGACGGCTTGTCCTGCCTTCAACGTTCCCTGAAAGGCATGCCCCGCAGGTGCCTCTCCAATGACTTCAAGCGACGCGGGCGGGTTGCCAACGTCTTCGGCGCGAACAGCATAGCCATCCATCGCAGATGCCGAGAATGGCGGTTGCGTGCGAGTGGAATACAAATCCTCTGCCAGCACACGGCCGTTTGCGGAGCTCAAGGAAATGATCTCGCTGTCCAAGGGCTCAACGCCCTCCAGCAGCGTGCGAAGCGCTTCTTCTACGGGCATAAGCTGCGAGCTTGTCATAGTTCAGGTTCCACCTGTGGTTCCGTCGCCAGCCACCCAGTGACCTGACTTGCCACCTGCCTTTTCGATGAGCCGGATGGACCCAATTTCCATGCCACGATCGACGGCTTTGGCCATGTCGTAAATCGTCAGGCACGTCACCGAGCAGGCGGTAAGGGCTTCCATTTCAACGCCTGTTTGTCCGGAGACCTTGGCCATGACAGTTATGATCAAACCGGGAAGACCTGGATCGGGGTCAATGTCAATCTTGACTTTGGACAGGGGCAGGGGATGGCATAAGGGAATAAGTTCATGGGTACGTTTGGCCGCCATGATGCCAGCAACCCGTGCCGTCCCCAAAACATCGCCCTTTTTGGCATTTCCGGACAGGATCAGATCCAGCGTTGAGGCAAGCATCTTGACTTTGCCCTCAACGACCGCAATGCGGGAGGAAACATCTTTTTCAGACACATCCACCATGTTTGCAGCGCCCGTTGCATCAAGATGGGTCAGTGTCGGATCGCTCATGTTGGGCGCTACTCGGCTGCTTGCGTTGCAGGGCGCTGCAAGAGCGATCTTGTAGCGCTGGCCACGTCGTCTTGCCGCATCAGGCTTTCGCCAATCAGGAAGGTCGAAATACCCACTTTCGTCATCCGGCTGAGATCGGCAGGAGTGAACAATCCGGACTCGCCAACAATGATACGGTCAGCAGGTATTTGTGGTGCGAGGATTTCACTTGTCTCAAGACTGGTTTCAAAGTTCTTCAGGTTGCGGTTGTTGATCCCCATCAAAGGGGAGGTCAGGCGCAAGGCGCGATCCAGCTCTTCCTGGTTATGAACTTCCAGAAGTACATCCATACCCAGTTCGAAGGCGGTCTCTTCCAGTGCCTGCGCTGTATCGTCATCTACCGCTGCCAGAATGATCAAAATACAGTCCGCACCCCAGGCGCGCGCTTCGAACACCTGATAGGTGTCATAAAGAAAGTCCTTGCGCAGAGCGGGCAGGGTGACTGCATCTCGGGCAGAGACCAGAAACTCCGGGTTTCCTTGAAAGGAAGGCCTGTCGGTCAACACAGAAAGACAGGCTGCGCCGCCCGCTTCATAAGCTTTTGCGTGGGCAGGTGGATCAAAGTCTTCTCGGATAAGACCTTTGGAGGGGCTGGCCTTCTTGATCTCGGCGATCAATGCATATTCACCGCTGCCGATTTTTGCTGCGATCGCCTTGTGAAAACCACGCGTCGGCGATGCATCCGCAATACGCGCCTTGAGTTCACTGAGTGGAACCGAAGTCTTGGCTGCCGCAATCTCGTCGCGCTTGTAAGCCTCGATCTTTTTTAGAATGTCGGCCATGAGTTATCCGTTTGATACGTCGACAAGAAGGTCAAGTTTGCGCGATGCGGCGCCGCTGTCAATGGAGTGAGCCGCCAGATCGACGCCGTCACCCAGCGTATCGCATTTGCCATAGATCAAAAGCGCGGCAGCAGCATTGAACAACACCGCGTCACGATAGGCATTCTTTTCACCAGCCAGAATGTCACGCAGCGCTGCAGCATTATAGGCAGGATCGCCGCCTTTCAGATCCTCAGGGGCTGATACTTGCAGACCAACATCCTTCGGGGAAATTTCGAAGGATGACAGATCGCCGTTCTTCAGCTCTGTGACATAAGTCGGGCCCGTGGTCGTGATCTCGTCCATGCCGTCAGATCCGTGTACGACCCAGACATGTTCGGAACCAAGGTTCTTGAGTGCATTGGCGATCGGGTTGACCCAACGATGGGCGAACACACCAAGCAGTTGACGTTTGACACCGGCCGGATTGGACAGAGGGCCTAGAAGATTGAAAATCGTGCGGGTGCCCAGCTCCATACGGGTCGGGCCGACATGTTTCATCGCCGAATGGTGCAATGGCGCAAACATGAAGCCAATCGACGCAGCTTCGATGCACTTTGCAATTTTGTCCGGAGCGATATCAATGTTGACACCAAGCTCTCGGAGGGCTTCTGCTGCACCAGACTTCGAGGACAAGGATCGGTTGCCGTGTTTGGCCACAGGCACATCGCAGCCTGCCACGACGAGCGATGTCCCCGTCGAAATGTTATAGGAACCGGAGTTGTCCCCACCGGTTCCAACGATGTCGATGGCATCGTCTGGGGCGGTGACACGCTCCATCTTCGCGCGCATCACATCCACCGCACCGGTGACTTCTTCAATGGTCTCGCCACGCACCCGCAGCGCCATCAGGAACCCGCCGATTTGCGAAGGGGTTGCCTCGCCAGACAAGAGGATCTCAAACGCTGCAGAAGCTTCCTGGCGCGAAAGCGAATGGCCGTCCGCAGCCTTGGCAATAAAGTCTTTGAAATCACTCATCGTCGAACCCGCAATAATCGTCTTACACAAATGGATCATGGCGGTTGGACCCGCCATGATCTGTTCAAAAACTAGATCTCTAGTCTCGGTCAGGCTGACCGTTTCAATGCGATTGTCAAACCTGAACTATTGCCCGGCAGAGGTCATCAGCCCAATCGCCTGTGAGACGGCCGCACTGTTGACCGTCACGCCGGCTTCGTCTTCAACATTGGACACATATTGACTGAGGAGCGAATCCTGCAGCTGCTGTGACAATTGCGCAGACAGCTCTTGTACCTGCTGAGCTTCAGCAAAGAAGGCCGGATTTGATACGGAGTTGATGCGCATAACCACACGAGCGGGTGCCGTTGCTGCCAATGTTTCAAAGACCGTGTTCGCAGGGCCGTTGAATGCCTGACTGATCGCTTGACTGCCGACTGCTGCAGGTGTGTCGCTGCGTTTTACCCCGCTCAGTGTTTCCACTGTCGTCCCAATTTCGCGGGACAACTTAAGCAGGCTGGAGCCACTGCGCGCCTTTTCGGCGGTTTCGACGGCCAGGGTCTCAATGCGGGCTTGCAGCTCATCAGTTTTCCAAGCCTCAACAACCTTATCCCTTGTTTCCGACAATTCACGGTCGCGCGAAGGAATGACATTTGTCACTTCGTACCATAGGAAGCCACGATCGCTGAGTTCAAGCAAGTCGTTTTCAATCCCGACATCACTGTCAAAAACGCCTGTTACGAGGCCGTCGGCATTTGGCAAATCGACAGCGGCTCCAGTTTCGTCCTCACCTGAAATGTCGAACGGTGCCGGCCGCTCTAACTCAACTGAAAACCGGTCCGCGATTTCTTCAAGGGTTGCACCGCCTGCACGGGCATCCTCGATTTCCGTCATCAGATCGAGGCTTTCACCCTCTGCCTGTTCCTTGGCGAGATTCTGACGGATTTCATCAGATACCTCGGACAGAGGCTGCGTGCTTGCCGCTTGGATGTCTTGAATATTCAAGATTACGTTTGCGAACCGGCCTTCGACAACACCTGTTGTTCCAGTTGCTTCAGGCGCAAAGGCGGCCTCAGCGATTGTTTTGTCTAGGATGTCGGTTTTGGCCATCAGGCCCAGATCAACATCGCTGGCAGTGAGCGACCGCTCTTCCATCAAGTCGGCAAAGCTCGTGCCGTCTGTAAGTTTCGCTGCTGCCGCTTCGGCTTCTTCCTTGTTCGGGAAAGACATCTGCTGAATCTGGCGTTTCTCGGGGATCGTGAAGCGGTCCTTGATACGCTCATATTCATCTGAAACCTGAGCGTCAGAAATATCGGCAGGCCGCATCAGCTTTTCCGGAGAAACTTCAAGCAGAACAACTTCGCGGTATTCCGGTGCCTTGAACTGTTCCTTGTTCTCTTCAAAGAACGCCTGCAAAGCATCGTCGGTAGGATCCTCGATAGAGCCGATTGTCTCTGCATTGATCAGCAGGTAGCTCAAGTCACGTCGTTCGTCCTGAAAGCGGTTGAAGACTTCGGCATATGCGGTCGGCGCGGCCAGGTCGCCGACAACACCTTGGGCAAGCTGTTGTCGCTCCGCCAGATCACGGCGCTCAGTGACGTATTCGCTTTCGCTCATACCATTGTTGCGCAGAACGTTGGTCAAAAGTGCGCGATCAAAGCCACCACCTTGACGTTGAAGGTTTGGATCGGTCTGGATCTGGTTCGCAAGCACATCGTCCGAAAGACCCAGCTTCAGGTCTGTCGACTTGTCGTTCATGGCAGCCTGAGCGACCAAACGAGCCAGAGACTGCTGCGGTATGCCGATCTGGGCTCCTTCACTGGCGGTCAGCGGACGTCCGAGAGAGCGGCCAAAATTGTTCAGATCGGTCCGGTAGGCACGCTCAAACTCGATGAGCGAAATATCCGTATCACCAACCTGTGCCGCAACGTTCTGGCCAAAGTTAGTGAATACGCCACTGATACCCCAGACAGCAAAGCTCAATACGAGCAAAGCGATAAAGATTTTGGCAATCCAGGTGCCGGCGCCCCTGCGCAGCGCGTCGAGCATGGTGTCTCCCGTCTCTTTCAACTGGCCGATGAGCAATTGTCTTGGCTCAAATCAACCTAAAAAGCTTTTGTGTATGCGTCTTCGCCCCAACCATGGAGCGCGCGGATAATAGAGACGCATGTGTGACCTAGCAAGCCGTGAGGATCAACACCTTTCATGTTTTGACTTGCGAAAAATTGCATGTACACCATGCCTTACTGGAAAAATAACACGTGCGGCACTGCCGCCGGAGAGGGAAAATAAAATCATGAGCCCGAAACCGCTGGTCGCTGGAAACTGGAAAATGAATGGCTTGCAGGCGCAGCTTGCAGAAGCAAAGGCGATCGGGGAAGGGGTGTCTGATACCATGGCAGCCAACGTCGACGTGATGATTTGCGCACCGGCAACGCTGCTGTCCGGCCTTGTTCAATTAGCTGGTACGAGCGCACTTAAAGTTGGTGGGCAAGACTGTCATGCCGAGGCCTCTGGCGCTCATACCGGCGATATTTCGGCAGAAATGCTGAGCGATGTCGGTGCTTCTGCGGTCATCGTTGGCCACTCCGAGCGACGCACTGATCATGGTGAAAGCGATTCGGATGTGTGCAACAAGGCTCAGGCTGCCTGGCGCGCCGGACTTGTCGCGATCGTTTGTGTTGGCGAAACAGAGGCAGAACGTAAAGCCGGAAAGGCTGTAGAGGTGGTGGCGCGCCAGCTTGCGGGTTCTGTGCCGGACGGCGCAACTGCGCAAAACAGTGTCATTGCCTATGAACCTGTCTGGGCAATCGGAACCGGTTTGACGCCAACAACCGATGACGTTGCTGAGATCCATGCTCAGATGCGGTCGATCCTGGCGGATCGCTTCGGCGCTGAAGGTAGTGCGATGCGGTTGCTATACGGTGGCTCGGTCAAACCGGCGAATGCAGTCGAACTGATGGGTGTCGACAACGTCGATGGCGCGCTGGTCGGCGGAGCGAGCCTGAAAGCAACTGATTTTCTCGGCATCCTTTCCGCCTACAAATAGGTAGAGCGCAGCAGGTATTTGGCCAGCAAATAAAAACTATCCTCGAAAACTCGGCCAGAAAGCCTATATCAAGGGTGGAAAGCTTGGAACGTCTGGTGTAGAAGGCGTGAAAATTATACCCAAACTCATGGTTCACGATGGAAACCGTTGTTATCGTAATTCACTTGATGGTCGTTCTGGCCCTCGTCCTGGTTGTGCTTCTGCAGCGCTCTGAAGGCGGTGCTCTTGGCATCGGCGGCGGCGGTGGCTTGATGTCAAGCCGTGGCACGGCGAACGTCCTGACCCGCGCGACCGGCATTCTGGCTGCTGCCTTTTTCGTAACTTCCCTGGGCTTGAGCCTGATTGCGAAAATGTCTGAAACGCCTGCTTCGGTTCTTGATTCTGTAACGACAGAACAATCGGCGCCAAGTGCACCGGAAGGTACCGGCAATGGTATTCTGGACGCCTTGAAGCCAGCCGAACCAACCGGTCCACAGGTTCCTGCAGCGCAATAATTTGCCGCTGGGGTGAGCCCAAACTTGAACTTCGCTCAGAAATGCCCTGTGACAACGCAGGGCATTTTTCTTGTGTTTAATTAGAAGAATCGAGTGGCCTTCTGCCGCTCGTCGAAGGTATGGTATTGCTCCATGGCGCGATACGTTTTTATCACTGGCGGCGTGGTTTCCTCGCTTGGCAAAGGTTTGGCTTCAGCAGCTTTGGGCACATTGCTCCAGGCGCGTGGCTATAAGGTTCGTCTGCGAAAGCTCGACCCTTATTTGAACGTTGATCCGGGCACAATGAGCCCCTATCAGCACGGAGAATGTTTCGTCACCGATGACGGTGCTGAAACCGACCTTGACTTGGGTCACTACGAACGGTTTACGGGACGTCCGGCAAATCAGCAGGACAACATCACGACCGGTCGGATCTATCAGGACATCATCACCAAGGAACGGCGCGGAGATTATCTCGGCGGTACGGTCCAGGTCATTCCCCACGTTACTGACGCGATCAAGAATTTCGTCCTCAGCGGTAACGACGACTACGACTTTGTGCTGGTTGAAATTGGCGGCACGGTTGGCGATATCGAAGGCCTGCCGTTCTTTGAAGCCATTCGTCAGCTCGGCAATGACTTGCCAAGAGGCGATGCGGTCTACGTCCACCTGACCTTGATGCCCTATATTCCGGCTGCCGGTGAAATGAAAACCAAGCCGACGCAGCATTCTGTCAAGGAACTGCGCTCAATTGGTATTCAGCCGGATATCTTGATGGTTCGCTGTGATCGTCAGATCCCGGAAACCGAAAAACGCAAGCTTTCGCTGTTCTGTAACGTGCGAGAAACCGCTGTTATCCCGGCCTACGACGTAAAGTCGATCTATGATGTGCCGATTGCCTATCATGCCGAGGGTCTCGACGACGAAGTTCTGTCTGCCTTTGGTATCAAGGGCGCACCGACACCGGTGCTGGACCGTTGGGAAGGCATTTCCGAAGCCGTTTCCAATCCAGAGGGTGAAGTCAACATCGCGATTGTTGGCAAATACACCGTCCTCAAGGACGCCTATAAATCTCTGATTGAGGCGCTGGTTCACGGCGGGATCGCCAACCGTTTGAAGGTCAATCTGGAGTGGATCGAATCCGAGACTTTCGAAAAGGAAGATCCGGTTCCGCATCTGGAAGGCATTCACGGCATTCTGGTCCCCGGCGGTTTTGGCGAACGCGGGGCGGAAGGCAAGATTGCTGCGGCGCATTTTGCCCGCACGCGAAAGATCCCTTACTTCGGTATCTGCTTTGGAATGCAGATGGCTGTTCTGGAAGCTGCGCGCAATCTGGCCGGAATAACGGAAGCCAGCTCAACTGAATTTGGTCCGTCCAAGGAACCCGTCGTTGGTTTGATGACCGAATGGACCAAGGGCAATGCGAAGGAAGTGCGCGATTCTGAGGGCGATCTGGGTGGGACAATGCGTCTGGGTGCTTACCCCGCGGCCCTCAAGGAAGGTTCGAAGATTGCAGAAATATATGGCAGTACCACGATTTCCGAACGTCACCGTCACCGTTATGAGGTGAATATCGGGTATCGGGAGCAGCTGGAAAAATGCGGTCTGGTGTTCGCAGGTACATCCCCTGATGGTGTTTTGCCTGAAACGGTCGAAATCGAGGACCATCCATGGTTCATCGGCGTTCAGTATCACCCGGAACTTAAATCCCGCCCATTTGAACCGCATCCACTTTTCGCCTCTTTTGTGAAAGCGGCGATGGCTCAAAGCCGAATGGTTTAAAATTCAAGTTACAATCTAGGCCCCGATTTCGGGGCCTTTTTTATAGACAAATCAATATGCTTTTGGAGAGTGTCATGGCCCGAGGTTTGGATCACATTGTCGTCGCGGTACAGGATCTGGATGCGGTTGCTGAAAAGTGGAAAGCACTTGGCTTCACCGTCACACCCGAAAATAGGCACCCGTGGGGAACCGCAAATCGCTTGATCCAGCTTGATGGGTTTTTCATTGAATTGCTCAAGGTGGCAGACAACAGTCTCATTGATGAACCCGGACCTCATCAGTTTTCATTCGGTGCCCACAATCGCGAATTCCTGAAGACACGCGAAGGTGGCTCGATGCTTGTGTCACAAAGTCTCGATCCGGACGCCGACCGCGAAGATTTCAAGGCGCTGGGTCTGAAGACCTATGAGCCGTTCTCATTTACGCGGGTCGCCACCTTTGCCGATGGGTCGACCGGACGGGTTGGTTTTGACCTGACGTATACGACTGACAACGCTCTGCCGGGCCTGGCGTTCTTCACCTGTCACAATCGCTATCCGGAGACGTTTTGGAACAAGGCCTTTCAAAGCCACGAGAATGGCGCGCAGCAGATCAAGACGATCTACATCGTCTCGCAGACCCCGGCGGCCCACACCGAGTTCCTGAGCGGCTTTGTGGGGGTAGGGGCAACGCCAAAGGGCGCAGAGGATAGCGTGGAGATTACGACGCCGCGCGGAATGATCAAGGTGTTGACCAAAGAGGCTGCGATCAACGAACTGGGCGAAGGCGCAGCCCCTAAGGATTTGAGCGCGCCCTATATTGCTGGCATGGAAATCAGCTGCGCATCGGACATCATGGCGAAAACCATCCCGGCAAAAGACCTGAACGGATTGGCGCTTAGGCTTTTATAGCTTTGAAAAGCGTCTGAGGCGATGCTGGTAACTGAATTTATTGGGGGGGAGTTTTTGGTGAGCCGACAGGGGTTCGAACCCTGGACCTACTGATTAAAAGTCAGTTGCTCTACCAGCTGAGCTATCGGCTCTCACCAAACAGGAAAACGTGAGTGCAGGAGGCCTGCGTTTTTCCTGATGTGGCGTGTGTTTATTCCGGGACGTTTCCAGTTTCAACCCCGAATTTGAAAAAGCCCGGGATAATTTTCAGTTTTCATCAGAAGATACTGATGAAATTGAAGATTCTGGCCATATCGGTCAAAACGAGCGCTATCAATGGGGGTGCAGTTGAACGGGCATTGTTACCTCCATTTGGCAAATTGCAGTCCGCGACCGCTTTATTTGAACCACTGCAATCAGTAAGGTGCGCTCACACCGTTTGTTTTGCCCTCACTTAAAGCTTGGACCTGAAACGTGTCATTGATCCCTTCTTTGTGCTCAAGACTGTCTGTTCTGACAATTGTTTGCCTCGCCACATGGTTGCCCATTGTGAGTTCCAGTGTCGCGGGCGCCGAAGAGCCAAGGTTCATTGCTGTCGGAACCGGCGGAGCGACAGGCGTTTATTACCCAGCGGGTGGCGCGATTTGCAGGTTGCTCAACAACGAGCGTCAGAGCCATGGGCTCAGATGTTCTGTTGAGACGACCGGCGGGTCTATTCAGAACATTGAGAGACTGCGTGAAGGATCACTGGATTTCGGCTTCGCGCAGGCTGATTGGCAGTTTCACGCTTTTCAAGGCAGTTCGGAGTTTGCGTCGGCAGGTCCTTTCGGCGATTTGCGGTCGGTTTTCTCGATCCATCCGGAGCTGATGACATTCGTTGCGCGCACTGATGCCGGAATTCGCTCATTGAATGACTTCAAGGGGAAGCGCTTCAATATCGGAAATGTCGGGTCTGGCGCACGCGGCACTTGGGATGTGATCGAAGCTGCGCTTGGCTGGAACGAGGGCCAGTTTGAGGCCATCTTCGATTTCAAGCCTTCCGAAGTGGCTCAGGCCCTTTGCAACGACGAGATCGAAGGCTACGTCTGGCCCGTCGGACACCCCTCAGCACTTATCCGCGAGACGCTCGCCACCTGCGATGCTGTTCTTGTGCCCGCTGTGGAGCCGGAAATCGACCAACTCGTTGCAGAGCACAGCTATTTCAACAAGGCTGTAATCTCGCAAGGCTTCTATGACATTGAAGCCCCTGTCGAGACCTTCGGGGTGGCTGCGACGCTCGTTACCAGAGCCCAGGTGCCTGACGACGTCGTCTATCAGTTGGTCAAATCGGTTTTCGACAATCTGGACACCTTCAAGGCTCAGCACCCGGCCTTTGCCAATCTCGAGCCGGAACAAATGATTTCTGCAGGCCTGAGTGCCCCCTTGCATCCGGGCGCTCTAAAGTACTACCGCGAGCGTGGCTGGAAGTAGGCCAAGCGTGAGAGCTTTCCTTCGACAGATCTAATCGCGCAAAGGTGAAAACGATTTGTCTTAACTTGTTCTTTTGAAATCGATAGCAATTGGCGTTACACCACCCGCAAGCTGGTCGCACATGCCTCTCCAGTTCCGCACGCCTGCCTCAATGAATATACAGTCAAGCCAAAAAGACCGATCGGGAAGTTGAAACGAAATGCTGGAAAATCTCACCATATGGGGTGCTTTGTTTGCCGGACTTTTGTCCTTTGTTTCTCCATGTGTTTTGCCTCTTGTGCCTCCGTACCTCGGCTTTCTGGCTGGCGTATCCATCGATGAGTTGACTGGCTCTGGTGACGAGCGCGTGGCCTCAAGGCGCGTGCTGCTTGTTGCATTTTGCTTTGTGCTCGGGTTTTCAACCGTCTTCGTCATTCTGGGGGCAAGTGCCAGCCTTATCGGTAAGGCCGTTGCCCAATACCTTGACGTTTTGGCCTATCTGGCCGGTGCAGCCATTATTGCGATGGGGTTGCACTTTCTGGGTGTCTTGCGACTGACATTTCTCTATCGCGAAGCGCGCATCCACGTGGAGCGCAAACCGGCTGGGTTGCTCGGAGCCTATGTGATCGGGCTTGCCTTTGCTTTTGGCTGGACACCATGCGTTGGGCCCATCCTGGCCGCCATTTTGTTTGTTGCCGGGTCCGAAGATACGGTTCAGCAAGGCGCCTTGTTGCTGGCGGCCTATGCATTTGGTCTTGGTGTGCCGTTTCTGGTGGCCGCGCTGTTCGCAGGTCCGTTTCTGGCATTTATGAAAAAGTCACGGCGTTATATGCACAGGGTCGAGCAAGTCATGGGCGTGTTTCTGGTTCTGACAGGGATCTTGTTTATCACCGGCCAGATGACTGCAGCATCTTATTGGTTGCTGGAGACATTTCCAATGTTCTCGACGATCGGTTAGAAACAAGCGGTCGCTCAACGAACGCGCTAGTCGCCCGAAGCTGTCTTCTTGACATCAACGGGCAGGGCGATACCGGTGAAGATCGCAGGCCGACACTTCGGCGACACTTCTCGCAAACCGATACAGGCCGCAGCGGCGCTCGCCGCATTAGCAAAAGGCCCTGCCAGAAGGTTGAATTTGGACGTAGAGCCGTTGTTGTTGACTTGCAGGATCAACGGGCGGAGGCCCTTCATCCGATCAACATTGGCCGTTTCAAAGTCCTTCCAGGCACCCGCTGCGCCTGAGGCATTGTCATAGGCTCCGATCACAATACCGAAGTCACTGCGGCCCAGAGCCGCCAGGCCAGCGCTTTTTGTCTTTCCAGATGGGGAACTGGCTTGAAAAACGCCATCAATCACACTCGGGTCAGGCGTCGCTTCTTTTGGCGCTGGAATCGATGCAGTTTGAAGCGCATCATTCGTTGCCGCGACCGCAAGCCGATCCTTTTCGGCCAGAGAAACCTGCCGAACAACCTTTTTGGGGGCAGTGTCTTTTGAGGCCGCCTCAACTTTACGAGGCTCGGCCATCGCAACGCTTGCATTCAACGTCTCTGGCGCAGGAACCACTTCAATCGGCTCAACAGGGCGTTCGCTCGCCGACATTTCTGCCTTCATACCGTCGATCTGACGATCAATCGTATTGCCGAGCTTCTGCCCTGTACCTGTAAACGGACTGGCGGTGGGAACCGGAGCAACCTCGGGCAGCGTGGCAGAGACTGCTTTTGCAGGAGATACCTTTGTTGCAGCCTCGACTGAGCCCGCGGTTGGCTTGATATCGGATCTCGGCTTGATCGCCGCGCTTTGCTGAGCTGAAACCTCGCGAGGCTCATTTTTTGTTGCGCGTGCTGTTTCGGTTGATCGCACTGCTGTCTGTTTTTCGGAGCCGTTGACTAGGGCGGTGTTCGAAAGCGTTTTGGGCGTCGTCGGTTTAGAGGTGAGGGGTATCCGCCGGGGGAGGGTTTCCGGAACAAGCTTGGTTGTTGCTGCAGAAGTTTTCGCCGCGCTCTTTGGAGTGATCTTGGGCTGCGTAATCGGCGGGGCAGCCTTAACGCTCGTGCTTGGAGAGGAAGTAGGTCCCTCCATTTGAGCCGAGCCGATGGCGCCTTCAAGCGATGCAATCCTCTGCGAATACCGTGCGTTTTGAGCACTAATCATGCTTATGCGGCGTCTAAGCGCAACGAGCTCTTTATAAAGCGTGTCTAGCTGGGACTCACTCAAGCGCTGCGCTTGCGTCTCGTTGTCGACCTTGCCTTGTTCGAACACTTCATAGCGCTTTTGCATATTAGGTGTTTGAATGGAGCCGGTCGCGCCGACGGGACCGGCTTCAGGCAGCTTCAAACCGGCAACTTGAACATTGGACGAGCCAAAGGGATTGGTGAAGCTGATGGCAGCCACACCCAAACAGGCAGCAAAAATCGCAGAGAACCCCCACCCAACCAGCGTTAATCGCTGGCCCGTGAACGTCTCCCGGACTGCATCTTTGGCCTTCCTCTTGCGCATCTCGTTCCGTTGTTTCTTAGCGAGATTCCGAATCTCTTTCAGTTATTAACCATCTGATCCTAAGAAAGGTTACTGAACAAGAAACCAGCGTGATTTAGATGCTTTGTCCTTTCAATGTGTTGTGGATCAGGGCATACATGCTGCAATTATTGAGAGAATTCGATCTTATTAGCATCCCGGCCGTCTCCGCCGGATCAGGTGCAAGGGAATAAAGATTCGTCCAGGAACAGGGCATCATGACACAAACCACTTTTCTTCCCATCGTGCTGGCTGCAGGTCTTGGAACCCGTATGCGCTCCACTTTGCCAAAAGTGCTTCATCCTGTTGGCCAATTGCCGATGGTCGGCCACGTTTTGAAGGCACTCAGAAACGCTGGTGCTGAGAGAGCAGCCGTTGTCGTTGGTCCGCAGATGGAAGCACTTGAACAATTGGTAGCGGAGGTGCTTCCCGGTTCCACATGTCATGTCCAGACAGAGCGACTTGGAACAGCACACGCAACCCTGGCTGCGGCTCCGGCGATGGAAGCTGGGGCTGATGAGATTATGGTGCTCTACGGTGATTGTCCGTTGGTCCAACCGGAGACGATCAAAGAAGTGCGGGCGCAGCTGGCTGCCGGCTCGGATGTTGTCGTCGTCGGCTTTGAAGCTGAAAACCCGCACGGCTACGGTCGGTTGCTCGTGTCAGACGGTCAGTTGACAGCAATTCGAGAGGAAAAGGACGCTTCGGAGGCTGAACGCAAGGTCACCCTTTGCAATTCCGGAATCATGGCGTTCAAGGGAACGCTCGCGCTGGAGCTTTTGAAGTCGATTGGCAATGACAATGCTCAAGGAGAGTATTATTTGCCTGATGCGGTTGAGCTCGCCAATGCGCGCGGTTTGAAGGTCTCGACTGTCTCAACCGACGAAGAAGAAGTGCAGGGCGTCAACAACCGCCTTCAGCTATCGGACTGCGAGGCTGTGTTTCAGCGTCGTTGCCGTGAAGCTGCCATGCTCAATGGAGTGACACTTCTTGCGCCCGAAACGGTCTTCTTCTCCCACGACACCTTGATTGAGCAGGATGTCGTTGTGGAGCAAAATGTGGTGTTTGGGCCCGGTGTAACCGTAAAGAGCGGCGCTTTCATAAGGGCTTTCTCACACTTTGAAGGCGCCGTTGTTGGCGAGGCAAGCACGGTCGGGCCGTATGCCCGTCTTCGCCCAGGGGCGGACTTGAGTGCTAATTCCCATATCGGCAACTTTGTCGAAATCAAGAAGGCAACGATCGGCGAAGGGGCGAAAGTCAATCACCTCAGCTACATTGGCGATGCGCATGTCGGCGCCAAGTCGAATATCGGTGCAGGTACAATCACTTGCAATTACGATGGCTTTGGCAAGCATTTGACGGAAATTGGCGCAGGAAGCTTCGTCGGTTCCAATTCAACCCTCGTCGCGCCTTTAAAGCTTGGAGACGGGGTCTATGTGGCCGCTGGAAGCGTTGTGACCAAAGAAGTGACCGACAATTCTCTGGTGATCGGCCGTGCCGGTCAGGTGGAGAAGACCGGTCGAGCAGATCTTTTACGGGCCCGGTTCAAGGCCGCCAAAGAGAAGGCGTCTGGTAAGTAGGCGGCGGTCCAAAAGCGCTTTCTGCAGGTTGAGCCCTGGATGTCACGATCTGAAACAGGGTTTGATTTCAGTTTTTAAACGCCGCTCCGCTAAAGGAGAGGCAGTTATTTTTATCAGGGAAGTTTCGTATGTGTGGAATCATTGGAATTCTTGGGAATGTGGACGCGGCACCGCGCATGGTCGATGCGCTCAAGCGTCTTGAGTACCGAGGTTACGATTCCGCGGGCGTAGCAACTTTGGTCGACGGCGGTTTGGTCCGCCGCCGCGCGCAAGGTAAGTTGCGCAATCTCGAAGCGCTTTTGAGTGAGCAGCCTTTGGCTGGGAAATCAGGTATTGGCCACACGCGTTGGGCGACCCACGGCGTTCCCAATGTACCAAATGCCCACCCCCATTTTTCTGGTAAGGTTGGTGTGGTGCATAACGGCATCATCGAGAATTACCTGGAATTGCGCGATGAAGTGAAGGCCCAAGGTGCAGAAATTCTCACTGACACCGACACTGAAGTTGTCGCCCATCTCCTAAATCTGAAGATCCAAAGTGGTGTCGCACCCGTCGATGCTGCTGCCGAAATTCTCCCGAGGCTTAAAGGTGCATTCGCACTCGCGATCCTGTTCGAGGGCGAGGACGACCTGATGATCGGCGCTCGCAAAGGATCTCCGCTCGCAATCGGACATGGCGATGGCGAAATGTTCATTGGCTCAGACGCAATCGCTCTGGCACCCTTCACCGACCGCATCACCTATCTTGATGAAGATGACTGGGCGGTGATCACGCGCAACAGCCTCACGATCTACGATGCGTCGGGCGCGCCTTGTAGTCGTGCAGAGACCCGGTCGTCCGTGACAGCAGTCATGATGGACAAGGGCAACTACCGCCATTTCATGGCCAAGGAAATCCACGAGCAGCCGGAAGTCATTGGTCATACGCTGTCGCGTTACATCAATCTTGGAACCCGGGAAGTGTCTTTCCCCGGTGCAGACGATGTCGCGTTTGAGAGCCTCAACCGCCTGATCATTTCGGCATGTGGAACGGCATACTACGCTGGACTGATCGCAAAGTATTGGTTTGAGAAGTATGCTCGTCTCCCGGTGGAGATCGATATCGCTTCCGAATTCCGCTACCGCGAAACGCCGATCGGCAAAAATGAATTTGCACTGTTCATCTCGCAATCCGGTGAAACGGCCGATACGTTGGCATCGCTTCGCTATTGCAAGGCAAACGGCGCCAAGATCGGCGCAGTCGTCAATGTTCCCGAAAGCACCATTGCCCGGGAATCTGATGTTGTCTTCCCGACCATCGCAGGTGCCGAAATCGGCGTGGCTTCCACCAAGGCCTTCACGTGTCAGCTGACAGTTCTGGCAGCGCTGGCCCTCAAGGCAGGGCGTGCGCGTGGCGTCCTCAACGCTGCGCAAGAAGCCGAACTGGTAGACGCTCTTGGCTCACTGCCAAGTCTGACTGTGCAGGCGCTGAAGAGCGAGAACGAGATCGAGAAGTTGGCCCAGCCACTCTCAAAGGTGCCGAATGCGCTTTACCTTGGCCGTGGAACCAATTTCCCGTTGGCCATGGAAGGCGCTCTGAAGCTCAAGGAACTGTCTTATATTCATGCTGAAGGTTATGCCGCCGGTGAACTCAAGCACGGCCCGATTGCGTTGATCGATGAAAATATGCCGGTGTTCGTGATCGCGCCATATGACAGCATCTACGAAAAGACCGTCTCCAACATGCAGGAAGTGGCAGCTCGTGGCGGTCGTATTGTGCTGATTACCGATGAAAAGGGCGCTGCTGAGTGTGGAGATGGTCCACAGAGCGTCGTTATCATGCCGACAGTCAATGAACTTCTGGCACCAATCGTCTACGCCTTACCAGTGCAAATGATCTCTTATCACACCGCAGTCTTTATGGGTACGGACGTGGATCAGCCGCGCAACCTTGCCAAATCCGTGACTGTCGAATAACCAAACTGACAGGCTGAGAGACGTGTCTGTAAAACCCTACCGAATTGCCGAGTTTGAAGAGCAATACCGCACTGACGTGATCGCTCTTTGGAAGGAATGTGGCCTCTATCGTCCCTGGAACGATCCAGACAAGGACATCGACAGAAAACTTGGCGATGAACAGGGGCAGTTTTGGATCCTGTTTGAAGGTGAGGCTGGCAACGAACATCCCGTCGGCTCGATCATGATTGGATATGACGGCCATCGAGGTTCGATTTATTATCTTTGCGTGTCGCCAGACTGCCAGGGCCGTGGGTATGGCAAGATCCTGATGCGCGAGGCAGAAGCATTTCTGCTCTCGAAGGGGTGCCCGAAAGTCAATCTTATGGTGCGTAAAGGCAACGAGCCGGTTCTCAGCTTCTACGATAAGCTTGGATACGGGGAAGATGAAGCGGTGCCATTGGGTAAGCGTTTGATCCCCGACAATTAAAGTATTGAACTAAAAAACCGCCCTAAAAATCTGTTTTTACTTTCTTGTGGCTTGGCCGCGTTAAAATGTAGAGCGCGCACAAGGCCATCGCGATTGCAACGCCGATGGCAACAGGAAGTGTCGGTTTCGCGCTCACCCAGAACAGCACATAGCCGAGGAGAATGCCGCCAATAGCCAACACTTTGGCTTTTGGCGGAATAACACCATGCTCGCGCCAATCGGCCACAGATGGTCCAAGAGTTGGGTGGTTAAGAATCTTCGCCTCGAGCCTTGGCGAGGACCGTGCAAAACAGCCTGCGGCAAGGATTAAAAAGATCGTTGTTGGCATCAGTGGCAAGATAATTCCGATCACGCCAAGTGCAACAAAGACAAGTCCAAGCAGTAGAAACAGGCCGCGTTTCACTCATTGCCTCCAAATCGTGCATTAAATTCGGTAATGGCGCTATTTTTAGGGCCTAAGGGGGATACCGTACACGTGACACATTTACTATGTAGAAGGCTAGCCATAAAAACTGAAGATTTTTGGCGCACTCCGTCAGGGAAACAAACATGAAGTCAGAAGCAGGTGATCCAGAGCATCCGGTCGCACCAAAAATGCGGGCCAAGTTCAGCACACGCGTGCGAAATTATTTTCTGACAGGTTTGGTGATCACAGGGCCCATCGGGATCACCTTGTGGTTGACGTGGACGTTTATCCAGTGGGTTGATGGCTGGGTCAAACCTTTGGTGCCGGTCGCCTATAATCCGGAAACCTATCTGCCTTTCTCTGTTCCGGGGCTTGGGCTGATTGTCGCTGTCATTCTCCTGTCGATCGTTGGTTTTTTTGCAGCCAACTTTCTTGGGCGCAGCCTGCTTTCCTTCGGCGAGTCACTCGTCAACCGTATGCCTTTGGTGCGCAATCTTTACAGCGGCTTGAAGCAAATCTTCGAAACGGTCCTCGATGAGCGCGCGAATTCGTTTTCCAAGGCGGTTTTGATTGAGTATCCGCGCAAGGGCATGTGGGCCATCGCCTTTTTGGCAACCCAATCAAGGGGCGAAGTCGCACACCGACTGGCCGATCAGGAAAATCTCGTCGCTGTCTTCTTGCCAACGACGCCCAATCCGACATCAGGCTTTCTGCTCTTCGTGCCGCGGTCTGACGTGATTGAACTCGACATGGGTGTGGAAGATGCCGCCAAGCTGGTCATATCTGCAGGTCTCGTGACACCCGAGTTCCCTAAGAAGCCGGTTGAGCCCAAGAAATCCGCAAAACAATTGGCCTCGGAGCCTGCCTAACCGGCGCGCAACAAGCGGATCGCCTCATCGCGACCAAACAGGTAAAGCAGGCAACGAAGCGCTTTGCCGCGCGCGCTTTCGAGGTTCGGGTCTGTTGCAAGGATAAGGCGCGAGTCATCACGCGCGACTTCCATGAGGTCTGCATGATCCTCGGCGCGCGCTATGCGAAAACCGGGTGTGCCGGACTGACGGGTTCCTAGTATTTCACCGCCGCCGCGCAACTTCAGATCCTCTTCAGCGATCAGAAACCCGTCGTTGGTTTGCCGCATGATGTTCAAACGGGCTCCGGCAGTTTCGCCCAGCGGCCCTTTGTAGAGCAATAGGCATGTGGACGCCTTGTCTCCGCGACCAACCCGGCCGCGCAGCTGATGCAACTGCGCCAGACCAAATCGTTCGGCGTGCTCAATCACGATGATAGTTGCGTCTGGAACGTCAACACCGACTTCAATAACCGTCGTTGCAACCAAAAGTCTTGTGACGCCGGTTTTAAAGTCCTGCATCGCCGCATCTTTTTCATCTGCGGTCATGCGCCCGTGCACAAGTGACACACGCATATTCAGCGCATGCTCGAGCACCCGATGACGCTCTTCGACGGCAGCTAGGTCGATCTTTTCAGATTCTTCGACAAGAGGACAAACCCAATAGGCCTTTTGTCCATCTGCAAGCGCTGCTCGTATTCGGCCAACCACTTCTTCAAGCCTGTTCAGGGATGCAGAAACCGTGGTGATAGGCTTCCGGCCTGCAGGCTTTTCCGTCAACTTCGAAACATCCATGTCGCCGAACGTGCTGAGCAGTAGGGTGCGGGGAATAGGTGTCGCGGTCATGACCAGTACGTCGACGCCTTTCCCTTTTGATGACAGTGCCAGGCGCTGATGGACACCGAACCTGTGCTGTTCGTCCACGACGACAAGGCCCAGGTCCTTGAATGTGACGCTTCCCTGAAAGAGAGCATGGGTGCCCACGACAAGGTCAATGGTCCCGTCATCCAATTGCTCCTGCGTCGCTCGCCGGTTCTTGGCTGTATCCTTGCCGGTCAGCAAGGCAATGCGCAGTCCGGCTGCATCGCACACCGGTTTCATCGAGGCAAAATGCTGGCGCGCGAGAATTTCCGTCGGAGCCATGACACAGGCCTGCGCTCCAGCTTCAACCATTTGCGCAACAGCGGCAAGTGCAACGACCGTCTTGCCCGATCCAACATCCCCTTGAAGCAGACGCAACATGCGCACAGGCTCTGCAAGGTCATCATTGATGTCCTTGATGGCGTCTGCTTGTCCCTTTGTGAGGGAAAATGGAAGCGCATTGATGACCGATTGTTGCAGCTGGCCGGAAGGCTTGCGCGCTATTCCACCTTGTTGGCGCATCTGGGCGCGCACCAGCGCAAGGGCAAGCTGACTGGCCAGAACCTCATCATAGGCAAGACGCTGAATGTATTCGGACTCCGGTTGGACATCCTGACGCTCCTGAGGCCTGTGAACCGTCGTGAGCGCATCATTAAAACTTGGCCAACCTGTCTGCCGCAAATAGGGCTCGTTTTGCCATTCCGGCAACTCTGGCAGGCGGTCCAGGGCAGCGAACAATGCCTTTTGCAATGTCTTGGGCGAAAGACCGGCAGTCATCGGATAAATCGGCTCGATCGCTGGCATGGTTTCGGCTTCATCGGGCGCAAGCACATAATCGGGATGAACCATCTGTGGTCGCTCATTGAACCACTCGACCTTGCCGGAAACGATACGGCGCTCTCCGGGTGGGAACTGTTTTTCCAGCCAGTCGCGACGCGGATGGAAAAACACGAAGCTGATGCTGCCAGTGTCATCGAAGGCGGTGATGCGGTAGGGCACTTTGCCGCCGCGCGGTCCAGGGTGATGGCGATCAATTGTGACATCCAGCGTTACAACATCGCCATTTTCGGAATAGGCAATTCCGGGCCGGTGTCGCCGGTCAATGACGCTGTGGGGAATGTGAAACAGAAGGTCGGCAACCGTTGCATCACTCTCTGGCCGGGAGCCTATAAATTCGCTCAGCAGCTTGGCAATCTTCGGTCCCACGCCGGGCAGGGTGGAGACAGGTGCAAACAGCGGGTCAAGAACCATGGGACGCATGGGGTCGCAGAACTTTCCATCAACTTTGGACTATCCGCAATCTAGCCCCATCTTGATCGATGAAACAACCGCGATCCAAAGCGAATGTACGCAATATGTTCTCATTGTGTGGAAAGACGCTGACAGCAGCAAATGAGGAGGTTATATAGCATCAACAAACTCATCCAAACGAAGCGGACGCCCATCATGACAGAGACACCATCGAAGCCATCCAGCGCTGAAGCTGGTCCGGTTGGCGAGCGCAGTCCGCGCCGCAAGAAAATTCATTTTCGGTGTTGGCATCGCGGCATGAAGGAAATGGATCTCCTGTTTGGTGGTTTCGTTGATGCCAAGATTGACGAGCTGACCGAAGATGAGCTCGTCGAACTGGAACGTCTCTTGAATGAAAACGACCAGGATTTATATGCTTGGATGACGGGTCGTACGCCGTTGCCTGCCGAATGGGATGGACCGTTGTATCGTCGTATCATCGACTATCACGAAGAAGCCATCGCCAAGGTTCGTGCCGAAAAAGGCGCTGTCTGAAGCTGTTCGCACATGTCCATCATTTTGAAGCGTTCGCTTCGATCTCCATCCAGCCTTTGAGGAAAAAGCCGTGTTCGAAAGCCTTCTGAAACACCAGGCGAATGTGACGCTTGCTGGTGTGCCTGACGGCGCAGAAGCCTATGCTCTGTCAAAGATTCTGGAGGAGTGCCAGGCTGACGGGCTGGCGCTCACTTTTGTCGCGCGCGATGCGACGCGCATGCAAATGATAACCGAGGCTTTGCCATTTTTCGCGCCGGGCGTGGAGATTATTCAACTGCCAGCCTGGGATTGTCTGCCGTATGATCGGGTGTCACCGAACACGGCAATCAGCGCGCGCCGTTTGTTGGCACTGGGAGAACTGGCCAGGGGGCTGCCGCAAAACAAAACGACGGTGCTTCTGACAACCGTTAACGCGGCGCTTCAACGGGTGCCAGAACGCGAATGGATGAAGCATCAGGCGCTCTCCATGGCGCCGGGCAATCGAATTGACATGGCACAGGTCTCCAATTGGATGGAGATGAATGGATTTTCCCGCACGCCAACCGTGCGTGAAACCGGTGAATACGCTGTACGCGGTGGGATTGTTGATCTTTTTACACCCGGGTCTGAGTATCCAATGCGTCTCGATTTCTTCGGTGATACGTTGGAAAGCATCCGCTCATTCGATCCCGAAACCCAGCGCACGCTAAAGCAGTTGAAGCGCCTGGACCTTGTTCCAATGAGTGAAGTGGTCTTGTCAGAAGAGGCCGTATCGCATTTTCGCCGTTCTTATGTTGGTCAATTTGGCGCCACCAGCAGAGACGACGTGCTCTATCACTCGATCAGTGAAGGGCGGCGCTATACAGGTATGGAACATTGGTTGCCCCTGTTCCATGAAAAGCTCGAAACCCTGTTTGATTACATCGGCGATGCACCTGTGATCCTGGATGCGCGGACCGAGGACGTTGTTCGCGAGCGCCTTACCCAGATTGAAGAGCACTACCAGGCGCGTCAGGAAACCAAGGATGCGGGCAAATCCGTCGGATCGGTGCCCTATCTTCCTATCGAGCCGACCGCGCTGTACCTGAGCCAGTCCGAGTGGACCGGTACACAGGCAGATGCGGCCAGTGCAACATTGGACCCATTTACCCCGCCGCCCGGTTCTGGCAAGCAGGTCATCAATCTTGAAGGTCGTCAGGGGCGCAGTTTCGCCGCCGAACGCGCGGCAGGTGACGTCAATATCTTCGACGCTCTGGCAGCCTACGTCAAAGACCTTCAGGGCGCAGGCAAGCGCACTGTCATTGCCTGTTGGAGTGAAGGATCGCGCGATCGCCTCGGTCAGATCCTCCAGGATCACGGTCTTGGCGCATCTTCCGACGTCGAGAACTTCGCCTCCTTGAAGGGCTTGCCGCCCAAGACCACCGCTCTGTGCGTGTTGGGAACGGAACACGGTTTCGAGCTCTCTGATATCGCCTTTATCGGTGAGCAGGACATTCTGGGCGATCGGCTGATACGCAAACGCCGCAAGAGCAGCAACAAAGCCAATGTAATCACGGAAGCAACCGGATTGTCCGAGGGCGATCTTGTCGTGCACGTGGAACATGGTATTGGCCGGTTCATTGGGTTGAAGACGATCAAGGCGGTCGGCGAACCGCACGACTGTCTTGAGCTACAATACTCCGGCGGAGACCGGCTTTACTTGCCGGTCGAGAACATTGAACTGCTCTCGCGTTACGGTTCCGAAGACAAGGAAGCTCAGCTTGACAAGCTCGGCGGCGGAGCATGGCAGGCCAGAAAGGCCAAACTTAAGAAACGTATTCTTGAAATTGCCGACGGCCTGATCAAGACCGCTGCCGCACGTGCGCTGAAGACGGCTCCGGTGGTGGAAACGCCCGAAGGCGTTTATCAGGAATTTGCCACCCGCTTTCCCTATGATGAAACGGAAGATCAGCTCAACGCGATTGATTCCGTATTTCATGATCTGTCTTCCGGACGCCCGATGGATCGTTTGGTCTGCGGAGATGTCGGTTTCGGCAAGACCGAGGTTGCCCTGCGCGCCGCATTCATGGCTGCGATGTCTGGTCGACAGGTTGCCGTGGTGGTTCCAACCACCTTGCTGTCACGCCAGCACTATAGGACCTTCTCCGAACGGTTCCACGGCTTGCCAATCAATGTGGCGCATGCGTCACGCCTGGTGCCGACCAAGGAGCTTAATCAGACCAAGAAGGGTTTGGCCGACGGATCGGTTGATATTGTCATCGGCACCCATGCATTGCTTGGCAAAGGAATTCAGTTTCGCGACATTGGCCTCTTGATCATCGATGAGGAACAGCACTTCGGCGTCAAACACAAGGAACGCCTGAAAGAGCTGAAGTCTGACGTTCACGTTCTGACGCTGTCGGCCACACCAATCCCGCGTACCCTTCAACTCGCGCTGACCGGCGTCCGGGAACTCTCCCTGATCGCAACACCGCCGGTCGACCGTCTGGCAGTGCGCACGTTTGTCTCGCCATTTGACCCGATAACAGTGCGGGAGGCGCTTTTAAGAGAACACTACAGAGGTGGGCAAAGCTTCTATGTGTGCCCGCGTCTTTCGGATCTCGCAGATCAGAAACGGTTCCTGGAAGAAAGCGTACCTGAACTGAAAGTGGCCACGGCGCACGGTCAAATGCCGGCTGGTGAGCTTGAAGACGTAATGAATGCCTTCTACGAGGGCAAATACAACGTACTCTTGTCGACGACCATTGTTGAATCAGGGCTCGATATCCCGACTGCGAACACCTTGATTGTCCATCGTGCGGACATGTTCGGACTATCCCAGCTTTACCAGCTACGGGGACGTGTTGGACGCTCCAAGACCCGCGCTTATGCCCTGTTCACGGTTCCGGCGAATAAAACGCTGACCGCGACAGCCGAACGCCGCTTGAAAGTGTTGCAATCACTTGAATCCTTGGGGGCAGGGTTTCAGCTCGCCAGTCATGACCTCGATATTCGCGGGGCCGGCAATCTGCTGGGCGAAGAACAGTCCGGTCATATCAAGGAAGTCGGGTTCGAGCTCTATCAGCAGATGCTTGAAGAAGCCGTTGCTCAGCTTAAGGATGGCGGCGTCGAAGGTGAAGAACAGTGGTCACCGCAGATCAATGTCGGAACCCCGGTACTTATTCCGGAAAATTACGTTCCAGACCTTCAGCTGCGTTTGACGCTTTACCGTCGTCTCGGTGATCTGAGCGAAGCCGAAGACATTGATTCCTTTGGTGCGGAACTGATCGACCGCTTTGGGCCATTGCCAGAAGAAGTCCAGCACCTGCTGAAGATCGTGTTTATCAAGGGGCTGTGCCGCAAGGCCAATGTGGAAAAGGTTGATGCTGGTCCCAAGGGCGTTGTCATTGCCTTCCGCAACAACGAGTTTCCGAACCCTGGCGCGCTGGTTGGTTACATCGCGGAACAGGGCGTTCTTGCCAAGATACGCCCGGACCAGAAGATTGTTCTTTCAAGAGACTGGGCAAATTCGGAAAGTCGCCTCAAGGGGGCGGCCTCCGTTCTGACCAAGCTGGCGAAACTGGCAGACTCTTGAACTGTTTCCCGGGCTAGACGCTCAAAGGGTGTCCTTGCGAGAGCTTGCGACCGCCGCTCATTTATCATGTGGTGATGGGAGTGGGCCGGGCAATACGCCTCGGTGTGCGCCCGCGTGCCTGAACATCTTTTTGGAAAGACTTCAAAAAACAGTCCACAGAGCTGAAGCCGCAACGCTCTTTTAACCAAGCTAGGCCACGATGTGCGCAGTAGACTTTTTTGTATCTTGTAAGGTCGTTCCGTGCCCGCTTTTACACGCCAGCGTAAGCAATCCTTTGTTCGTAATCTCATTTTCCCCGCGATAGCGACCTCTGTGCTTGGATATTTCGGCTTCCACGCGCTCAATGGTGAGTTTGGCCTGGTCGGTCGTGCGCGCATTGAACATCAAGTTGCTGACTTGAAACAGAGACTCGATGTGCTGGTTGCAGAACGCGAGGATCTGGTCGCACATGTGACCTTGTTGCGTCCTGAAAGTCTTGATCCGGATATGGTTGACGAACGGGCTCGTTTGAACCTTAATCTTGTAAACGCGAATGAAGTGGTTATCCTACGGTGATAACCTGCGCGGTGCTATTTAACTTGATATCAGTTAAGTGGCCTGGATAAACAAGTTTCCGGTTAACAAGGAAATTTGATAATAAATACTGATAGTTAAGTCGTGTTTTGTATGTGTTCTTACGACTTGGATTGCTTAATGCAGCAGGTTAATTTCCACTATCTCTAAACTAAGGGAAACGTCAACCTTGAGAAGAGGGTCATGGCAGTAGCAAAGAAAACCGCTTCCGGCACAGGTGCGAAAGCATCGGGTCGGTCCCGCGGAGCCGCAAAATCAGCAGCTCCGTCCATTGTAGAGTTCGACAAGGAGCAAGAGCTTCACGCCTATCGTGAATTGCTTCTTATTCGCCGCTTTGAGGAAAAAGCTGGCCAGCTCTATGGAATGGGCCTCATTGGTGGCTTCTGTCACCTTTATATCGGTCAGGAAGCCGTTGTTATTGGCTTGCAGATGGCCAAGGTCGACGGTGATCAGATGATCACTGCCTACCGTGATCACGGTCATATGCTCGCGATGGGACTCGATCCCAAAGGTGTAATGGCTGAGCTTACCGGTCGTCAGGGTGGCCTTTCCAAGGGGAAGGGCGGTTCCATGCACATGTTCTCCAAGGAAAAGC
>JABXHV010000025.1 GCA_013373445.1 Paracoccaceae bacterium | reverse complement strand
TTTTCGAGAACCTGCAAACCGTCGGAAACAACGCGATGGGATTTTTCGCCCTTCATGTGCGCGACAAAGCCAACGCCACATGCATCGTGTTCACGTGCAGGATTATAGAGCCCTTGTTCGGCGGCATCGTTCAGCCGGGTCGTCAGATCGGATTTGGTGGCAGAATGATCGAGACCATCCACTCCGGTTCCTTGAATAGCTGTATTGGCCGTCAGCTCTTTACTCGTCATGTGCGCCCTCATGGTTTCACCCAAGTAACCTTGGCGGTTGAGCGCAGGTCGCTGTCGGGTCGCGCTTTGAACTGAAACGCGGCTCGTGCGACTACCCTGGCTCGCGCCTCGGCATGTCTATTATCTAACGTTTCGCCCCCGAAAGCGAATCGTAACATTGACGTAGCAGGGGTACCCTGCCGCCGTGCCTCTTTTACAGAGGCTTTTGTTTTGAAAGGTAATTTTAACAATCACCTTCTGTTTTTGTTCGGTGGGGGTCTCCTCCACGACGCTGAAAATACAGCGGGGATGTGACATTTTGAAAAAAGGACAGTGTTGCTGTCCTATTCCGAACGTCGCGAAGATGACAGATTTTTGATCTGAGAGCAAGAAGAATTCTAGCCCGGGTCGTCTGATTGTTTCGTCAGACGACTGTAATTGTTTTCAATATTGCTGAGTAATTGTCGGTTGGAAATTTTCTTGCGTTACTTGCTCTCGGGCTCGTAACGGTCGTTTGATTTCCAATTGAATGTTGAAGCGGTCAGGTTGCTTGCAGACGGAATGCACGAGGCGTTCTGCCTGAGAATTTCGACTTAACTAGGAGTAATCGAATGTCCAAGAAAGCACTTACCGTCGCCGCCGTGGCCGGCGCAGTCGCAACGGCCCTTTCCGGAATCAGCATGCCTGATGTAGCGCACGCTCAAGGCAAAGAGAAATGCTACGGTGTTTCCATGAAGGGTCAAAACGACTGCAAGGCGGGTGCTGGCACGACTTGCGCTGGTACTTCCACGATTGATTATCAGGGCAATGCCTGGAAGCTGGTTCCAGAAGGTACATGCATGACAATGGAAGTTCCTGGTGACCGCAAGGGTTCTTTGGAGCCACTGAAGCGCGATCTGCCTGCTTAAGTTTTCTTTCCGGCTGGCTATCTGTCAGCCGGAAACCTTTTATATTTGAGGAGGCATAACCAATGGCAGAGCTATCCGTTTTTGATCAGCCGGAGCGCGTTGCGTCGGCTATTCCAAACCGGGCAGGGGCAGGGTTGAAGCCTGAACATGTTTCGGAAATTTTGAACTCGAAGACCAGTGTGGCTTTTTTTGAAGTCCATGCTGAAAACTACATGGGTGATGGTGGCGTCCCCCACCACCAACTTGAAGCGATCCGGGCGCGCTTTCCGATCTCCATGCATGGGGTGGGATTGTCTATCGGTGCCGACGGGCCCCTCGATCGGGCTCACCTGGGGCGTCTAAAGGCACTTAATGAGCGTTATGAGCCGGGGCTTTTTTCCGAACATCTAGCCTGGTCGACCCATGGCGACACCTATTTCAATGATTTGCTGCCGGTTCCTTATGATGAACCGACATTGACACGCGTTTGCGATCATATCGATGAAGTGCAGGAAACACTTGGGCGCACGATGCTGCTTGAGAATCCATCGACCTATGTGGCGTTTGAACAAAGTACGATGTCGGAGCTGGCGTTTTTGAATGAGATCGTGCGTCGAACCGGCTGTGGTCTCTTGCTGGATGTAAACAACGTCTATGTCTCCTGCGTTAATCACCAAAGATCGGCAATTGACTATATCGATGAATTCCCGATTGACGTGGTGGGAGAGCTGCACCTTGGAGGCCATGCTCCTGATGTGGATGATGCAGGGCGCCCTCTGCTCATTGACGCGCATGATCGGGAGGTCGATGCGGCCGTCTGGGACCTCTACAAGCGCCTTCTTGAGCGCACTGGGCCGTTGCCTACCTTGATTGAGTGGGACAATGATGTTCCTGAGTGGAACATACTGCTTTCTGAAGCTCGCTTGGCGGACGCGCTGCTGTGTGAAACCAAGGGCAGTAGGGTGAAGAGCAATGCACGTCTTGCAGGGTAACGCCTTATCTCCGCTTCAGCTGGAAGACTTCGGTCGGTCCTTGTTGGATTCTGAAGCCGATATACCCGCAGGTGTGATCGGTCCAGATGGGAAGGCGGCGCCAAAACGGTTCTCGGTATACCGCAACAATGTCATG
Source organism: Paracoccaceae bacterium (assembly GCA_013373445.1). Classification (GTDB taxonomy): domain Bacteria; phylum Pseudomonadota; class Alphaproteobacteria; order Rhizobiales; family Stappiaceae; genus Roseibium. The sequence goes on along the minus strand of JABXHV010000025.1, from coordinate 118,343 downwards.
GTCAGTTTGATTGAGGCTTTGGAGCAGAATTTTCCGGCCGTAATGAAAATGCTTGGGCCGGGGTATTTTAAGGCTTTGTCTAAGCTTTATGTGGAAACGCACCCTCCACAGTCGCCGGTCATGATGTGGTTCGGAAGCTCATTTCCCGATTTTATCGACACCTTCGAGCCTCTTGCCCTTTATCCATACCTTGGCGATCTGGCGCGGTTTGAATGGGCTTGGCTGCAGGCCTATCACGCAAAAGATGCCGAGATATTTGACCCTGGTGTTTTGTCCGATCTCGGCGCCGATGCCCTGGCTGAGCTTACATTTGACCTCCATCCCAGTGTGAGGATTGTGCAATCAAAATGGCCGGTTCTGTCTTTGGCCGAGGCGAATAGATTTGGGACACGTTCCGTTGACAGTATCGAGATTGAAGGTGGAGAAGACGTTCTTATTTCACGACCTGCGCTGGATGTTATTGTTTTTAGATTGAAACCTGGCGCTGCGTCCTTTCTTATTGGCATAGCTGAAGGTTTGTCTCTTGGCGAAGCGGCTGCGCAGGCGGAAAGTTTGAACGAGATGTTTGATCTGGGCGCTGTTTTGCGCGATTCGTTTGAGGCAGGAGCCTTTATCAAGGTATCGATGTAATCACTGCAACAAACTGGGGTGGCATAATGAGCGCGTTAATCAGGGTAATTGTTCGGTTGTATCAAGCGTTTTTTGCCCAATTGGAAGCGATCACCAGTGGATGGTTTCTCGGACTGACAGCCCGGTTGGTCTTCGGCAGCACTTTGCTTGTTTACTTCATCAATTCTGGAATGACGAAGGTTGGAAAAGGCCCGTTGGGCTTTTTGGCGCCGAGTGATGGCGCTTATGCGCAAATTCTCCCGAGCCTCATGGAACAGGTCGGTTATGACACCAGCCAGATTGAATTCTTCCCCTATGGGCTTATTGTGTTGCTTGGCACCTGGGCGGAATTTGTTCTGCCGGTATTGGTTGTCATTGGCTTGTTCACGCGAGCTGCAAGTTTGGGAATGATTGTGTTCATCGTGGTCATGACAGTTGTTGATATTACCGGCCATCACGTCGACGCTTCGACGATTGGCATGGTGTTTGACAGCAACCCGTCGTCCCTGATCGCAGATCAGCGGATGCTCTGGCTGATGGTCTTGTTCATTCCACTGCTACGTGGGCCGGGATGTATCTCTCTTGATGCGATCCTGAGCACATACTATCGACGTCGCGAAAGCTATTACTGAGTCAGCTAGATGACGTTGTTGGGCTTGCCCGGCAAGAGCCTCAGTGGTTTAAAGATGTATGCGTTTTTCCAGTGACAATTGGGCCGGTGTTTCGGAAGCGGTTGCGGCTTCCCTGACACGGCATTCGAGCGGGTTTGAGCCTGCGTATGGCTCTGACGAGTTGACCGGTCGTATCGTTGAACGATTTAGCGACATCTTTGAAAAAGAGGTTGCTGTTTTCTACGTTGCGACTGGCACAGCCGCTAATGCGCTGGCGCTTTCCCAGTTTGCCAAGCCGGGCGGGGCGATCTTTTGCCATCGCAACGCGCACATTCGTTGCGACGAATGTGGGGCTCCGGAATTCTTGAGTAATGGAAATCGTCTGATCGGGCTTGATGGAAGTAACGGCAAATTCTCTGCTGATGCATTCAAGCACGCGCTCAGCTCAGTGCCTGAAGGGGCGGTGATGAGCGGGCAGGCTAGCTCAGTCTCTCTCTCGCAGGGTACGGAAAGTGGAACAGTCTATTCTGTCCCCGAGCTCCAAGAAATCGCGATAGCAGCGCATGAGCGCAACATTCCCCTGCACATGGATGGTGCCCGTTTTGCCAATGGGCTTGCCTCGTTGGATGTGTCGCCTGCAGACATGACCTGGAGGGCTGGTGTTGACGTTCTATCGTTCGGCGGAACCAAAAATGGCTGCTGGTCAGCAGAGGCGGTTGTCTTTTTCAATCCGGACCAGGCTGAGGGCTTTGCGTATTTGCAAAAACGATCCGGTCACGTCTTCTCGAAAGCGCGGTTTGTTTCCGCTCAGTTCGATGCCTATTTTGAGGACGATCACTGGTTGTCCAATGCGCGTCATGCGAACGCGATGGCGCACGACCTAGCTGACGGTATTGCGTCCACTGGTGGCCGCACCCTTTGGCCTGTCGAGATCAATGAAGTTTTTCCGGTTCTGAAGCGGGCTCAAGTCGACCGATTGCGGGCTGAGGGTGCTGCTTTTTATGAATGGACAGTCGAGCCGGAAGAAGGTTCTGATAAATTGATATCAGAAGATGAGGTCGCTTTGCGACTGGTGACGAGTTTTGCCACGTCGCCTGGCGAGGTCGAGAAGTTCGTCTCGCTTCTTTGAAGCTGCATTCATTACATAAAAAAAGGCGCCCGAATGGGCGCCTTTGAGATTTGGGATTACTGCTCAGCTTAGTGAGCAGTTGATTCAATTTGCTTGGTTGAATCCGTTCCAATTTCGATCTTGCGCGGCTTCATTTTTTCCGGAAGCTCGCGGATGAGATCAATGTGCAGTAGCCCGTTTTCAAGCTGTGCACCTTGGATGGTGACGAATTCTGCCAGCTGGAACCGGCGCTCGAAGGCGCGTCCTGCAATGCCGCGGTGGAGAATTTCGCGGGTTTCGTCTTCTTCCGGTTTTTCGCCGGTGACGGTCAGGACATGTTCCTTGGCCTCGATCGACAGGTCACTTTCCGCAAAACCGGCGACTGCCATTGTGATGCGGTAGTTGTTTTCACCTGTTCTCTCAATGTTATAGGGTGGATAGCTAGGGGCTTCAGCTCCTGCTGTATCCAGCATTGAGAATAGGCGATCAAATCCAACTGTGGATCGATACAGTGGGGAGAAATCCATATGACGCATGATAAGTCCTCTTCTTGAGCAACGTTAATCGTCTTGCCTCTGTGTTTCCCGAATTGGCGAAATCTCGAGGCGTTTCTACGAACCCGAATTGGCGTCCGTGAACTAAAGGTAGTGGTGCTGTTTTGGATTTCAAGAGCTCCCTGTTTCAACATGAACGCCAGTTGAACAAGTCCTTCCAAAAGGGTTCAAGCGCAGTTTGTCATTGTCTCTCCATTGGCTGAGCAAGCCGTTGCACAATTGAATTGGAGAGAACAATGACCAGTGGCAAACGAACCGTTTTGAAGACACTTGTTGCAGTGATGATCGTATCCAGCGCAGCCCTTGGCGGCGCCCAGGCAAAGGGCCTTGGCACCTACGGTGGAAGCGTTCAGCAAGCAAGTGAGCGCTCCGCTTTGGTCCATGAGGTTCATGGCAAGAAATTTCATGCCCATCGTCATGGTCATCCTGGTCATGGAAAATGGAAGGCGCATCGTATGAACCGTAAAGAGGTCAAGCGCTCCTTGCGCCGGCAGGGCTTCCGCCGGATCCAGGTTACGGGTGCTCGCGGTGCAACCTATGTTGCGCGTGCGGTTGGTTTTGATCGTGTTCGTATGAAACTCGTTGTCGACGCCTACACTGGCCGTGTTGTGCACATGCGCCCAACAGGCCACCGTTTCAACTGGCACTATCGCTGGTAACAACGGAAATGCATCGAATGATACGAGTGGACGAGAGGCTTATGTCCAATCGTCCGCTCGTCGCTGTGAGCCCCTCTGCTGTACGACGTCCGTAACCGCGCTTGCAGGCTTGTTGAATCGCGTTCTTAGTGCGCGTTTTGACTTGTGAGCCTGTTTTTTCAAGGCTATCAAGTTTCCAATTGTCCCTTTAAAGTTTTTGACATGCAGCTTCTTGATTCGCCCGAAAATCCGGTCCCCGAAGGCGCTCGTTGTGAAGAACTCCTGACCAGCGATGGAGTTCGGCTCCGTTATGCGCGGTGGTCCGCGGCAGGTGGTACACGACTCGGAACAGTTACGATTGCTCAGGGACGAGCGGAATTCATCGAAAAGTACTTTGAGGTCATTTCCGAGCTGCGGAGCCGCGGGTTTGATGTCGTGGCATTCGACTGGCGCGGCCAGGGAGGGTCTCAGCGTCTCGTGCGGAACCGTAACAAAGGTCACGTGGGTAGCTTCGAAGAGTATAAGATTGACTTGCGGTCGATTTTGAAATCGGTCGTTATGGCCGAATATCCAGGGCCACATTTCATTCTGGCGCATTCAACAGGATGTGCGGTTGTTTTGGCCGATTCACGCAGGCTTCGGACAATGGCGGAGCGTGCGGTTCTGTGTTCTCCGCTTGTCGGTCTTATGGACGGAGGGCGCAGAGAGCGACTGGTATTTGCCTTCGCCAAGCTGCTTTCCCTTTGCGGATTGAGCCGGATGGCTCTGCCGCGTTCCGCTGGCAATATCGTTGTTCCCTTCGATGGCAATCGCCAGACACGTGACCCAAAGCGGTTCGCAAGATTTCAGGCGTGTCTAGAGAAACGTGCTGATTTGGCTGTCGGTCCTCCAACTGTTGGGTGGCTTCGCTCAGCGGTTAAAACACTCTTGTCTTTCAGAACCCGCGAGTTCGGCCCGTCCATGGTGTTGCCGTCCATGGTGATTGCAAGCGGTGCTGACCGGATTGTCTCGACCCGTGCGACTGAGGAGCTTGTGTCGCGTATGAAGGCTGCGGGATATATTGAGATCGCCGACGCCGAACATGAACTACTGCAGGAACGTGATGTCATTCGTCAGCAGTTTTGGGCTGCTTTTGATGCGTTCGTTCCCGGTCAGGTGAAAGACGACTTCCACGTCTCCGGACATTAGCGCTCGGCTTATAGAGAACCGATTCAGGTTCTCGCTGCTTGGGCGAGTTGCTTCAAAACAATCTCATGCAGTTTTGGGTCGCCGCTGGCAACGACTTGGCCGCCATCCACGGCAGATCCTCCAGCCCAGTTTGTAACGACGCCGCCTGCTCCCTCGATAATTGGAATGAGGGCGACAATGTCATAGGCCTGAAGACCGGATTCAATCACGACATCCGCACTTCCTGCAGCCACCATGCAGTAGGCGTAGCAATCAGTGCCGTACCGGACGAGCTTTACTTGCTCTTCGATCCGGTCATAGGCTTCACGTTCTGCCTGATCGAACAGGGCCGGGGTTGTTGTGAAGAGGACTGCATCTGACAAGGCGCCGCAAGAACGTGTCTTCAGGGTCTTCTCACCGATTGGGCCGGAATACCAGGCGCTCTTGGTGTCGCCAGCGTAAAATTCATTGATGTAGGACTGTCCCATCAAACCGAGACTTGGTTTGCCGTTTGTCTTGAGGCCGATCAATGTGCCCCATGTCGGCATGCCAGTGATGAAGGAGCGGGTGCCGTCGATCGGATCGAGAACCCAGACATTTTCTGCGTCCAGATTTTCAGGCCCGTATTCTTCACCCAGGATGCCGTGTTCAGGATAACGCTCGTTGATCATTTTGCGCATGATCTCCTCGCCTCCCTTGTCAGCAACGGTGACGGGGTCAAATCCGCCTGCCACCTTGTTCTCAACGTCAAAAGAATTGCGAAAATGCGGCATGATTGCCTTGCCTGCGGCGTCCGCCAGCTCTTCTATAAATTCGGAGTATGGCGTGGAAGGGCGTTTGGAACTGGCAGTCATTGCGAATCTCTTGATTGGGAATTACTGGATTTCATTTCTTGGCACTGTGCCCTTGCTGCCCTTCTATTTCATTATAGAATGCGGTGCACGCTTAGATTTTAGCGGCAAAAGGTGTGTTTTGATTAATTTATAGGCATGCTCGCACATAATGCAGGCTTGACCTTTGTGCGCTGCGGTGAGAATTTTATTGCAGCGCGAAACGATCTTCTGAGTAGCGCCGCCCTCCTTGGGCGTTTCCTCCCTAGACTTCGGGCCGCTTTTCAGCGGCCCTTTTTTCTTTCAGCCTTCGAGAGTCCCAAGTTTGCGCGTTATTCTGCGGCGAGACTTTCTTCGTCGGGCAGGAATGCAAAATCAGGCATGGCTGTGAGCTCTGCTGAAAAATGCGCAAGATCTTCCGCTAATTTATGGAAGCCGCCATGGTGGGTCTGGGTTTCCTCGTCCATGTAAAGATTGCGATTGATCTCAATCTGCAGGGCGTGGAGGTTTCTGGCCGGGCGCCCGTAATGTTCGGTGATAAATCCACCTGCATAAGGCTTGTTGCAGCTGACGCTGTAGCCCAAGTCGGTCAGAAGATCGACAGCGGTCTCGGTAAGGGATGGATCGCAGCTTGTTCCAAAACGATCCCCAAGGATGAAATCTGGCTTGCTTTCAGTGCCGGGGCCTCGTTGTTGGGACGGCATGGAGTGACAGTCGATCAGAATGGCGTAACCGAAGGTCACATGTGTCTGAGCAAGAAGCCGCGTCAGTGTCGAATGATAGGGTTTGTAGATCTCTTCGATGCGAAACAGAGCTTCGGCGACTGGCAGGTTATGGCGATAGATGTTGTGATTCTCACTGACGATCTTGGGGATCGTCCCCAAACCGCCAGCCACCCGAATTGATCGGGTATTCGCGTAGGATGGCAGCCTTTCCGAGAACATTTTGGGGTCCAGCTCATAAGGTTCCCTGTTCACATCCAGGAAAGCGCGCGGAAAATGGGCACGCAACATCGGCGCTCCCAAGGGCACGACATGTGCGAACAGCTGGTCGACAAAGGAATCTTCTGAGCTTCTGATGGACAGGGCGTCGAGACGTGAGGCTTCTAGAAAGGCCTTCGGATATTGGCAGCCTGAGTGAGGTGAATTGAAAACGAAGGGGAGGCGCTGGTCTGCTGGAGCGAGAACCTCAAAAGGTGATAGCCCATTGAAGTCCGCCGCAGTGGTTATGGCCGTTTGTTCTTGTTCAGGTGCCACGGTGAGCCCTCGCGTTGCGTCATATGACATGGTGCCTTGGAATCAACATTCAGTCCACAGGCATGTGCCAACATCCCCATTGATTGGCTTTCACTCTATCTTTACGTCGGATTCCGATTATAACCGACTCATGACGAGTGGGCTTGAGTCCGCTTTTGAAATTTACACCGTAGCATTGGTAGCGAATATGCCGCGTATCCTTCTTGCGGAAGATGACAACGACATGCGCCGTTTCCTGGCGAAGGCTTTGGAAAATGCCGGGCATGATGTCATTTCCTTCGACAATGGTAAGAGTGCCTACGAGCGTCTGCGTGAAGAGCCGTTCTCTCTGCTTTTGACAGATATTGTTATGCCTGAGATGGACGGTATCGAACTGGCGCGTCGTGCGACGCAGCTGGATCCCGATCTCAAGGTGATGTTCATTACCGGGTTTGCAGCTGTGGCGTTGAACTCCGAGGCAGACACGCCAAAAGATGCAAAGGTGCTTTCCAAGCCGTTTCACCTGAAAGATCTTGTGCACGAAGTTGAGCGCATGTTGGCTGCCTGACGGGCGGTGTGGGGAGGGTTTGGCTTTTTCTGCGGTTTTCAGGAATTGTTCTGCGAATCTGTGAAAAAGGGTGTTGCGTCGTCGCGCGATCCTCGTTATATCGCTCTCCACCACGGCGTTCCGGCGGCGTGATACCGAGAAATTCGGGCGTGTAGCTCAGCGGGAGAGCACTTCGTTGACATCGAAGGGGTCACAGGTTCAATCCCTGTCACGCCCACCATTTTACACTATGATCATTGATTTGTAGTGTCGGCATTCCGGGGCTGAAAGAAACCTGCGCAACTACTTTCGTGCGGCGGTTTTGTCCGGAGAAATAAGTCAACGCGAGCGCCTCGAGCGCTCGTTTCATGTTTACGGGTAAAGGGCCCTTTCGGGGGACAGTGTCATGAAGATCAAAAATTCGCTCAAAGCACTCATGGGCCGCCACCGCGATAACCGTATGGTTCGTCGTAAGGGCCGCGTTTACATCATCAACAAGAAGAACCCACGCTTTAAAGCTCGTCAGGGCTAATTGCGCAGACGCTTTCACGCGTCTTGAGGCTTCTTGATTGTCCGTTACGGATTGACTGCCGCGTCCAACAGAGTAATCTGCTGGTATGCGGCTTTCTGCGTTAATCATTTCGTCTATACTTTTTATTGGTTCGGCCGTCGCCCAGCCGACGCCTGATCTCGCGCCAGAGGCTGATGAGCCTCAAGTCAACGATCTGGAGACGCTACTTCCGGAAAGCGATTCCGATATTGGCCCGCGAGAAGTCGTGCGTGAAAACGCCCAAGCTGAGCTTGAAACACTGTTCGAGAAGCTTGCTTCCGCTGAGAGCCCGACATCGGCTAATCCGATAGCTTATAAAATACAGCGCATCTGGCTGGATAGCGGGAGCGATGCTGTCGACCTTTTGATGGATCGCGCCGCAGATGCGATGGCTGCCAATCAATTGGCACTGGCGCTGGATCTCTTAGATCATGTGGTTACCCTTCGGCCTGAATTTGCCGAAGGGTGGAACCGTCGGGCCACCATCTTTTACATGCAGGAAGACTATGGGCGCTCCCTGAGCGATATCGAACGTGTTCTTGCTCTAGAGCCGCGCCATTGGGGTGCTCTTTCCGGTCTTGCGATCATCCAACGGCGGCTTGGTGACGATAAACGCGCGCTTGAGACCTTTCGCTCTGCGCTTGCCATTCATCCCGGCCTCGAAGCATCCCGTGAAGCGATGGAAAAACTCGAAAAGGCCGCCGCAGGCGTTGCTATCTGATGTCTGAAGTTAGCGAGTGGTTTGAAGAGGTTGAATCGGACATAAAAAAACCAGCGAAGACCGCTGGTTTTTTTATTTCAGTTTGTGGCAGTGGCTTATTCGGCCGGACCTGCCATTCCCAGTGCATGAAGGTAAAGGTCCAGGACGGCTTCTTCTTCTTCGCGCTCGTGGGGTTGCTTCTTGCGAAGTGATACAACCTTTCGCAGGATCTTTACATCATAGCCATTGCCCTTGGCTTCGGCGTAGACATCCTTGATGTCGTCAGAAATGACTTTTTTCTCTTCTTCGAGGCGCTCGATGCGCTCGATGAATGCACGCAGCTGATCGCCGGCAACTCCGCCCGGATCTGACATATCCTGCTTCTCCTTAGTTGATTTTAGTGATTCAAAATGACTGTTCTGTGCCGTGCCAGAGACTGTGTTGAAGGTCAAGCTTGTTGGATGACCTTTGAGGTCAGTCGTTGGGTTTGTTCACCTCGAAGGCCGCTTTTTGGTCGGCGGTGGCTTCGCGTTGGTATTTTTCTTTCCATTCCGCGTATGGCATTCCGTAGACGATTTTGCGTGCCGCATCCTGATTCACGTCAAGGTTCCTCTCTGCGGCTTCCTCAGAATACCATCTGGACAGGCAATTGCGGCAAAATCCAGTCAGGTTCATCATGTCAATGTTCTGGACGTCCGTGCGCTCCTGTAGATGAGCGATCAGACGACGGAAGGCGGCCGCTTCGAGTTCTGTCTGTGTTTTAGCGTCCATGTGTTTCCTCATTTTTGACGTGTCCTTCGGCATTCTGGGTAAGTTAATGCGCGCGAAGGTCGTGGACGGTCGAGATTATCGACTTCGTGCCGTGGACAGTGAACTTTCACCTGATTTAAGATAGTCGCAACGAGAATCCAAGCACCTGCTGCTCTTGCTTTTTATCTGCTACACCGTTTCCAAGTCAGTGGTGCCACCTGCCAGAAATACGGGAAGACAAATGTCAGACGAACAGTCGTTGCGGACCTTGCTGCGTTCCATGTTTGATGCCGCGGTGTCTGTTGCTCAACCAGAGCATTGTCTGATCCCGCATTTGCCGAAGCCGGAAGCTGATGGACGTATTGTCCTTCTGGCGGCAGGCAAGGGGGCGGGTGCCATGCTTGAGGTGGCTGAAAAGTACTACCGCGAGGAGATGGGACTGGGCGCTGACCGCTTGCTCGGCTTTGGTGTTACTCGTCATGGCTATTCACGCCCTACTGGCACTTTGGAATTGGTTGAGGCCGGGCATCCGGTGCCCGATCAAGCTGGCGTCGACGCAACCTTACGAACGCTTGAAGTTGTTGAGCAGGCCCGTTCGAACGATCATGTCGTGGTTTTGTTGACAGGTGGTGGATCTGCGAACTGGATCGCGCCTGCTGATGGGGTTTCATTGCAGGACAAGCAGTCGGTGACCAAGGCTTTGTTGAAATCCGGCGCGACCATCCAGGATATAAATATTGTTCGTAAGCATATCTCCAAGATCAAGGGCGGCCGTTTGGCGGGTCGTTTGACGTCCGGCTGGATGACAACGCTTGCGATTTCGGATGTGCCAAATGATGATCCTGCGGCGATTGCATCGGGGCCAACGGTTCCTGATCCGTCGACGCTGCAGGACGCCTTGGATATTTGTGCGCGTTTCGACTTGGACTTGCCAGTTTCCGTAAAGCAGGCCCTACAGGATCCGTCCAATGAAAGTGTGAAGCCAGGTGATCCGGTCTTTGACCGGACCAGCTACAAGATTGTCGCCTTGCCGCAAGCTTCGCTTGAGGCGGCCGCAGATGTCGCAAGGTCTGCAGGTTACGAACCTGTTATTCTCGGAGACAGTCTTGAAGGCGAGGCGCGGGAAGTTGCCGCTGCTCATGCCAAGATGGCACTTGATATGCAGCGCGACGGACGAAAAGTCGTCTTGTTGTCCGGTGGTGAACTGACAGTCACAATTGCTGGCGACGGCGATGGTGGACCGAATCAGGAATATGCCCTGGGCCTGGCGGTGGCTCTGGGGGGTGCGAAGGGCATTGCGGCGCTGGGGGCAGATACAGATGGCACAGATGGTGGCAAGGGCTTGGACAGCGACCCTGCCGGAGCTTTCGTCCTACCTTCGACCACTCCCAGGAGTGATGAGATCGGCCTTGATGCTGCCTCATTTTTGATGAGAAACGATAGTTCGGGATTCTTCAATAAATTGGGGGATCTGTTGAGATGCGGCCCAACTTATACGAACGTCAACGACTTTCGTGCTATCGTCGTTGACAATCCAAACGCGTCCTAGCAAAAAGCTAGAGTTGAATGCCGCGAGATATAAGACTTAGAATGAAAATGATCTGGGATGGAAGCGGAGCGACTTTATTGTCGCGCAACCAAGGTGCTGTGAAGGCAGCGCTATGCGTTGCTTTTGCTTTTGTGTGTTTGTCATTTTCTTCGAGCAATGCACTTGCCGATCTGCGCCTTTGCAACAAGACCGAGAGCAAGGTCGGTGTTGCAATCGGATACAAAGACAAGTCTGACTGGATTACAGAGGGCTGGTGGAATCTCGATGCCAATTCATGCGAGACGCTGGTTCCCGGAACCCTGGTGTCACGCTACTATTACATTTACGCGGTTGATTACGACCAGTTTGGGGAATGGGGTGGACGTGCCTTCATGTGTACACGTGAGAAAGAGTTCACAATTCGAGGTATTGAAGACTGTGTTGCTCGTGGATATGAGCGAACAGGCTTTTTTGAAATAGACACGGGCGAACAAAGTAGCTGGACAGTTCAGCTGACTGAGCCCGTGCAGCAAGGAACAGGTGGGCGATGAGGCGAAACCGTCGGGTAAAAATTCTAGCTACTCTCGGACCCTCTTCCTCTGAACAAGACATCATCGAAAGTTTGTTTCGTGCTGGTGCGGATGTGTTCCGTATCAACATGAGCCATACTAATCATGACCGTCTGAAAATGCTCGTTGGGCATATTCGTTCTGTGGAGGAGAAGGTCGGGCGTCCAATTGGTATCTTGGCCGATTTGCAAGGGCCGAAGCTCCGTGTAGGTGCTTTCAAGGATGGCCCTGTCATGCTTGAAAATGGTGCCCGTTTTGTATTGGACTCGGATGAGACGGCTGGCACGGTTGAACGTGTGTATCTGCCACATCCGGAAATCTTGAAAGCGCTTGAACCTTCGCACCGTCTTCTCTTGGATGACGGCAAGGTTCAGCTGCGGGTAATCGAATGTTCGCCAACCCACGCCGTCACAGAGGTGATCGTTGGTGGCAAGCTTTCGGATCGCAAAGGCGTTAGCGTTCCCGATTCTGAGATCGCAACCAGTGCGATGACGGACAAAGACCGTGCCGATCTGGACGCGGCCTTGGCTGAAAATGTTGACTGGGTCGCACTGTCTTTTGTGCAGCGTCCTGATGATATGGCTGAGGTTCGCAAGATCGTGCGTGGCCGGGCAGGTGTTCTCGCCAAGATCGAAAAGCCGCAGGCGATTGGCCGACTGGATGAGATCATTGAGCTGTCCGACGCGATCATGGTTGCCCGTGGTGACCTTGGTGTTGAAATGCCGCTTGAAAAAGTTCCGGGTCTTCAAAAGAAGATCACGCGTGCAGCACGGAAGGCCGGCAAGCCGGTTGTCGTTGCAACACAGATGCTGGAATCGATGATTACAGCGCCTGTGCCGACGCGTGCAGAAGTGTCTGATGTGGCAACGGCTGTTTATGAAGGTGCAGATGCTGTCATGCTATCTGCCGAGTCCGCTGCAGGATCTTTCCCAATCGAAGCTGTGGCAACGATGAACAACATTGCTCAGGAAGTTGAGACTGATCCGAACTATCGGTCTATCATCGATGCACAGCGTGCTACGCCTGAATCAACGGGTGCGGACGCTATCTCTGCTGCTGCGCGTCAGATTGCGGAGACGCTAAGTCTCGCAGCTGTGGTTTGCTACACAACATCCGGTGCGACCGGACTTCGGGCTTCGCGTGAACGTCCCGCTTCTCCGCTTATCGTCCTGTCGCCCGTTGTCAGTACTGCACGCCGGCTGGCGCTTGCCTGGGGTACACATTGTGTCGTCAGTGAAGATGCTGCAAGTGAGCAGGACATGGTCGACAGAGCTTGCCGCATCTCCCATAGCGAAGAGATTGCAGAAGCCGGTCAACGTATCATCGTTACCGCCGGTGTTCCGTTCGGTACGCCCGGATCGACCAACATGCTTCGCATTGCTTTTGTTGGCACCGACGGCCAGAGCAGCGTTTAAACCCAAGTTTTGGGCCATTTGAAATAAAAAAAAGGCGGTCCTTGTGGCCGCCTTTTTTGGTATCTCAGCATTGCCAGATCGTTTTGTACCTAGCGGGCGTAGACGACCGGCAGAATAACGATTGCGGGACCGTCAAAGCGATCCGTTCTCAGAGACCCATATGGGAAAAGACCAAAACCACCATCGATGAATCGGTTTCCAGGTGCCAAGGCATTCTTAAGCGTGCGTTGGTTTGGGTGGCTCAACGCTGCGAACATCCTTTGTCTTGTCGTGTGCTCGCCAGTAATCAAACGAGGCTCTGCCTTGTTGGGGAGACTGACAAAACCGGCAAGTGGATCCTGAATCTCGGCGACCGGAATACGGCCGGAAATCGACTGTTTTGCCGCTGTCCGCGCGACCTTATTGCTTGCATTCGCAGGAGCTTTGGCTGAGCTGCCAGCCCGGACAGGTGGAAGCGTTGTCGCGGACGCATAGGCCAGCGTGCTGTTGCCAAGCTCGGGCCGCGAACGTGGTGTGACAGCGTTTCTTGTAACTGCTGCAATTGCTGCAACAGGATCATTGGCTGTTTCGCCAGCAGCCTGCCGTGAAGCAGCCAGAAGAGCAGCGCTGGCGGGCTTCTGCTCAGGGAACGCGGCTGCATTCAAGATACGTTCTGCGGCGGGTTGCGCGACTGGAGTGCCATTTTCGATCGCGATACGTTGTGCATCAAGCGTGTTTGGTGGTGCTGATGCGACTTGTATCGGCGCTGCGGCAGGTTGAGGCTTTTGAGTGGGCACTCTGCGTGTCAGGATCAGGTCGGAAGACCTGTCTTGTGGCAGTGCGCGCAATTCCGTTGGGGCTTCAGCGACAACAATTTCTTTTGTTTCTGGAACGGGCGGTGGCTCAAGAGCGGCCGCGACTTGCTTCGCTGAGGCAGCAGGCAAGTTGCTTGCTGTCGTCACAGCTTTGCCAACGTTTTCCTTTGGTGTCGGCCCATCACGTCTGCCGAACAGAGAGGCGAGGAAGCCTTTGCCAGAATTTTTCTGATCTGAAGAAGCTGTCTTTACAGTTGGTGAGCTGGTCGATTTTTTCTTCTTTGCTTCGGCCAATGCGATCTTATAGCCGCTCATCGGTTTGCCATCTGTCGGAACATGGAGCGTTTTCCCATCCGGGAAGACCTTGCTCAATTGTGTTCTCGTCATCCGTGGCCAGTGACGAACTGACCCGGTATCCATATGAACAAACGGCGAACCTGAAGTCGGGTAGTAGCCGACACCACCGACCTGCTTGCGCAAGCCTGTTCGTCTCAATTTCGCGAGATTGACACCAGGAATATAGAAATCCATTGCCTTGCCGCGCGTGTGCTGGCTGTTTTTGGCAACCCCATTGGAACGTTTGCGCAGCATGTTGTTGGTCGCGGGAGAACGATAGCTGGAAACCACATAGATCGGCTTATTGGCGCCAACTTCTTGATACACTTCCCAGACGAGGTCGAGCAGCTTTGGATCAATCTTGGTGGCTTCATTGCGTCGCCAGTCACGCAGGAAGGTGTTGGCTTCGCGTAGGCCAGAATCCAGATAGCGCCCATTTTTCTTGAACGTAATGGATACGCGTTCCTTGGTGTGTGTATTGTAAAGCTTGAGGGTCCGCGTCTCCGCGGAGGCATCTGCAAGTGTCCACATCGATAACAATGCCACGAGGCAGGCAAGCAAAAACGTGCCTCTTAGCCATCTCTCGATGTTCATTGCGAACATTACTCTACGCAAACTACTATCTCGCCGAATATTTTGGCTCTTTCTCAAGCCCTTGCTCCCCAGCACGTAAAGATAGCTAGTCCGTGGTTAATATTTTTTTACCTTAAGACAACAAAGGTGAGAATAGTGGCAAAAGTACAACTCCTGTGGATTTATTTCAATGTTTTTGCAAAGGAACCACAAGATCTCAGCGCTTGTCAGAAATCAGGCCGCTGCACCAGCTTTGTCCGCCGCTTCTTCGAGATCGTATTCCTTCAGCTTTCGATAAAGCGTGGAACGTCCGATCCCAAGGCGTTTGGCAACTTCGGTCATGCGACCGGAGTAGTGATTGATTGCGGTTCTGATCAGCTCTGCTTCGACGTCCTCCAGGCTGCGCACATGGCCGTCATTTTGCAGATTGCGCATAAAACCAAAGGGAGCGGCACCTAGAAATGCGTTGTCGCCGGTCGCAGTTTCCTGCCCGCTCGCCGTTGCGTCGGGTTCTGTGAATGGTGTCGATTGAGCATTAGTCTCATTTGCAGAAGCGGTTCCAGCGGATACAGCTGGAGAGAAACTGTGCCCGGGTGATCTTGGACCTGTTTCGACTGCGGAGGCGACCTGCGGGAAGTCGTCTATCGTGAGATTAGCTCCGTCACAAAGTACCACGGCGCGGAAAACGGTGTTTTCCAACTGGCGGATATTGCCTGGCCATGTATAGGACTGGAGCAGTTCCAACGCATCTAGGGCAACGCCAGTGACCTGCGGTTTGCCTTCTTCTGCTGCGAAGCGCGCCAGGAAATGACGTGTGAGCGCTGGAATGTCCTCGCGGCGATCGCGCAGCGGTGGAATCCAGATCGGAAAGACGTTGAGGCGATAGTAAAGGTCTTCGCGGAATGCGCCCTCCTTTACCTGATCGACTAGGCGTCGGTTGGTTGCCGATATCAATCGGAAGTCGACTTTGACAGGGCGCTTCGCGCCGATCGGATCGATTTCATTTTCCTGAATGGCCCGCAGAAGTTTGACCTGAACCTCTTGCGGCAATTCTCCTACCTCATCCAGAAAAAGCGTTCCTCCGTTGGCTTCCTGGAACTTTCCGACATGTTTGTCGACTGCTCCGGTGAAGGCGCCTTTCTCATGTCCGAAGAGGATGGACTCAACGAGGTTGTCGGGAATTGCACCGCAGTTCACGGTCACAAGTGACTTGGATTTGCGATCACCACTGCCCTGGATGGCGCTGGCTATCAGTTCTTTTCCGACGCCGCTCTCACCCTCGATGAGGATTGGGATATTGCTCGAAGCTGCCCTGCGGCCGAGATTTATCACCCGTTCCATAGCCGGGGAATGTGTGATGATGTCGTCAAATGTCAGAGTGCCCGAGGCCTGCTTTCTGAAGCGGACGATTTCATCTTCAAGCGCAGAGGTCTTGAGAAGATTGCGAATAGATATGTCGAGGCGTTCAGGTGAAAATGGTTTGACCACAAAGTCCTGCGCACCTGCGTTCATGGCGCTGACCACCGTGTCGATGCCGCCATGCGCAGTCTGGACGATAACCGGAGTTGCGACCTTGGCAGCGCGGATCTCTGTCAGCGCGCCAATTCCATCCAGTTCCGGCATGACCATGTCGAGGATTACGAGGTCAATGTCATGACCTTCTGCTCCAGTCATAATCTTGACCGCTTCAATACCGTTTTCAGCCGTTTTGGCTTTATGGCCAAATTTTTTGACGGCCTCGCTCAACAGTCGACGTTGGATCGGATCGTCATCTACGATCAGGATTCTGCCGCTTGAAGATTGCATTGAAAATGGCCCCGAAGCTTGAAATGTCTCAATTCGGGGCATCATGGTCGCAAATGGGTAAACAAATCGTCCAGATAAAACGAAGAATTTTCTCGGTCTTCCCATCGCCCACAGCTTGGTCAGTTCATCGAAGACCTTGAGAGTGATGCGAATTGAATTTTCCTAATCTGCAGCCTACACAGGTATTAAGAACAGACGCGCTGTTGATAGCGATAACGCTTCCGGAGAGTTTCATGCTTATTGTTAGTCCAACCTATTCTGCAGCTGATCAGGCCGAGGGAAATATCCTTGCCGGATTGCCCGAATGGGATTTGACGGATCTTTATACCGGGCTGGATGCTCCCGAGGTTTCAAGAGACCTTCAAGCCTGTTCTGAGCAGGCGCAAGCGCTTGAGAAAACATACAAGGGCCAGCTTGCGGATCTCGCCAAGAATGATGTTGCAGGGTTGCTGAAGGCGGTGAAGGCCTATGAAGATCTGGATGATCTGATGGGGCGTCTGATTTCCTTTGCCGGACTGTCTTATGCCGGGGATACCTCAGATCCTAAAGTCCAGAAATTCTATGGTGACATGCAGGAGCGCATCACCAACATCAGCTCTCACCTGCTTTTCTTTGAGCTGGAGTTAAACCGGGTTGACGACGATGTTCTGGAGGCGGCTCTAACAGACGCTGACTTGGCCTATTACCGGCCGTGGTTTGAAGACCAGCGCAAAAACAAACCCTATCAGCTCGAAGATCGTGTCGAGCAGCTCTTTCATGAAAAATCTGTGACGGGTCGTGGTGCCTGGAATCGTCTGTTTGATGAGACGATGGCGTCGCTGCGTTTCGACGTGAACGGCGAGCAGCTCTCCGTCGAGCCTGTTTTGGCGATGCTGCAAAACAACGATCCTGCAAAACGTGAGGGTGCGGGCAAGGCGTTGATCAAAACGTTCTCAGACAATCTGTCGACGTTTACTCTGATCACCAACACCTTGGCCAAGGACAAGGAGATTTCGGATCGCTGGCGTAACTTCGGCGATATCGCTGATAGTCGCCATCTGGCCAACCGGGTGGAGCGGGAAGTCGTCGAGGCGCTCGTTTCCGCTGTTCGTGAGGCTTATCCGAAGTTGTCTCACCGCTACTATGCGCTGAAGGCAAAATGGCTTGGCGTTGAACAGATGAATTTCTGGGACAGAAATGCACCTCTGCCGGAGTCAGATCAGAGCGTTATTTCTTGGGATGAAGCGCGTGAAACCGTCTTGTCGGCCTATTCAGGCTTCGCACCTGAGATGGCCGATATCGCCAAAACTTTCTTCGACAAAAACTGGATCGATGCCCCTGCACGCCCCGGCAAGGCACCTGGTGCGTTTGCCCATCCAACAGTGCCAAGCGCACACCCCTATGTGCTGCTCAACTATCTTGGAAAGACCCGTGATGTCATGGTTCTCGCTCATGAACTTGGGCACGGAGTTCATCAGGTTCTTGCGGGTCACAATGGCCCCTTGATGGCACCAACTCCGCTCACCCTGGCTGAAACCGCCAGTGTTTTTGGAGAAATGCTGACATTCCAGTCATTGCTGGCAAAAGCCGAGACCCCGCGCGCCCGCAAAATTCTGTTGGCCAGTAAGGCCGAGGATATGATCAATACGGTCGTCCGCCAAATCGCCTTCTACAGTTTTGAGCGCAAGCTGCACACGGAACGTCGCAACGGTGAACTCACCGCTGAGCAGATCGGCGAACTGTGGTTGTCGGTTCAGGCGGAAAGCCTAGGGCCTGCGGTCAAGCTGAATGACGGCTATGAAACCTTCTGGACTTATATTCCGCACTTCATCCATTCGCCGTTCTACGTCTATGCGTATGCCTTTGGGGATTGTCTCGTGAACTCTCTTTATGCTGTTTATCAGGGTGCTGAGGCCGGGTTCCAGGAGAAGTATTTCGAGCTCTTGAAGGCAGGTGGAACCAAACACCATTCTGAGCTTTTGCAACCTTTCGGACTTGATGCAAAGGATCCTGCGTTTTGGCAGAAAGGCCTGAGCGTGATTGAGGGCATCATCGACGAGCTGGAGGCGCTCGACGACTAGGGTATCGGTCAGGAAGTTGTCCGTGATTGAGCAGGAGCTTTGCCGATGAAGCTGCAATCATCGCCATTGTATCACCATACGCCATACGATGGTTCGAGACAGCCCTTTACCGTTGGTCTTGAACCAATTTCGGAGGACAGCTGGCTCGAAGTCGATACCAATCTGGAGTATCAGCTAGAACGTAAGGCTCAGCTACTGGCGTCTGATATTGATGCTGTCTTTCGGGCTGAGGTAGATACGGTTGCGGCTCAACAGGAAGCCTATGAGCTCGTGGTTGAGCATCTGCGCCGCCTTGGCAACGAAGACTACGATGTATCGTCATCGCCACCTGTTCCGAGGGTTATTGGCGTCAAACATGATGAACGCGAAGCGCCTCTTGTCCGCGCCGCGCGTCTTGTCCAGGAAGACCTTGTCTTGATGCGGCCTAGCAAGGACGGATACCGTCTGGTCGCCGCCTGTCTGTGTTTTCCTTCATCCTGGTCTTTGGCGGAAAAGTTCGGCAAATCCATGTTTGCCATCCATGAAACGGTTCCCAATTTCAATCATGGGAAAATGGGGCGCATCGTTGATCGCCTCTTTCAGAACTTGAAAGTGGGGCAATTGGTCGGTCGGTACAATTGGTCGATTTATGATGACGCTGAGCTGTTCCATCCGCATCCCAAACGCATATCACTGCGACCCTCTGAGCTTTCCATTGAAGCGCTGGCGCGGCTGTTCATTCGGGTCGAACGCCAAACGCTCAGACGCCTGCCTGAAAGCGGGTACGTGTTATTTACGATCAAGATACATCACGATCCTTTGGCTACGCTGAGACAACACTCTCGCGCTGCTGAACTTGCATCAGGCCTAAAACAACAATTACTGGCGCTCACTCCCGACCAGAGAACCTACAAGGGATTGGATGAGTTTCAGCATTTGATTGTTGCCGCGCTCGAAGATGTTGTGAATTGCAGTAAATCTGCGTGAGAGTCGCGATTTATCGTGATGCTAATCAAGTTGATAACGGATCAGAGTTTGTTGTAGGTTCTGCGCAGGCGAATTTTAGAGGGGGAAGCCTATGTCTGAGCAAAGTGCTCCGGAAATGGACTATGAGATGCATGAAGGCACCTATGAGGGCTTTCTGAACTTCTCCAAGATTGGCACGCTTGCCGTTCTGAACATCGTGCTTTGCCTGTTGTTGTTTGCTTTTGGCGGTACTTTTTCGCTGATCCTCGGCTGGATCATGTTACTTGCCAATTTTTTTGCATCTGCCGTTGGCATCAAAATCGGCGCAAATGGTTGGATTGCTCCTGGCGTCGTTTTCGTTTTGACCGGCCTTTTTGCTCTCGTCACAATTTGAGGTCTTATCGACCCTTGAGCTATGGCGATGCGGTTATACCGGCTTCCAATTGATGGGAAGGCCGGTATAACCGGGGCATGAGCGTCAGACCTTCACCCACATTCGTATATAACCCGCCTGTCGAGCCTTTTCTGGACATTGTTCATGAAGATGAGGACCTGCTTTTAGTTGCAAAGCCGAGCGGGCTTTTAAGCGTTCCTGGAAAAGCTGAAGAACACTCCGATTGCATCGAGGCTCGTGCGCGTACCTATTGTGACACGGCGCGCATCGTTCACCGTCTGGATATGGATACTTCAGGTATCATGGTGCTTGCGAAGAACGCTGCGGCACACCGGCATCTCGGATTGCAGTTCGAACGCCGTAAAACCAACAAGACTTATATCGCGGAGATTTGGGGTGAGCTTTCAGCTCCTTCCGGAACAGTTGACTTGCCACTCCGCTGCGATTGGCCCAATCGACCCAAGCAAATGGTCTGTCATGAGCAAGGGCGTAGTGCGATTACCCATTGGGAGGTTCTTGAAGTGCGTGATGGCATCTCACGGGTGCGACTTTCTCCAGTCACCGGACGATCCCATCAGTTGAGGGTGCATATGTTAAGCCTTGGCGCACCTATTCTCGGTGATCGCTTTTATGCGACCGGCCAGGCCCTGGAGTCGGCTGATCGTTTGCAGCTCCACGCGGAAACGCTGACCCTGCACCATCCAAATGGCGGTGAGCGCATGACCTGGGTTTCCGAGTGTCCGTTCTGACGTCGAGCTTGAGGTCTTGTTGAAGAGAGCTCTCGGCTTAGAACTTACCCTTATCGATGCGGCCAAGACCCTCACGTGCGATGCTGTTTGAAGCATCCAGTACCTGAGCTTTGCTGTAGTTGCGCCTTGCATCCTTGGGTTTGCCCAACAGTTCAAGTGCCAAACCGCGATTGGCCCAGGCGATCGCAGACTTGCGATCCAGATTCACTGCCATGGACAGGTCAGCAAATGCGGCATTTGGGTCATTGATCGCCAGATAAGAAATGCCACGTGCTGTGTATGGCTCTTCGGCATGCGGGTTGAGCCCGATCGCTGTCGCAAAGTTCTCAATTGCGCGTGCATGCTGTCTTTGCGATTGATAAATCAGGCCGCGATTGTGATACGCGCGGGCATCGGAGCTGTCGCCTGCGATTGCCCGATTGAAGTCCTGAAGAGCCTGATCCAACTGGCCTGTTTGACGATAGACGTTTCCGCGACCGACGTATGCCGGATAGTAGTCGTTCTTGATGTTGATTGCTCTGGTGTAATCGGAAATTGCTGGCTGCAATTGTCCCATACGCCGATAGACAAGCGCGCGGTTTGCATATGTCTGGTAAGAGTTCGGATCAAGCTGCAATGCGACCCCAAAATCCTGCAGCGCGTCTTCCAGCTTTCCGGCCTGGCCGTAGGCAATGCCTCTGGTGTTATAGGCTGCCGGATCGGACGGATTGGCCTCAATGACCTGCGTCAGTGATTCAATGTTGGCTGATGAGCCAACGGACTTGTCAAATGGAGTGCTGTTGTAAGCGCTACTTCCCTGACAGGCGGCGAGGGTGATCAGTAGGACGCCCAAGCTGGAGATTTTTACGATCGACCGTTTGAATCGAAGGAATTGGTCCTGGCTGGTTACGGTGTGCTGCATCAATCTGCCTGTTGGGGTGAAAAGGGCGGCTGGGGGTCCAAATGGCCCGCAGGATTTGCTTGCTCTACAAGCAATAAAAGCTGACTGCGAACAGTCAGCTTTTAGAATACCGTATCATTTTCTAACTGCAATGCGAAACAGCTAGTGATCACCAACAGTTAGTGGCGAGAACGTCCTGGGACCAGACCTTCGCGCTGGGCTTGCTTGCGCGCCAACTTACGGGCGCGGCGAACAGCTTCACCTTTTTCGCGAGCCTTCTTTTCAGATGGCTTTTCAAAGTGGTCACGCAGCTTCATTTCGCGGAAGACACCTTCCCGCTGCAATTTTTTCTTTAGCGCCCGGAGCGCCTGATCGACATTGTTGTCACGAACCAGAACCTGCACGCGTCTGTTCCCGTTTTAAATTCGTTTCGATAAGGGCAAATCAGGACCGTCTCAGATTTGTTCAAATCTGCTTGGCTGAACCCAGAATTCTGGCTGATCCGCATTTCTGCCGCGCTAGTTAGCAGAGGACGGGGTGTTTGTCCACAACTAACATGGGCAATGATGCGCGAATTCTTTGTTGTTTTCACACGTCACAAGACCGAGTAAGTCAGACTGTACTTTCGGGTCTGAAAGGGCACACATCGTTGCGTCACCTCGTGGCCTTTTCCCTCCGTTTCACCTGGTCTGCGCGAGAAGCAATCGCTTTTTGAACTCTTCCTTAGATGCCACTGGAGTAAGTGTTGTTCTGGAATCCCATTAGATCTCTTTGGCGTACCGACATTCGGCCAACCCTGGTCCTCGGCTTGCCGTTGATTGGAGCGCAGGTCGCGCAAATGGCGATCAATGCCAGCGATGTCTTGATGATTGCGCGTTTGGGATCTGAGAAACTGGCGGCTTCGGTCCTCAGTTTCAATATGTGGATGCTCTTGTGGTTCTTTGGCATGGGGATCATTCAGGCTGTGATACCCTTGGGTGCGCAGGCGCGTGGGCGCAAAGAGCCCCGGGATTTCCGACGGGTTGTGCGCATGGGGCTATGGATGTCCGCGCTCTACTGCATCCCTGCTTGGTGTGTCACAGCGTACACCGGACCAATTTTCATTTTTCTTGGACAGGATCCTGCGGTCTCTGCGCTTGCTGCGGAATATATGACAGCGCTGCAATGGGGCTTGTTTCCAGCGTTGGCGATCATG
Source organism: Paracoccaceae bacterium (assembly GCA_013373445.1). Taxonomy (GTDB): domain Bacteria; phylum Pseudomonadota; class Alphaproteobacteria; order Rhizobiales; family Stappiaceae; genus Roseibium. The sequence continues at coordinate 95,800 of JABXHV010000025.1, read as the reverse complement.
GCAATTCGCGGCTTCCTTACAGTGATGGGGTACACGGGTGTGATTTTGACTGCGACATTGCTTGGTGTCGTGATCAACGTCGTGCTGAACTATGTTCTCATCTTCGGACATTTCGGGTTCCCCCGACTCGAGCTTGTCGGGGCCGGCATTGCATCCGTTCTGGCGTCGAGTATGTCGCTGCTGTTCTTCATTTTCTATGTTTTGTGGGAGCGTCGGCTTAGGCGCTATACGATCTTTGGCCGGTTGTGGCGCCCAGATGTCGTCTACTTGATAAAGATCTTGAAAATGGGCCTGCCTATTGGCGTGACACTGATTGCTGAAGCTGGTCTCTTTGCGGGCAGCACAATCCTGGTTGGTTGGCTGGGCACTCAACAACTCGCTGCACATGGCGTGGCGGTTCAGATCGTTTCCATGACGTTCATGGTCCCGGTTGGTTTGAGTCAGGCTTCTTTGACACGGGTGGGTTATGCAGCTGGGCGTCGGAATGATGATGCTGTAGCGCGGGCAGGGTGGTCGGCTCTCGGCGTGACCCTCCTCATCATGCTGTGCTTCGCAGTTGTGTTCTGGACTGTTCCAGAGTTTCTCGTATCTCTATATCTCAATCCTGCAGATCCGAACGCGCCTGAAGTTCTGGGTTATGCCACCAGCTTTTTGGCCGTAGCCGCCATTTTCCAGTTGTTTGATGGAGGGCAGATTATCGGTGTCAACAATCTGCGCGGCATCGGGGATGCGAAAGTGCCGCTGGCCTTTGCGATATTCGGCTATTGGTTTATCGGCTTCAGCTTGTCGCTCGGGCTTGGTTTCGGCTTGAACTGGGGTGGTGTTGGGATCTGGTGCGGTCTTGCGGGTGGTCTGGCGTTTGTCGCGCTGGCGACAAACATCCGATTTTTCCTCCGCAGAACGCTGCGGCACTATACTGCGTACGCTTTTTGAAATGTTTGACTTGTGCTCAAACAGTCTGTGTTCAGTCGGTCTTAGGTGAGATGCGGTTCACATGGCCCATCTTGCGTCCGTCACGCGCCTCCGACTTGCCGTAAAGGTGAAGGCGGGCCTTTGGATCCTTGAGGATTGTGGGCCAAGCTTCGCATTCTGCCCCAATCAGATTTTCCATCACCACATTCGAGTGCCGTTCCGCAGACCCAAGCGTCCAACCTGCGACTGCGCGCATATGCTGCTCAAACTGTGATGTAAGGCAAGCATCCTCGGTCCAGTGACCGGAATTGTGAACGCGCGGCGCAATTTCATTTACGAGAAGACGTTCGGCACCGTCTTCTTCGATCAGAAACATCTCCACACCCATTACGCCGACATATTTCAGGCTTGTGGCAATTTTGATTGCCATAGCGCGTGCCGCGTCTGCGGTTTCTGCTCTTACATTTGCAGGCACCGTAGAGGTTTTGAGGATATGGTTTTCGTGATGATTTTCTGCAATGTCGTAAGCGGTGCAGGTTCCGTTGACGTCTCTGGCCACGATCACGGAAACTTCTCGTTGGAATGGAATGAGCTGCTCCAGGACGGCAGGTGCATTGCCAATCTTGTCAAGCGCTCCGTCAATATCTTCCAGGTCGCGTATCATGACCTGACCCTTGCCATCATAGCCAAAGCGCCGGGTCTTCAGGACGCCTTTGCCGCCGAGCAGCTCGAGAGCTTCTTCAAGATCGTTTTCACTGTCGATTGTCGCGAAGTCTGCGATATCAACTTGTGCCGACCTCAAGAACTCTTTTTCAGTATTTCGGTCCTGTGAGACCTCAAGCGCATGCGGAGATGGCCGCACTGGTATGTGTGATTCCAGTCTGGCTGCAGTTTCGCCGGGTACGTTCTCAAATTCATATGTGACGACCTTGCATTCGGCCGCAAAGGCATCCAATGCCTGCAGATCGTCATAGGCTGCCACAGTATGCCTGTCGGCAACTTCAAAGGCCGGACTGTTTTCATCCGGGCAGAAGATGTGGGTCTTCAGACCGAGACTTGCTGCTGCAAGCGACATCATACGACCCAGCTGTCCGCCACCCAGAATGCCGATCGTATCTCCTGGAACGAGCTGAACAGGTTCGGTCATGATGGCTCCTTGCATAGGTCTAAAGTGGGGGAGGGAATTTGTTGTGTTCAGTCGTTGCTTGGCTTTTCGGCAACACTTTGGGTGTGTGCCGCCCGGTATTCATCGAGAGCACTTTCGATTCTAGCATCGGAAAGCGCAAGCACGGCTGCAGCAAGCAATGCCGCGTTGATCGCGCCGGCCTTGCCGATGGCAAGTGTACCAACTGGAATACCACCGGGCATTTGGACAATTGAGAGCAGGCTGTCTTCGCCGGACAACGCACGGCTTTCGACGGGGACACCAAAAACGGGAAGGGAAGTCAGTGAAGCGACCATGCCGGGAAGATGTGCAGCGCCGCCTGCGCCCGCAATAATGATCTTGAAGCCTTCTGCCTTTGCACCCTTTGCAAAATCATACATGCGATCAGGCGTGCGATGCGCAGATACAATACGCGCGTCAAAGGAGATACCAAGTTGCTCGAGTACATCGGCGGTGTGTTTCATGGTTGGCCAATCCGACTGGCTACCCATTATGATGGCGACGTCTGCTTTAGACACGGAAATTCCCCCGTTCCTGTCTTCGTTCTAGCAAGAAGGCGCGGAGTATAGGCATGCGCCATGCTTATTCAAGTCGTGCAACGAACAAATCGGATTTGAATTGCGATCAGGCGATAATGTCAGGAAAGAGCTGGTCTTCGAGGGTTGCTATCCGGTCCTTGATAACGAGCTTCTTTTTCTTCAGTCGCTGAAGTTGAAGCACATCAGCGTTCCCGGTGATCGCGAGGGCTTCAACAGCGGCATCAAGATCCCGGTGTTCCTGTCGCAATTGAGCAAGCTGGACTCGGATTGCTTGTTCATCCGTTTCAGCCATTTCACTCTCCTAAGATGGCGGTATGAGCGAAATTTCTACGCCGAAACCAACCTTATTCACAAGCTCTTCGCGTGAGATAATAGCGAAATTCGTAAATCACTATCAGTGATTCACCCAAACCGCCGGCCTGAGATGGCAAAGAACAAGTAAATCAAGGGTCTGCAGAGTAGGTACTGATCCTTAAAACCGGATCAGTCTGAACAGTTTTGTTCAGCAATTTGAAAGCCTGTTCGGTGGAAAGGTCCATTTAGCTGCCCATTATTGCTTTTCACCGTCAAACTTTATTCGACAAGCCGGCTGACCCTATGGCAGCATCAGTTTGTTAGGCCACGATAGAGGAGGCAAATATATGTCAATGCAGTCGCATCTCGTTGAACTTGAGCGCCGTCATGCCGCGCTGGAACGCAAGATTGAGAACGCACTCCTTCACCCGAGTATCGACTCCCTAGAAGTGACCACGATGAAACGCAAGAAACTCATGCTTAAGGAAGAGATTGAGCGATTGCGAAAAGTCGAAACGCTCCACTAGAAGTGGACTTCACCAGTTTAACAGTTTTTCTAAACGCCGCGCTTTGTCGCGGCGTTTTTTTGACTGCGTCGGCGTTCAATCTCAGAGTTGCAGGAGTGCGGAAGTGCCATCCCAAAGCAGCTTAACGCCGACAACTCCCATCACGTAATAGATCAGCTTGTAGAAAATATCGGCTTTGACCACCCGTACCAGCCAGACACCAACGAGTGTCGAGGCCGCTGCCAGTGGCAATAGCACCGCTGACGTGGACAGGTTGGTCGTGTCAAATTGTCCGAGCATGAAATACGGAACGAGTTTGATCGCATTAACAAGCGAGAAGAAGATCACGGCTGTTCCCGCAAAGAGCGTTGGGGATAGCTTTAAAGGCAATACGTAAAGCTGAAACGGTGGCCCGCCTGTGTGGCTGACGAAGCTCGTAAAGCCAGCAATCATGCCGAAGAACGACCCGAGTTTTGGGTTGTGCGATCTTGCTTCCTGAGATTTTTTGCGCCCCCTGAGGTAGTTCAAGAAGAACAGGATCGACATGATACCAACGAGCACTCTGACGAAAGCTTCATTGACGAGTGCCGCTGTTGCCCACCCGATGGCTATTCCGACGATCGCGCCGGGCAACATGATCAAAAGAGTGCGCTTGTCAGCAAGGCCTCGGTAGGCAATCAGACCGACAATATCCATGATGACTAGAATTGGCAGCATGATGCCTGCCGCCTGGATTGGCGATATGACGAGTGCCAGTAGAGGGATTGCAAGCATCCCCAATGAGCCGCCGAAGCCGCCTTTTGATAGGCCGGTCAGGAACACCGCAGGAATTGCTGCAAGGTAAAAGAGGAAGTCCGGGATAGGAGACATTGAGTGTTTTAATCACGCTGCCGCACGGTGGTAAAGCAAAATTCTACTCACAATCTGCGATCCGTCCTGCTTGACCTCGCCGGCAGCTTGTCGACCCTCGGGTTTCGCTTGAAGACTCAAAAAATGTCGACAGTTTGCCTCTCTAGCTATATTGTCGGCGCAAATGCTGCAGTTCGCAGCATGAATTTCCAAAATATAAATGAGGTTTTCAGTGTCTCTTGAGAACAAGGTCGCGATTGTAACTGGCGCAGCGCGCGGCATCGGTTTTGCGATTGCAAAACGTTTTGTCATGGATGGTGCGAAGGTTGTGATTGCCGACGTGGATGATGAAGCTGGTAATGCCGCTTTGGAAGACCTTCAGAAGCTGGGTGAAGCCACTTACATCCACTGCAACGTCGCTGAACGGTTGGATGTGCGCAATCTCGTTGCTGGCGCCCTGAACGCGTATGGCGACATCAATGTTCTCGTGAACAACGCCGGTATCGTGGTCGGCGCTGACTTCCTTGATCTTGAAGTTGAAGATTTTGACAAGGTGCTGGGTGTCAATCTGAAGGGCACATTCCTGTGCTCTCAGGCTGTTGCCCGCCACATGGTTGAAAAAGTGCAGGAAGGCGGAGAGCCTGGCTGTATCATCAACATGTCATCAGTTAATGCTGTTCTGGCTATACCCAACCAGGTGCCTTATTGCGTTTCGAAAGGCGGCGTCAGCCAGCTGACCAAAGTGGCAGCCCTTGCGCTTGCACCTCATGGAATTCGCGTCAACGCAATTGGTCCTGGTTCGATCATGACCGAGATGCTTGCATCGGTGAACAGCGATCCGGCAGCACGTCATCGTGTCCTGTCTCGCACGCCAATGCAGCGTGTCGGCGAAGTTTCAGAGATTGCAGGCGTTGCAGCGTTTCTTGCTTCGAGTGATTCAAGCTATGTCACAGGTCAGACGATCTATGCTGACGGTGGACGTATGCCGCTTAACTACACAGTTGATGTTCCCGACGCAGACTGACCGATCGTCGAACGTGTAATTTTTTGAAAGGCTCGCACTTTGGTGCGGGCCTTTTTTTGTTTTTAGACTTCGAGCGAGCTGGAGCTCAGCTGAAGACTTGCCAAATGGGCATACAGGCCGTTCTGTTTGACCAATTCGGAGTGCGTACCTTGCTCGATTATCTTGCCCTTATCCATGACGAGAACCCGGTCGGCGTCCTGAACTGTTGAGAGGCGATGCGCGATCACGAGTGTCGTACGGCCTTCCATCAACGTCTTCAGTGCAGACTGGACTTCCGCTTCGCTATCAGCGTCCAAAGCGCTAGTGGCTTCGTCGAGCAGGAGAATGGGGGCGTCTTTCAGGATTGCCCGGGCAATGGCGATGCGTTGTTTCTGGCCACCTGACAGGGTAATGCCGCGCTCGCCGATTGTTGTTTCGTATCCGTGTTCCAATTCCTGGATAAAACCTTCCGCCGCTGCCGTCTGCGCAGCTTTTTGAATTGCTTCAAACGAAGCATTGGAGTCACCAAAGGCGATGTTTTCCTGAATAGTGCCTGCGAAAATAGCGGGATCTTGCGGGACGAGAGCTATCTGCGAACGCAATCCTTTCAAATCAAGTTGGGTTATGTCGAGATCGTCGATCAGGATTTTACCGTCCTTGAGATCATAAAACCGGCTGATCAAGCTGAAGAGAGTCGATTTCCCTGCCCCTGAGGGGCCGACGATTGCGATGGTTTCACCTGGTTTGATCGTAGCGCTGATATCTTCCAGTGCGATCTGCTTGGACGCCGGCTGATACGAAAAACAAGCATTTTGAAACTCGATTTTGCCCGAAAGCTTGGGCGGTAGTGCCAGAGCATTTGCGTTGGGAGACTGGATGTCTGCCTGAGTGGTCAGAAGCTGGGCCAGGCGCTCGGCAGCGCCTGCGGCTAGGGTCATCTCTCCCCACACCTCAGAGAGGCTTGCTAGCGAGCCCGCAGCGAACACCGAGTATAAAAAGAATTGGCCAAGCTCGCCACCTGACAAGTTGCCTTCCATTACCCGGTTGATGCCGATCCATAACACAGCGAGGATGCTGGTTCCGATGATGCATATGGCGAGGAAGGTCAGGAGCGCCCGTGCGCCAATGGAGTTTTTTGCGGCTTGAAATGCTCTCTCTGTCGCTCTCTTGAAATTGTCAGCGGTAGCGCTTTCCTGAGTGAAGGATTGAACGCTCCGAATGTGTCCGATCATTTCTCCGGCAAATGCAGCGGAAGAAGCCAGTGTCTCTTGCGCGGAGTGAGAGCGCATACGAACTTGCCGGCCAAAGAGAATGAGGGGTATGACAATCAGCGGGATCGCGCCCAGAACCAAGGACGCCAGGCCTGGACTGGTGAAGATCATCATCGCGATTGCCCCGATGAAAAGGACCAGGTTGCGCAAGGCCTGTGACGCACTGGCGCCAATTGCGGACTTGATCTGGGTTGTATCTGCTGTCAGCCGTGACAGGATTTCCCCGGAACGCTCCTTGTCGAAAAAGGGCAGGCTCAGGTGCAGTACGTGATCGAAAACTTGTGCCCTGATGTCAGCGACCACGCGTTCGCCAAGCCACATCACCGTGTAATAGCGAAGTGCGCTCGCAGCTGCCAGGGCTGTGAGCAACCCAAGCAAGAGCCAGAAATGGGTCTTGATGATATCAGTTTGCTCTGTTGCAAATCCATTGTCGATCATTCCGCGAACGATGTTGGGTAGCAATAGCGTGAGGCCTGCCGCGCTTAGAAGGGCCAGAATAGCCAGACTCATTGCCAGGCGGTATTTGCGCAAATGGTTCCAAAATGGAAGCAGTGGCTGTAGCGAACTGCTACGCTTTTGGGATTTGGACACGTTTTCGCCTATAATTGGTTTCAAGCAATAGGCTTACGATTTATGGTGTCTTGGGGCGAGATAAAAGAGTCAAAGCGGAATTGAGTTTGAATTGGTTGATTTGAATCGCAGTTGCCCCTTGTCTCCGTAGGATTCATGCGGTATACGCCCTCTCCATGTTTCCTGGGCCGCGTCCGGATTGTGAGTGACGGCTCTTTTAAGTTTCGCCGACACTTCTTAGCTGGTCCCGGATCTAGTGAGCCCGAAGTGTAATGAAAGGACCGGTCATGAAAGCGGATATTCATCCCGACTATCACTCCATCAAAGTCGTCATGACTGATGGTACCGAATTTGAAACTCGTTCGACATACGGCGCAGAGGGTGATTCCCTGCAGCTTGATATTGATCCGTCATCACATCCGGCATGGACCGGTGGTGATCGTCAGTTGATGGACCGTGGCGGCCGTGTTTCTCGCTTCAAGAACAAATACGCTGGCTTCCTGGGTTCATAATACCAACAGCCTCTCAGTGTTTAAAAAAGCCCGGTCGTATGACCGGGCTTTTTTTGTTGCCGTTTTTACTGCTCTCCTCGCTTAGGAGAGCAGGGCAAAAGAAAAAAGCCGCCTCGAAAGGCGGCTTTTTTTGGAATCAGCTCGGATACCTTGATAACAGCAAATCAGCCTAGGCCGCCAAAGGCTGCATGAAGCTGGTTGAGCTGTGCAGCAACTGGGTTGTCTTCAGCATTGTCAGCTTCGCCGGTTGGGCGATAGAGCATCTGATCAAGGTGCACGACACGTTCCTGGAGCCTGATTGAACGGGAAATAAGCTCTTTCAAGCCATCCGGAAGATCGTTCCAAGCTGTCCCACCTGTTGCGCTGGATAGTTTCTCAACACGCACCTTGTTCTTTTCAGAACCGGCCTGTTCTTTCGACATTTCGCCTTCATTGACAGCGCGCTGTAGCAGGAGCCAAGAGGCGAGTTGCATCAAACGAGTGGTCAACCGCATGGACTCAGTTGCATAGGCGAGCGACGCCGGGCGTTGCAGGTGCTTAGCTTCGCTGCGTCCATCTCCGTCAAGATAGAGAGCGGTTTCCTCAACCAAGGCCATGCCTTCCTGAAAGAGTGCCTGGAAGTTGTCTGAGGAAACAAGCACGTTGGCGAGCTGAACCGGGGCAACTGGTTGCGTGTTTTCGGTCTTTTTCTCGGTCATTCGCTCACTACCTACTCATAAACTTTGGGTTCTGCCTGTCTCCAGCCCCTTGATCGCAACTGAATGCGAGTTGGGCTGGTCGGCAGTGTCGCCAATGTACAAAGCAACGGTCGTGCCAGTTTAGCCGATTATGCGATTGTGCATGGAACCCGAGGTCTATGGTAACTGCTTGTAGGGCGAAAAAAAAGAGCCGCACGAATGCGGCTCGGAGTCATTAACAGGGAGGCGTCAAACAGAGTGGTAAAAACCACTCCTGATCCAGATGTCTGGATGTGTCATTTATAATCTGTAAATGTTAATGAAAAGTAAACCGTAAAGTATATTGATGTAAATTTGCTATATATTATACGTATTTAGGCGTAACTGATAGATAAATACATCAGTTTAATCTATTTTTTGAATTTCCACCCCTTTTTACTTTTCGTATGAATCCTTCCGTTTGGGCAGTTCTTTCGTTTCAGTCCTTCCGACGATTTAAAGAGAAGGGCTAGCGTCTCAATTTTGGTCCGTATCAAGTATTCTTCATCTTCTTGTTTGCTGCCTTGTGCGGACTTCGTTGTGGCGCTGCCGGGTGAGTCGCGTGACCCGATTCGGGCCCTGTCCTGATCTGGGACAGTCTGGCGTTCCGGTTTGGGACATAAGTTTCTCACATAAGATTGCCAGTTTGTGAGCGGAGGGGTAGACGATAGGGAAGCCAATGGAGAAATGGATATGAAAAACCTGCCCGACATGATGCGCTGTGTTGAAATTTCTGCAGCCGGTGGCCCGGATGTCCTGGCCGTTGCCGAACGCCATAGACCCGTTCCCCTGGGGACTGAAATTCTCATCAAGGTGTCTGCCGCGGGGATCAATCGTCCCGATGTCATGCAAAGGCTTGGGCTTTATCCCGCTCCCAAGGATGCGTCCGATCTGCCTGGATTGGAAGTCAGCGGCGTTGTCGTTGATAAAGGCACTTCTGCGTCACGCTATGAAGTGGGTGATCAGGTCATGGCGTTGGTGCCAGGTGGTGGCTATGCGGAGTATTGTAAGGTTCATGAGGGCCACGCCTTGCCTGTTCCCAAAGGCTTGTCGCTGATCGAAGCTGCTGCCATTCCGGAAACATTCTTTACTGTCTGGTCGAATGTGTTTGATCGGGTTGGTCTGAAGAAAGGCGAACGCTTTCTAGTCCATGGCGGGTCTTCAGGTATCGGCACGACCTCTATTCAGCTGGCAAAGGCATTTGGCGCAGAGGTTTTCACGACGGTTGGTTCAGAAGAAAAAGCTGAAGCTGTTCGTGCGCTGGGCGCGGACCATGTGGTAAATTACAATCAGGAAGACTTTGTGGCCAAGTTCCTGGAGATCACCGACAAGCACGGTATCGATGTTATCTTGGACATGGTTGGTGGTGACTACGTGGAAAAGAACTGGAAGGTTGCTGCGGTTGAAGGACGCATCTGTCAGATAGCGACCTTAAGTGGATTGTCGGAAGAGGTGAATTTCTCTCGACTTATGATGAAACGGCTTACACATACAGGTTCAACGCTCCGTCCGCGTGATGATGCGTTCAAGACTGCCATCGCTGCGCAACTCGAAGAACACGTTTTGCCTTTGCTGGAGAATGGGACTGTAAAGCCGATCATAGACTCAAGTTTCCCACTCGATCAGGCCGCTGATGCTCATCGCAGAATGGAGACGTCGGGGCATATCGGAAAGATTGTTCTTACATTGGTTTGATTCTGTCTGAGAGATTTTCAGCTCTCTAAACGGGCTCCTGGAAGGGCTTGTGTTTCGATTTGCGTTTTTGTGGCGAAAGACGTATATTCCCGTCACTTCCCATTAATCTTGAATGGAATCTTGCTTTTTCACCCTGCCGGGTGAGGAAGCCGACTGGAGGAATGTGACCAATGGCGAATACGCCACTTATGCCAAAGGCGACGGCTGTCTGGCTCGTAGACAATACGGCGCTCAGCTTTACCCAGATTGCCAACTTTTGTAAGTTGCACCCCCTTGAGGTGAAAGCAATTGCTGATGGTGAAGCTGCTCAGGGCATTAAAGGTTTGGACCCGGTTCTTACAGGACAAATCAACCGTGATGAGCTGGAGAAAGCTCAGAACGACCCTAACTATCAGCTGACCTTGCAAGGATCGCGCGTCGGCGTGCCCGAGACAAGCAAGCGTAAGGGGCCGCGTTACACGCCGGTGTCGCGTCGTCAGGATCGTCCGAATGCGATTTTGTGGCTGGTGCGTAACCATCCTGAGCTCAAAGATACGCAGATCATCCGTCTGGTTGGTACAACCAAACCGACAATTGCTGCGATCCGTGATCGGACCCATTGGAATTCGTCCAACCTCACGCCTTCTGATCCCGTAACGCTCGGCCTGTGTGGCCAGTTGGAGCTGGATATGGAAGTCGAAAAGGCTGCCAAGGCGTCTCCGCATCAGGTGATCAACCGTGAGGAAATGCTTTCTCCAGTCGATGACACCACGAGCGAAGAAGCACTTGCAGCTGCTTTCTCCTTCAGCACTCCGGCACCTGAGAAGAAGGAAGAGGAAGAGGAAATCGACGCAGATGCGGTCTTTGCCAAACTGAATTCTCTCAAGAGTGAATCGACTGAAGAAGACGAAGACTGACTTTTGAACGTCAGATGAGATTAAAAAACGCAGGCCCTTGGGCTTGCGTTTTTTGTTTCTGGCAAAGCCTTAGGTAATCAGCCCCAAAAGTTACTGGGTTGAAAATTGACTTCTGCGGCCTTTGAGATGCTGGGCGAAGGACATGCATAAATCGAGATTTATGGAAAGTCAGATCCTGGCAATTTTGAAGCAATTATGAGGATCAGAAGATGATCCAGTGAATCATTTTCCCGAAGAATGAGAGCGGTGTGCCGGTCGCTGACTTTTACCTGGAACACGGGACTAGTAAGGCGACGTACTACAACTGGCGGTCCAAGTATGGTGGTATGGATGCAATCCATCTGCGTGTTGTCAGCATTGCTCTTACCTGCCGCACTTTCCAGATCAACGAAAGCTGATGTCGCTATGAGTACAAACTGGCGGCGAGAATGCCGAGATCGCGGACTGGCTAGTCCGGCTGACGGCAACTAACCAAACCTGTGGCTGCGGCTTGTGTTTCCTTTATTTGCGCAATGTCAATGGCTTTGCATGGAACCAAAAGCGCGTCCGGCGGATCTATCGTTCGCGAGAACTGAACCTGCGCGTCAAGCCGAAGAAGCGTCTGGTTCGGGAAAGACCGGAACCGTTGGCTGATCCGGCTGGCTCCAACATGACCTGGTCTATGGACTTCATGTCGGATCAGTTGGCCGACGGGCGCAGCTCCAGGACGTTGAACGTGCTGGATGGCTCCAACCGTAAGGGCCTGGACGTTGAAGTGGCCAATTCTATTCCAGCCTTTTGGGTTGTCGGCACTCTGGAGCAGGTCATCAAATGGCAGTGCCGGCCGTTGAACATCTGGGTAAACAATGGCCTGGAAAACGTCAGCGCCGACGTGCAAACATGGGCTTCAAGGCGTGAGATCGGCTTGGAGTACTCCAGCCTGGCAAACCGCGCAGCAGAACGCCTATGTCGAACGCTACAACCGAACCGCCCGAACAATATATTCGAAACGATCGAGGAAACACAGGACTACGCCACACGCTGGCTATGGACATACGACAATGAGCGGGCCCGATATGGCCATCGGCGGTCTTACGCCTGCTATGAAACTGAAAACAGCCACCTGAAGGCCAATGCCAAAACCCACTAAAAACAGGATGATCCCGCCCCCCCGAACCTGTTGCAATCGGAACGGATTAACTCCAAGAGCTTTTACCTGCGCGATGTTCCGACCATCGAGCAGATCGATGCGGAACGCACGCCTTTCCAGAGCAACATCCGCTGCCGAACCGCTGCGGGCGGGCCCAAGGGCGCCAGAAGCGAAAGCTCCTATCAGTAAAGCAACAGCCCTGGTACGGTGGTAGCCGCGAGCCGCACAGATATTGAACCGCGTTGTCCGACGAGGCGCCCTTGTGACGCACTTTCAAAAGAACGTTCGCGTCTTCTAAACTCGGCGGCTGACATTTACGAGGAAAACTACGGCAAGCTCTTCGCCATCCTGTCAAGGGAGGCTCGTAAACTGCCTCTGGGTTCGGTGGCGGAGCTTCGCGACGCAGTCGACTTCCTGCACAATTATGCAGCCAACAACTGCGTTGCGCCGCCAGCGGACCTTTTTACCTGCATTAGCCCATGGAACTTTCCGCGGGCCATTTCATCCCGCCGGCGATGACCAAAGCGTCCGGCACTGCGGATCTGCGGACGTAAATCTTTGGTCCCTTGCTTCATGTGACGACCTTCAAGGCGTATGAAGATGCCTTGAGCGAGCGTTCAGGACCAATCGTTCCTTTGTTCTGCGAGATGCCTCATACACCGCTCGTCAAAGGCGAACGCCACATCTGCGTCGATAAGACAGCTGCCGGCAGCAACCTGCCCTTCTGGGTGGTGCGAAATCGGGGCGCTGTTGGAGGGCGCTCCCACTCACAGGTCCACCCGGTATTCCGGCAAGCCTTCAGGGCGCTACGATTCAGAGCTCCATACGAGCAAATACATGAATAAAACGCGGGAACCCAAAGATGCTATTTGGCACTGCCAAATATGCGATTGTAATTTTACAACGGGAAATGATCTGCCGATTTTAATTTCAACGGATAAACAACTTCGGTTATAGCTACTGCCGTTAACTCAAAAAAACAGTTCTATCAAAGATTAATATTTCCAGCATTCAGGGGTAAAATGGCAATCGACTACCGAAGAGAAATTGACGGGCTGCGAGCGATCGCGGTCCTTCCTGTTGTCTTCAATCATGCAGGCTTTGATTTATTCAAAGGCGGTTTTATTGGCGTTGATATATTCTTCGTGATCAGTGGCTTCCTGATCACAAGCATCCTGCTTACAGACCTTGATACCCAACGCTTTTCACTCTTGCGATTCTATGACCGTCGAATGCGGCGCATTTTACCGGCATTATTCCTAGTAATTGCTGCCTGTTTTATCTTTGGCTATCTCTGGATGCCATCAATTCAATTGCGTGAATTTTCACGCAGCGTTGTTGCCGTCAATTTATTTATCTCAAATTTCTTCTTCATGGATGGAAATGGCTACTTTGATACTGCTCAGCACCTAAGACCTCTCCTACACACTTGGAGCCTCGCAATCGAGGAACAATTCTATTTGGTCTTTCCCCCAATCCTTTATTTGAGCTGGAAGTTCGCCCCGCGCCTACTCGTTCCGATACTTTTCGGAGCAGCGGTGGCCAGTCTCGCAACAGCGCAACTTCTTGGACCCAATACACCAAACGTGAATTATTTTTCACCGTTTTCGCGTGCGTGGGAGCTCATCGTCGGATCTCTTCTTGCAATCGCTGTAAAAAAAGAGGTCTGCTTCAAAGAACGCTGGAACAACTCGCTCTCAGCAGTTGGCCTAGTCACGATTTTATTCAGTATCAATTTTGTCGATAGTCGTTTTACCTATCCGGGACTCTGGACACTCTTGCCAGTCGTCGGAACTGCCCTGGTGATTGCATTTGGCAATCGAAACACTCTTGTCGGACGAGTGCTTTCATTTAAGCCGCTCGTTGTGGTGGGGCTTATCAGCTATAGCATGTATCTGTGGCATCAACCTGTTTTCGTTTTCGCCCGGTTCCGTTTCGGTGAAGAAAATCTTAACGCCATCGCCTACCTATTCCTCATCGTCATCACTGGCGCACTCGCATACGGAAGCTACTCATTCATTGAACAACCTATTCGACGAAAATGGCGCAGCACACGAGGAAGTCTAACAATTCTTGCAACTCTCTTTATCTGTTTTGCTGTGCTAATCGCAGGCGCACGGTTTACAAAAATTCAGGGACGCTCGACGCTTCCGTTTCGGCCGCCGGAAATAAGCGAGCTTGATGCCAAACTTTCGATGAATCTCGGCCTATCAGGTAGCTGTGACCAAACCAATCCTGTGCCCGAAATATGCATGACCGAACCGACCCCGCTCGTTGCAGTTTGGGGAGATTCGCTGGCGATGCACACAGCACTAGCTGTCAAGAAATCCGATCCGAATGCAAGTATTGTTCAGCTCACACGGACAAACTGCAGTCCTATAATTGGCTACGCGGCAATAGGCACCAACATTGCCGACCGAATTCATGCCAAAGGCTGCAATGACTTCAACAAGCGTGTTCAACGTTGGCTCACCCAGACACCATCGATAAAATATGTCGCCTTGGTTTCCATCTTCAATCGCTGGAACAGCCCAAGTTTGGCGCTGACAGAGAAAGAGGAAACGGTTGCGTCAAGCCTTCTATTACTAAGTACAGAATTAAAAAATACGGTTACCTGGCTTCGTGAAAACAATCTAGTTCCAGTCTTGATCACCCCACCACCAATAGATGGTCGAGATATCGGCATATGTTATTTTAGGTCAGTTATGTTTGGGTCACCGATTTCAGAATGCACCATTCAACGGTTAGATGCGGAAAGCTTCCAAAAGGAGATAAATGAAATTTTTCAGTCCTTAGAAGATGAAATCAGTATTTTGTGGTTAGATGAAACCTTTTGCGATACCGAAACTTGCTCCGTTACCGACGGAGAAAAGCTGCTCTACAATGATAGAATACACTTGTCCTATGATGGGTCAGAATTCCTTGGGCAACATCGGAATCTTTACAAAGAGATACTCAAGAGCCATTAGGAAAGAAATCGAGACGTTCCCTACTCACAGCGCCACCCGGTATTCCGGTATGCCTGTGAGACCTGTCTTGATTGCGAAGCTTTTGCCGGCGTTCGTTTTTTCGACACCGGTTGCGGCTGTTGTTACATAAGGCTTTGAGAGATCTTCGTCGCCGAAGGCAGGGCAGGTGAAGGCTGGCTTCAGCCTCATCACCCGACTTCAAAATGGCAAACAAACGAATATCCGTGGTGCAATGATTTAGGACAAATCGTTTTTGCGAATGCCATCCCAACTATTTGAGACCCTCGCCGTACTTAAAATCAAAGAAACAACCCTTTGAGAGGTATTTTGAATTCGATAATCAAGTGGAAGTGTGGTCTCATCCACCTCTTCAGTCGGCAATCCGCGCATCTCAGTTACGGCTTCAACCGCACTTAAAATCTCATCTGGCCCCAGCCCAGTCATTAAGATACTGCCTTGATCCAGGCCCTCCGGGCGTTCGATGGCGTTTCGCGGAGTGACAGCAGGAAATCCTAAAATCGCACTTTCTTCCGTGATCGTGCCACTGTCCGAGATTGTGCAAAATGCCTGCATCTGCAAGCTTATGTAATCATGGAAACCAAAAGGTTCCATCCAGTGGATTCTCGAATCTGGAGAAGGGGATAGCAATGCATCCAAACGCTTTCGGGTTCTTGGATGCGTAGAAACGATAACCGGCATGTCATAGTGAGACACAAGCATATTCAATGAACTCACGACATCCGCGAGCCTACCAGAGTGGTCAACATTTTCCTCGCGATGCAGAGAAACAATAAAATAGCCTTTTGATTTCAGCCCCAGACGTTCAAGGCAATCCGAGCCTTCGAACTGCTCTTTATAGTGCTCAAGCACCTCACGCATTGGGGAGCCGGTTAGATATATTCGCTTATGCGGCAACCCTTCTGCGATCAAGTGCCTGCGAGCATGCTCAGTATAAACCAGATTAAAGTCTGAGATATGATCTACAATCTTGCGATTTGTTTCTTCTGGAACATTGCGATCAAACGATCTGTTTCCAGCTTCCATGTGGTACACGGGAATTTTAAGCCGCCGCGCCATGATCGCCGCCAAGGAAGAATTTGTATCGCCGAGAATTAGCACTGCGTCCGGCGCAACGTCGAGCAAAGCCCGCTCGGTCTCGGTCAAGATTTTTCCGAGCGTCTCGCCAAGAGAACCACCGCCCGCTCCCAGAAAGAAGTCGGGTTTGCGAATTGATAAATCGCTGAAAAACACTTCATTGAGCTCATAGGCCCAGTTTTGCCCAGTATGCACGATAGTGTGGTCTGTGAATCTATCGAGACGCGCGATGACGCGGGAAAGGCGGATGATTTCGGGACGTGTCCCCAAGATTGTCATGACCCGAAGCTTTTTCATATTTCTTCCCTATGCAGGCAGTCCGTCCTGGTTGCGATCACTCCGCCCATTGACCTTCATAATATGATTTTATGGTCACCAGGCCGCAAGTTCTGCCTGGACTTCTGGTAGTGAAAGCAACAGGGCTTTCACACCTTCGACATCCAGCCTGACCGTATTATGCGAATGATAGTCTTCATGCCGAACAGTTTCCTTCTCCCCTTCTGAGAAATATAGAGAATAGTTCAAATCACGAGAATCCATTTTAATTCTGTAATAGTCCCCCATATCCTGGGAATGGGCGAGTTCTTGCGCAGTTGCAAGCGTCTCATACAGTTTTTCCGCATGCCGCCATCCAATCTCTTCAACAGGATGCTCGGGAACGTCAAATAGCTCCAAAAGGGCCAAAACAAGATCAGAGATCGTTGCCGCCGCAGCCTTTCGAATAAATAGATCTCCCTGATTTGCATTCTGAAAGGCATGGTGAACCAGTGCAACTGAGTCGCGAAGAGGCATCAGGAAACGTGTCATTGTGGGTTCAGTCAGGGTGATCGGCTCTCTGCTCTTGATCTGATTGATAAAGAGCGGGATCACCGAACCGCGTGAATACATAACATTGCCGTAGCGGACCATCGAAACAGTCGTTGGAGACTGGGCAGCAAGCGACCGCGCAATGGCCAAAGCAGATTTCTCCATCAACGCCTTCGACATTCCCATCGCATTCACGGGCAGCACAGCCTTATCAGTCGACAGGCAAACGACAGATCGAACACGAGCAGCCGTCGCAGAGCGGATGACATTTTCAGAGCCTAAAATGTTTGTGCGAACAGCTTCAATTGGGAAAAATTCACAGGAAGGAACCTGTTTCAAAGCCGCTGCATGAAATACGCAATCAACTCCAGCCATGGCGCGATCTACGCTTTCCCGATCCCTAATGTCACCAATGAAGTAGCGAACATTTGTGCTCTTCAAGGTATTGCGCAGAAGGTCCTGCTTTTCCTCATCCCTGCTTAGAATACGAACCTCGGATACGTTCCGCTTGATCAAATCCTTTAGCATTGTTTTGCCAAAAGACCCTGTACCACCCGTAATCAAGACCGGACCAAACTCTGCATCCAAATCGGCCTGCTGCGTTGAAAGTGTTGAGCTCATTTACTACTACCGATTTTCGCAAATTTTTGAGTGAAATTTCAGATCGATTGATTTTCGGGGAGCAGTACCACTTTTGTCATCGGATAAACAGCCACTGTCCACTTTAACTTGAGATCTCAATTCAATACCACTAGCTGTGCACGCGCAAAAGACCTCTAAAGCACAACTGCGTGGTTAGATTGTCGATGGACTCTGCCAATCAAAAAGGCTACTCCTGCGCGACTTCAGCTGAGATGTATCTAGATGGGAGCGGTTCACTCTAAGAACGCAAAGTAGAGATGGTTTCGTCCCGAAATCCCAAAAACCTTGGGTGCAAATTATGAATGATCAAGCTATTGTAATTCGTTCTTTTAACCCTAACGACATAGAACAAGTTGTTGAAATGCTGCAAAGCATCAGCACATTCAAACCCGACCATTCCAAATTTAAAGAACTTGCCGCTACCTTTGTTCAGAACTCTTACTGCTTCGCTTCCGTTGCTGAATCCCAAGAACAAGTAATAGGATTTGGTTCAATTTTCATTTTAGACCGAATCCGGGGGGGGCGATCAGCAATTGTTGAGGATGTCGTTGTTCACGAAACAGCAAGACGCATGGGCATCGGGCGATTGATCGTTCGAAACCTGCTCGAGCGCGCGCAGGAAGAGAACTGTTTTAAAGCCAGCCTTGTGACCGCCAACCATAATATTCCATTTTATGAATCGCTCGGCTTTGCAGTAGACCATCAGGAAATGAGTGTTTATCTCAAACAAAGCTGAAACAAGTCCTGATACCAATTGTGCTCGGACCAAAATGTCGAGTATCTATTCAGTCCAATATGAGAACCGAGCTTATCCTTGTCTGAAACAATGAACGAAACCAAGAATTCGACACTTGATGTCATCAAGCGCGTTTTTCGCCACCTTTCATCTCGCCGCCGCCATCAACTTATTATCCTTGGCATTTTGATGATCATTTCATCTTTTGTAGAAGCGATTAGTATCAGTTCAATTATTCCGTTTTTGGCAGCGCTGACTGACCCAACAAAGCTTCTTAACATCCCATTTCTTAAAGGCATTTTGGAATATACTGCCAGCACTAATCCCTCCGATATGCGTCTGGTTTTCACCGTTACATTCATCGGTCTTATCTTGGCGTCTGGTTTCTTCAGAATAACCTTTTTTTGGCTGCAGACTCGGTTGAGCATGGCGATTGGCATCGACTTCAGCGTTCAAGTTTATGAGAAAACCCTTTTCCAACCGTATGAAGAAATTATCTCGAGGAACAGCAGTGAAATTTTAGCGGGCGCCCATAAGGCGAAGGACCTTGTGGGCTACATCATCCAGCCTGCGCTAATTTTTTTCAGCTCTTTGTTCATGCTAGTGGTTGTCTTGACTACGCTTTTTATCATCGAACCGACCGTTGCCATTTCTGGAGTGATCGGGTTTGGCACTCTGTATTTTATCGCAACTGCAGTCAGCAAACGTTTCCTTCTTTCCAACAGCCGCGTTTATGCAGCTGAATTGGGCCGCGTAAACAAAGTGATTCAAGAAGGGGTTGGCGGAATTCGAGATGTTATCATTGATGCTAACCAGCCCACCTACGCAAAGGTTTATCGTAGGGCGTTAACCCGAATGCAACTTGCAGCCGCAGGGAACGTCCTGCTTGCTCAGACACCACGTTTTGTCATCGAAATGCTAGGTCTGGTATTTATGGCCACGATTACGTACGTACTCGTTAGTCGAGATGGCGACTTTGTCGCTGCAATTCCAATCTTCGGCGCGATCGCGCTGGGTGCACAACGCCTGCTTCCGATCCTCCAACAAACGTATTCTGCATACGCAACCATCAGAGGAGGCATGCAAAGTACGATTGACGCTCTAAATCTGCTCGACCAAGCCGAGCCTACAACTACCGACGATACAAATCAAAGCCACAAGCTAAAATTCAATTCGACGCTCACGCTTAATAAAGTGCACTATGCTTACCAGTCCAGCGCTCGACCAGTATTGAACAATATCAACCTTCATATAAGCCGAGGAGACCGTATAGGTCTCATTGGTGCAACTGGTAGCGGAAAAAGCACACTTGTCGACCTTATCATGGGTTTGCTTACGCCATCCGACGGCAACATCCTTATCGATGGGGAAGAGTTAAACGAGAAAAACATGCGAGCCTGGCACGCATTGGTAGCTCACGTTCCTCAATCGGTCTATCTTGCAGATACAACGATTGCCGCAAACATCGCTTTCGGGATCGAAAAACATGAGATCGACATGATCCGTGTTAAGGAGGCAGCTAGGATTGCGCAGGTCTCCGACGTTGTTGAAAGTCTTCCCCAGAAATATCAGACCTTTGTTGGAGAACGCGGTATCAAACTATCCGGCGGCCAGCGACAACGTATTGGACTCGCAAGAGCTTTGTATAAAAAAGCAAGAGTGTTGGTTCTCGATGAGGCGACCAGCGCACTCGACAATGAAACTGAAGAAAATGTAATGTCAGCCATTGAAGGGCTTGGAAAAGATATAACCATGATTCATATAGCCCACCGCTTAACGACACTCAAGAACTGCGATTACATTATTGAGTTGAAGAAGGGTAAGGTTTTTTGGGAAGGAAAATTCAGTGAAATTAGTGAGCATTAGCCTAGAAATACATTCTTGATTGAAACATAGTATAGTGTGCTCAAGATACTGCATAGGCTAAGAAATTTGTGACGCCTCGGTATTGTCTCTTGATGAAGCCAAATTTTGACGATGGATTGGATATATGAAGATTTTAGTGACTGGTGGAGCGGGATACAAGGGCTCCGTTCTCGTGCCAAAGCTTCTAAACTTGGGTCACCATGTTCATGTACTCGATACATTTTGGTTTGGAGATTTTCTCGGTGAACATGAGAACCTTAGCAAACAAGTTGGCGATGTATGCAATGTAGATGAGATTGATCTTAACGATATCGATACAATCATTCATCTTTCGTCAATTGCAAACGACCCGTGCGGTGACCTCAATCAGACTTTGACTTGGGAAGTTAGCGCTCTTTCGACGATGCAATTGGCAGACAAAGCAAAAAGAACTGGGAACGTATCACAGTTCATTTATGCATCGTCTGGCAGCGTATACGGCCTAAAAGATGAAGATCAAGTAACTGAAGATCTACCCTTAACGCCTATTTCTGCTTATAATAAGACGAAAATGGTCTCTGAACGTGTATTATTGTCCTACGCTAGCGACTTCGTTGTCCAAATCGTTCGACCAGCGACCGTGTGTGGCCTTTCTCCTCGAATGCGCTTAGATGTATCTGTAAATATGCTAACGATGCAAGCGCTAACAAACCAGAAAATTACTGTTTTTGGCGGGCAGCAAATGCGCCCTAATATTCATATCGAAGATATATGTAACGTCTATTTGCACTTTCTACAGCACCCCGAGTTTACTGGGATTTACAACGCAGGATTTGAAAACGTCTCGATCATGCAAATTGCTGAACTCGCAAGGCGGTACGCAAACGCGGATATTGCTGTAACCGAATCAAACGATCCACGATCTTACAGAGTGAATTCCGACAAATTGCTTGCGACAGGTTTCAAGCCAACGAAAACAATTGAAGACGCTGTTCAAGAAATTGCTGCTGCATATCGCGCTGGCCAACTTCTAAACGAGCCGCATTTCCACAACCTAAACTGGATGCAGACAACAGAGGTCGCAGTTTAAAATACGTGTATCCCTCATGAGCCTTCCTTAGCTAGACTTTGGTGATAATGTGGATTCCAAATCACATAGCTGTGATCCAAAACTGACTTTTAGGAGTACGTTTGACACTCGGTGCATTGTTGCAGGCGGCATGGGATCTTTATCCAGCCACTGCTTCCTCCGGAGCGAGGACGAAAGTCTCGCTCGGTATCTACAATCGGGATACTCGAACGACATGTCTGGCGCGACGGTTGTTCCGGGCGAGAGATGCAAGAACGCTATGGAAAATAAAATTCTGTCCATGTCAGGTTTCGTCGACGGCAAGCAAAGCATTTCGTAACGACTGCTGGGAACGCCGTTAAGCTAGGTCTCACCTAAGACTGCCAATATCTCAGTCATTGGTCATAATCAGGTCAAATGACTGAGGTCGGTCTCATCATGCCCTAGTAGCCAAGCCGCAAATGACTCATAGTGTGTGACATCGAATTTAATAGACAGAAACTGGATCAAGCGCATGTTCAACATGGCCAAAAAGTTCCGCAGGATCGCCACCCGGCATGACAAAGTCAAAGCTCGTTCGCCATGCTCATAAATTGGGCCGCCATACGCATTTGGTCGGGAAACTTTGTCAATAAGGCCTAGAGGTCTATCTGTTTTGATATTGATCGTGTAAGTAAAACAAATTCGAGCCTGTGAAATCTAAAAGGAGTACTTGAGGTGAGTTCGAAACCTAAAGGTGAGCCTCAGAATGCCATAACTACAGCAGAAATGCTGGCGACCGGCCCAGAGGTTTTTGGCGTCGCAACAGGTTTCGAATGGCGAAATGACCCGAGGCGCGTCCTGTTTGTTCTGTCGCGTTACAAATTCGTAGCAAAAATGTTCGAAGGCTTTGGCCACGTTTTGGAGGTGGGGTGTGGCGACGGCTTCGGTGCGAGAGTTGTGGCACAGGCTGTCAACAGCGTAACAGGTGTCGACTTTGACCCTGCATATGTGAGTTCTGCCAATGAAACCTCGCATGAAAATTGGCCAGTTAAATGTTATGAACACGACGTGTTGGAAGCTCCAGTAGAAGGGGAATTCGACGGAGTGTATTTTCTTGATGTATTGGAACACATTTCAAAAAGCGATGAGCACGTATTCATTTCAAACGCAATTGCAGGTTTGAAAACTGGCGGTGCTTGCATTGTTGGTATGCCGTCGTTGGAATCTCAGGTTTACGCGTCTGAACGACCTAGGAAAGCGCATGTCAACTGCAAGACCCAACCTGAATTTAGAAAGGTTATGCAACAATATTTTGTGAATGTATTTATGTTTTCCGCAAATGATGAAGTAGTTCACACTGGCTTTAGTAAAATGGCTCACTACAGTTTTGCCTTGTGTTGTGGCAAACGCGCAACTTATTGATGGGTGAAGCGATCCCAGTTTTCCGAACAGAGCAGCAGCTGGCATAAGGGTGCCCAAGTTTATTTGATGTCCCCAAAGTTGAAATTTTGCACAGCGCTTCAACAGTGCTGGCGCACTCTCATTTCAATGGCTGTTCACGATGTCGATACAAAAAAGAGAGTTTTACCAGGAAAGAAACCGGATCGAGTGAATGTTCAACGACGTCAAACAACTCAGAAAGATTGCCGCCAGGTACGACAATACCAAAAGATCCATTGGCCCCTCTAAGTCTCGCGGCAGCACGCTTCTGATTATGCGACTTTGTCAACAGAGCCTAGTGTAGCTGATTCCAGTTGCTCAGATCCGATTTGGGGAAGAATTCATTAACCTGTCGGTGCAACGCGTTGTCGATAACTATAAAAGTCTTTCGCCATTGCTGTTTAGTCGGCGCTTGTAGCCGATCTCGGCCTTGTTCACGCCAGCTTACCGATACCTACACACGATTTAGGCGGCCCGCCTACGCCGGGTCGAGCAGATTGTAATGAAACCCTTGATTTCGATAGCCGCTATCGCTCTCTCTGCTAAGCGTCTCCTTGAGACAGAGATCAGGCCGCTTGGATGGAATTGGTACATTGCCGGTACCGAAAATAGCAACCCGTCCTCGGCGACAGATGCATACCTCAAGTTGAATCCCGGTGAACTATGCAGTCGACTGCGTCTCGTCTATCTTCGGATGCGGCTCGCCTCGAGGACGCGGGTGGCGTCCTGCTGTCAAGCGACAGATCTAAGCAGTTTGATCGGTGTTGTCCGTTTCGCTCAGCGTGGAACACTTCTTCCAATAGGTATAAAGAGAATGTGCGCGAACCCCCAGACGCTTCGAAACCTCCGAAACAGAACAGCCGCGTTCGGTAAGCTGCGCGAACGCGTCCAGCGTAAAATCCTCACTGTAATTGCTCGTGCCCCTATGGCCTCCTTGCTCCAAATTAAGTGCTAAAGAGGGTGCCTGCTAGTCTAGTAGAATTTCAGGGCGCCTCAGCATGACTGCGTCCCGAAATGGGAGTAGCGCGCGTTTTGGAAGCTCAAATATGCCACATAGCTCTCCAAACAGGCCGGAGTGGTAATTATACTGCAGCCACACAGCTACACCGTCAAGTCTCACCCCAAATTATTGGGTTTTTGAGGGCGCCCAGCTATGAATTCTGATACTATTGCTATAACAATTACCCCGCGGGTGCTCATTTTCCAAAGTTCTTGATGTACCTTTACAAATTGCTCAACCTTACCCCTTTGACTTCGCGGAGTTTGTGAAAAATCATGCAGTATGTAGTGATCGGTAACGGTATCATCGCTATGAGCTCGGCGTTTAGGCTCCTAAGCAAAATCAGCGCTAACGATACAATTATACTGATCGGCCCCAATGAACGTGTTGGGTCTGCAACGCTGGCTGCTGCTGCAATGCTAAATTCATTTGCAGAAATCCATTCAAATTCTTTTAAATCTGATGCTGACATCTTCCATTTTGAGCTGAGTCATCTCGCAACTCGACTATGGCCAGAGTTTGAAAAGGAATTGATTGATGCAGCAGGTGAAAACCTGCCGGGCGCATGCGCCAAGTGCCAAATCCATTCAGGAGGCTGCTTTGAAAAAGGTACCTATATTCTGAATAACACTGTCGCAGATGAACTAGACGATCGTAACTTCGCTGCAATTGTCCAGGCATGCGAGGATTTTAATGAACAGTATGAGTTCGTTGAACCGCAGTCGATTCCGAACTATGCACCGAGTACCGATAGCCGGGCAAACAAAGCAATTCTTATTCATAATGAAGGTTGGTTGAACCCGCGTATTGTTTTGGAAAAACTAGATGCAATACTTTCCAATCACGCTCAAATCACTGTCAAAGATGCGAAGGTTACAAAACTCGAGCAAACTGATGGAAAAATTTCATCAGTCCTGCTCGATACGAACGAGCGCATTGAGGGTGATGTCTTCTTGGTCGCGAATGGCGCTCCGTCTGAAGAACTGCTTTCGGATAGTGATCTTGGACTACAAATCCAGCCCATATTCTATGGTGTAGGTGTTTCACTCGAAATCAAGTCTCCCGGATTTGGCTTGACGAAGTGCATTCGGACACCCAATCGAGGAGGCGCCTGCGGCGTATATACAGCTCCCTATTTCCAAGGCCCGCAACTTGCAAATGATCACGTCTTGATCGGGGCAAGCAACTTCCTTTCACCCAAACCATTTTACCATGGCAGGGTAATCAGCATTGCGCACCTCCTTGAAAGCGCAACCAAGGAGATCAATGCGAACTTCGCGGACGCGCAATTGGTTCGCGTCAATGTTGGATGGCGACCAACGTCGCAAGACGTTTACCCGCTGCTTGGCGGAACCTCTATCGCCAATCTATTTGTCACAACAGGCACCAAACGAGACGGATTTCATCTGGCCCCCGTGATCTCCCAAAACATCGCTGCCCTCATGTGCGGCGAGGACGTCGACCCAAGATTGAGCATATTCAACCCAGAGCGCGAACCGATTAGAGACATCGCAAGAGAAGATGCGATTGAGATGGGAGTGGAAAGCCTGATCAGCCAACACTATCAGCATGGCTACCGGCCGTCAGGCATCAGAATGGACAGGCAATACCGAGAATATATTCGTCGCGACCTGGAAGAACTACATGATTCTGTTGGTGCAGTTGACTGGGGCATTCATCCCGAGTTGATAAATATGTATCGTCGTGGTTTCGCGAAATAGAATACATTTTCGGATTAAACCCAACATAGCTCTCAACGAGGTTATCACGTGACGAAGAGTATCATTGTACTTGGAAGCAATTCCCCATCAGCAGCGAATTTTTGTGCCTACGCTCTTGATAGAGGGTATGAGGTCATCGCGACGAGTAGATCTCCTGAAAAAGAAAAGGTTTTTCTTCCTTACGCCTGGGGCTCGAGAAAAACTCCCATATTCGAACAAATTGATCTTAATAGAGACATAGAGCGCCTAGCCGAGCTAATGCGAAAGCATCGACCTGCGTATGTCGTTAACTTCGCCTCACAAGCAATGGTCGCGCAAAGTTGGGAGAACCCATCCCACTGGATGCAGACCAACGTTGTCGCAATGGCCAACCTACTCGAACTCCTGCGAAACGCTGACTATCTTGAACGCTACGTGCATTTTTCGACGCCAGAGGTATACGGTTCAACAGATGGATGGATTGTCGAGAATAGAAATTACAATCCAAGCACACCCTATGCGCTCTCACGCGCTGCTGGAGACATGAGTACTGTCCTATGGAGCGAGACCTACGATTTGCCAACGGTCATCACCCGGGCTGCCAATGTTTATGGTGAAGGCCAGCAATTGTATCGGATCATACCCCGAACATTCCTGTGTTGTTTTTCCAATACAAAATTATCGTTGCATGGCGGCGGATTGTCCGAACGCGCGTTCGTACATTTCGACGACATATCTGACGGTGTAATGCGTGTTTGCGAAAATGGACAGAGTGGCGAAGACTACCACATGTCACCCAAGGATTCGGTGACCATCAGAGCCCTCGTCGAAAAGATCTGCGCGATTGCTGGCGCCCAATTCTCTGAAATTGTAGAGCTCGCACCAGATCGGCTCGGTAAGGATCAAGCCTATCTTCTCGACTCAACCAAAATCTCGACAGAGCTCGGCTGGTCTCCTCAGCTCTCACTGGAGGCGGGGCTAGAACGCTGTGCAGAATGGTGCAAAAACAATCTGGAAGAGTTACTCCTGCTGCCCCAAAGCTATGAGCACAAACCATGACTTCAAGTCGAGCTGTAACGTTTATTGACCTTGAAAAGAAATATTCCCGTTTTTCAGAAAAACTCCATGATGATCTAGATCGCGTTCTTTCAAGCGGCTTCTTCATTCTTGGGAATGAAGTAAAGCAATTCGAGACAAGCGTGAAAGCTTTCACTGGCGCCAAACATGCCGTGGCGGTTGCAAACGGGACAGATGCGCTTGTACTCAGTCTGAAGGCAGCCGGCATCAAACCTGGTGATGAGGTAATAACGACACCGATGACCTATCTGGCGACCGCGTCATCGATTGCGTTGGTAGGGGCGATACCGGTCTTTATTGATGTGGATGCGAGCTTAAATCTGGATCCGGATTTGATCGAAGATGCCATTACTGATCGCACTCGTGCGATTTCAGTCGTTCATTTAGCCGGGGTCCCTGCCCAAGCGGAGCGCATAGCGGAAATTGCAACGAAGCGAGGGCTAGTATTCATCGAAGATTGTGCGCAATCTTTGGGTGCGACACGCAACGGGAAGATGACTGGCACATTCGGTGATTTTGGAACGCTCAGCTTTCATCCGCTAAAAAACCTTGGCACCCTAGGCGATGGCGGAATGATTCTCGTCAGCAACCAAGATAATGGGCAATGGTTAGGACAAGCGCGTAATCACGGTCACGCAGGCCGCGATGACTGTGATTTTTGGTCAATCAACTCGCGCCTCGACGAGCTTCACGCGGCATTCTTGAGCTCGATGCTCCCTCGCTATGCTGAGGAACTAGATTGCCGAAGACAACTTGCGCAGATTTACCGCGAAGAATTAGCGGGAACAGTACAATTCCCGCTCATTTCGCAGGAAAACAACGCATCTTATAACTGGGTGATGCTCCTCGTGGAGCGACGAGATGAGTTGATAGAATATCTTGCGGGTCACGGTATTGAAGTAAAAGTTCACTATCCTAAACTTATTCCTGAGCTGAAAGCTGCCCAAAACGGTTGCAGAATTCATGGCGACTTGTCGAACGCAAAGCACATGGTAAAAAGAATTTTAAGTGTCCCCATGGCCGAGCATATTACAGTTGAGGATGTGCGTTACGTATGCCAACACATCAAGACCTTTTACCGATAACCTAAGTAGCCATCCTGTAGTAATGAGAGAATTTTCAACCAATGATTGAAATCGATTTTTTCAGTTTTTCAAAGTCTCGTCGTGCTAGCGAACGCGAAACTTTGATTGAGGAATTCTCGCCTACTCCAGAGCAACGCGCAGACTTTCAGAATTACGGCTTTAACTATTGGGACAACCCAGAATACGGCGTTGGCTATGGGGGCTATAGTTATGATGGTCGTTATGGTGTTTGCGCTGAAAAAATGATCAGCCATTATAGGCTGAACTCAAGTTCTCGGGTGTTAGAAATCGGTTGTGCTAAAGGTTTCATACTTTATGAGTTTCACAAGCGTGGTATCCAGGTCAATGGCATAGACCTATCTTCATACGCGGTGGAAAATTCGATGGAAGAGGTGAAAGAATTTATCGTCAATGGTTCTTGCGAGCAGCTGCCGTGGCCCGATAATACTTTCGACTTTGTCTACTCTAAAGAAACATTGCCGCATCTATCGGAGAACCAGTTGCGCGCAACGCTGCATGAAATCAAGAGAGTATCTAAAACCGATAATATATTTTTCGAAATTCAGGTAAGTGAGGACAAACGCGGCCAGGATTTGATAAAATCATGGGACGAGACACACCTCACAATTCACGATACCAACTGGTGGCGTAATTTTCTTTCGGATCTCGATTACAAAGGTCAGGTAAATTTCAAAATCTTGTTCTGACAGAACTCAGATTTCTTGAAGAGCGATATTCCCCTCAACAGAGTACCAGAGAGCCGTGGAATGACTTGTGCAGTTCTATTTGATATGGACGGGGTAATATCTGATACAGCCTCTATCCATACAAAAGCTTGGAAAGCCGTTTTTGACCAAGTGCTTTCAAATATTGATCCAAGCGCACCTCCATTCAACGAAACAGAGGACTATTTGCGCTATGTCGATGGAAAGAGCCGACCCGCAGGAATTCGAGATTTCTTAAGCTCTCGCAATCTCCAGCTGCCAACTGGCGAAGTTACTGACAGCAACGTCAATACAATTTGCGGAATTGGTAACGACAAGAACCAGATCTTCAGAAAATTTCTAGAGACCGAAGGCGTCAAGCTTTTCGAAGACGCATTAATTGCACTTAATACTCTCAAACAAAACAATGCGCTGCTTGGCCTTGCAAGCTCAAGTAAGAACGCAAGTTTGGTCCTGGAACGGACGGGCTTGACAGAATATTTTTCGTCTATACTTGATGGTGAGGTTGCAGAGGAGAACGGAATAAAATCAAAACCCGATCCCGAGTTCTACACCTTTGCAGCACGTCTGCTTGGCAAACTTCCTGAAGAATGTATCGTGATTGAAGATGCGATTTCAGGGGTGATTTCGGCGCGCGACGCTGGCGCAGGACTGATTATCGGCATTGATCGAAAAGGTGACGGTGAGACACTTCGCACAAATGGTGCAGGTATCGTTGTATCGTCGCTTAACGAGTTAGACTTTTCACAATCCAAGAACATTTTTAGAGATATTTTGCACTTCCAGGGAGGACGTAAAGTACAATGAACGCAAGAGACTTTCCCCGACATCCGAGAATGGGCGTCATAGACGAAAATTCCGCGTCGGAAAAAATTCAAGCTCTCAAAGATAATCAACTGGTCGTAGGCCTGTGCCATGGTTGCTTTGATGTTCTTCATTTCGGACACCTCCGGCATCTTATGTCCGCCGCAAGTATGTGTGACGCTCTAATCGTTTCTGTGACAGCAAATAGGTATGTCAACAAAGGGCCAGAAAGGCCTATTTTTGATGAAAAATACCGGGCGGAAATGCTTTCTGGTCTCGCATGCGTTGATGGTGTCGTTATATCAAATTCACCAAGTGCAATTATGGTATTAGATCACTTGAAGCCAAATAAATTTTTCAAAGGTCAAGAATACCATCTACAAATACAAGAACGAAATCAAAATTTTCTTAAGGAACGCGATTACGCTGAAAGTAAAGGAATCGAAGTTATCCATACCTTCGAAGAAACATTCTCTTCAACAGAGACATTAAATCGCCTCTATAAAGCGCTAAAGATTTAGGCTCACCCAACAAGCGACATTTTACCCTCAAGAGTAGTCTCTCGATGTTTGCCAAAAAAATAGATCAATCATTAAACATTTCGAAACGCGTTTTTATTGGTCCACTATTGTGCTTTTTGTTCAAAAAATTCGGTATTTCTGCGAGGTATAGATTTTTAAATACAAACTCTGCGGCAATAGGCCACCTCTGCGCTGACGTTGATTGCTTTATCAAAGAAAAGAAGTTAGAAAAATTCGATTTTCGAGGAATTTTATTATCTGATCAAAGAAAATGTGCCAATAATGACATTGCAAGATTATGGTCCAATCATAAAGATCTCATAGTCATCACGAATCCCTTTTTATGCTTTTTACTAGATTACCTCAGAATTTACCCTGAAACCGGCTATGATTGCTCAAAATACGTTGCGTTAGACTTTAGCCCAGCAGAAGTATTCAATATTTATAATAAGTACAATTCAAATGTTCCGGTCATCGAATGGGATGCACCTTCTCTAAAAAGAGCTGAAAAGCTATTCAAAGCGGTCTTTCCAAATGTAGAAAAGGATCGAATTGCCGTTCTTCATTCACGGGACTCTACCTTTGATTCAAAAACGAAGAATCCGAATCTATTTACTCAAAATTACCGCAGCAGTGATATCCGATCATTCAACGCAATCTTGGATTATCTGCATGATCGCAGTTTCACAACCATACGAATTGGTGAATACCAGGGGAACGAAGTTGAAGGTCCCAAACGTTATTTGGAATTGCCCGATTTGGATATTGCTGATACTGAGCTTCTCAACGTCTACCTCACAAGTCAGTGTACACTGTTTATCGGATCTGCGTCTGGGGCGTCACAACTTGCTACGATCTGGGGGCGCCCCATCTTTTTAGTGAATATTCTACCCTATTCCTTTTTAAGGCCGCACCCGAAAAACAGTATGGCGATACCTAAGCTGTTGTTAGAAAAAAATAGGGTGGTGTCAGCTCTCGAAATTTTTTCCAAAAAATATCATTGGTATCGAAACGACAGTGACTATAAGTCAGCTCATTTAGAGACTTTATCGGCTGATCCAAACGACTGTATTGATGACTTTGATGAATTCTTTCGCGCCTTTGTCGAGCATGATCAAAAATTACTGAATGATTTGAAAACCTCCAAGCAACAAGTAATGTACTCCGAATTATGCCCTCAAGACGCATATGACTACTATGCAGAAAGTTTAATCCCAAGGCACTATTTTCAAAAATTCAGCCTGCTATAGAAACTATTTGAAACACTGACTCGGATAGCCCTATGATAATTGTGCGCACCCCCCTCCGTATTAGCCTGTTTGGTGGTGGAACGGACTTTCCCGAATACTTTAAAGCGAACGGTGGAGGTGTCATCGGATCGGCGATCGACAAATACATTTACCATACGCTCTCCCATTTCCCCTCTTGGCTGTTTGAGCACAAAATTCGCTTTGCTTATAGGATTGTGGAACAGGTACCTGATGTTGAGCACATCAAGCATCGCCCGTTCAAAGAGATCCTCAAGTATCACGGCATCCACGAAAATATTGAGGTAAACCTCGCATCGGACTTGCCATCATTTACCGGGCTTGGCTCCTCATCCTCGTTCACGGTTGGCCTGATCAAAGGGTTAAATGCTTTCAAAGGTCAGCTCATAGGTATGAAAGAGTTGGCGCAAACCGCAATCCATCTCGAACGAAACGTTTTGGAAGAATCGGTAGGGTTTCAAGACCAACTATTCGCAAGTTACGGCGGGTTCAATCATATAAAATTCTATGGCAATGAAAGTTTTGATGTAGAACGCATCAACGTTAATGAGGGGCAGACCCAAGAGCTCTCTGACAACCTGATCCTGCTTTACACCGGAATGACACGTCGGGCTTCGGACATAGAGGAAGAGAAGCTCAAACGCATGGACAAGAACCTCAGTTCACTCGATAGGATGTATGCATGCGTAGATGAGGCACGTAAAGTACTTTCATCGGGTGATTCAATAGATGATATCGGGCATCTCCTCGATGAGAGCTGGCAATTGAAACGTTCGCTAAGCGGGGATGTTACAAACCCGCATATCGATGACGCTTATAAACTTGGGATGCAGAGCGGGGCATTGGGAGGCAAGCTACTCGGTGCTGGCGGTGGTGGCTTTCTACTCTTCTATGTTCCCAAACGGGAACAACACCGCTTTAGGAGTGCATTCTCAAATATGCATGAAGTAGCCGTTACATTAAACGCACAAGGAAGCTCTGTTATTCATGCCGGTTCCTAGTCTGAGCCATGCGCATGGTTCCGATTTGAATATACTTTTACAAGTCTAAATTCGCTTCACCTTGAAGCACATAAACTGCCAAAAACTGGCATGAGCGGGAAATCGATGTCAAAAATTCGCATGGTACTATTGAGCTTCGTTTGTAGAGGGTTCAGTAAAGCAATAGCATTTTTATATCAGAGATCTGGTCCATCTTTAACGCAGGAAGGAAAATTCCTGTCACCAATCGATTTCTCATTAACCCGATCTGAAACAGCCCAATTTCTTCGAATAGATATTGGCTTGAGCGATGACGCATCCCATTCGGTTGACTGTTTGTTCGATGCCGATAATCGGATGATTATTGGGATCGAACCGCACCCTGGCAATTTGAGAGGCCTAAGGTTTGGAGTGCCCAAGTTTCATTCGATGTCCACTCGGGACAAGATCATTCGAAAAGGGAATAATGTTAAAAATATTCCGGACCTAGAGAAAAGATTTGTCATCATTCAAGGTGCGGCCGGCTCCTCCGATGCACCGATAGAAAGGACTTTCTATTCTGCCTATCCCGATAAGGGAAACAGCTCACTTTACAAAATTCAAACGCCTAAATCGACCGGGAACATCGTTGATCAGGAGTTTAACGTATTGGAATTCCCATTGTCACTTCTGTTTCCGGAGATCGACAAAGCCGGGTTCTCTTTTGTTGAATCTCTGAAGATCGACACGGAAGGACATGACCTGGAAGTTCTCAAAGGGGCAGGTCTAGAAATTAAGAAGGTTTTGTTTTGCCGTGTAGAGTGTTTCAAAGGCATCTATGAGAACTCACAATATGCCGATCCAAAAGCGCAACCCGATCACATTGTGCTTGGAGCGGATGGCTATCATGATTCAGCATCTGCGATTGTTGACTATTTGAAAACATTCAACTTCAAGCTCGTGAGCTCACGACCCGGAGATTATGTGTTCCTGAACCTCGATCTGGAACACCTACTTACCGAGTATGAGCTTTATCCGTAACTTGAAAGAGTACTTTTCATAATCCAAAAGATGTCAGTAGGGAGCAGAACGAAGCAAAACCTTTCGATCTCACTGTTGCGATCATCTACAGAAATGAACTAGATAGTTGCCAAAGATGATCCTCGAGTATCTATCCGTGGTAAAATGAATGCCCAATGCATCTCCTCAAGGTCTGTCGGCAGTCGTGCTAGCGGGTGGATTCGGAACTAGAATAAGGCACCTGACCGGAACTGTTCCCAAACCGCTCGCACAGGTAAATGGAAAGCCTTTTCTTCATTGGATTTTCAAAAGCCTCAAGGCGCAACAAATTCGCGAAGTCTATTTGTTGACCCACTATGAAGCTGAGCAAATCGAAGCCTACGCTCGAAGCGAGCGATCAAGTGATTTCGAGATTGCCTGTATTCGGGAGAGTTCACCTGCCGGAACAGGCGGAAGTGTGCTCGACTTCCTCGTTCAGCACCCGAATATCTCATCGCCTTTTTTAATATTGAACGGCGATTCCATGTTGGTAGATTATGATCTAGCGGTAGCGGTCGAGTGCATGGGAGCGGATTATTCGGGCGCAATTTTTGGCGTAGAGATGCAAGATGCCAGCCGCTACGGAACCTTAACCTTCAACAAACAATACACACTTACCGCCTTTCAAGAAAAAACGCCGGGAGCTGGCGTCATAAATTCTGGGGTTTACCTATTTAGGCCAGAAAGCCTCATGCAGTCGGACAGTAAAACCCGGCCGCTATCAATGGAGCAAGACATAATTCCTTCATTGCTTGAAAAGGGTATGAAAATTAAAATTATCCCAGAAATCAGCCCATTTATCGATATTGGCACGGAAGCTAGCCTTGGCGAAAGCGGAGACTTCATCAAGCTGCATTTCGAAAATAATTAATCTACCGAGGACAATGAAATGAAATGCCGAGTTTGCGACGGAACCGATTTGGAACCAGTGCTTGATTTAGGAGATCAGCCCTGGTGCAATAACTTCCTTACGGAAGCGCAGGTCGGCACAGAGCCGCTCTACCCACTGAATTTGATGTATTGCAATAGCTGTCGCACTTCCCAGCTGGATTACACGGTCGATAAGCAAATCATGTTCGGTGACCACACCTACCTGTCCGGCATTACCAAATCACTGTCAGATCATTTCAAAGGTATCGCAGAAGATGTCGACAACCGCTTCGGTGATGGTTTCACAAAGAAGAGCATCCTCGATATTGGGTCAAATGACGGGACACAGTTGAAACATTATCAAACCCTTGGTTGGGATGTTCTTGGCGTAGAATCGTCAAAGACCACCGCAGCAATTGCAAATGATAGTGATGTTCCAACACTAAATCGTTTCTTTAATTTGGAATGCATAAACGACATAAATAAACAGTTCTCGGTGATTAACGCTGCAGGCGTGTTTTTCCACCTCGAAGAACTCCACTCCGTAACTGATGCCATTCGTGTAGGTCTCGAAGACACAGGTGTTTTTGTTGTTCAATTCCTCTACATGAAGAACATTATGGAGAATAACGCCTTCGACCAGATCTATCACGAACACCTGCTTTATTATTCTCTTGAGACAATCCAGAAGCTCTTGAAAATTCACGGCTTGGAGATGTTTGACGCGTTTTTGTCTCCAATCCACGGCGGTCAAATGATTGGCTTCGTTGGGCATCCTGGAAAACGCGACAAATCGACCAGGCTTGTCGACCTTGAGAAAGCTGAAGCTGCCTCGAAATGTAACGATAAGTATTCCTATTTCGAATTTGCAAATCGGGTTGCTCAGATAAAGGAGCGAGATGTGGCGTATCTGACGAAATGCAGGGAAGCTGGGAAGCGGATCTTTGGAATGGGGGCGCCGGTGAAAGGCAACACTCTTCTGAACTATTTCGGTATCGGACCGGAGACCATCGAATTTTTGATTGAAAAGAATGAACTGCGTCGCGGTCTTTATTCGCCGGGAATGCACATTCCAATTCTTATCGAAAAGGAGCTCGAGGTTCTGCCGGATGTCTATTATGGCTTGGCGTGGAATTTTAAAACCGAGATTCTGAGAAACAATCAGCACCTGATTGAACAGGGTGTCGAATTCTATTTTCCGATTGAACCGAGATAAAAGATGGATGTTTTTGTAACAGGTGGTGGCGGTTTCCTTGGCCAGGAACTGGTGTCAAAGCTGCTCGAGAATGGGTGTAGCGTTACCTATCCTCGGTCTCGAGACTGCAACCTCTTTGATCCAGACGCCCTTGAGAAATTTGCGCATACGAAGTTTGATCGCATCTTTCACTTGGCGGCTTGGACACAGGCAGGTGATTTTTGCCTGCTTCATCCAGGGGAACAGTGGATCAATAATCAGAAAATCAACACTAATGTCCTGACTTGGTGGCAAGCCCACCAACCCCAGGCAAAACTGATTTTCATGGGCACCAGCTGCGCTTATCCAATTGACATGGAACTTCGTGAACGGAATTACATGTCAGGGGAGCCGATAGATAGTCTCTACACCTACGCAATGACCAAGCGCATGCTCTTCCAGGGGGCGCGATCAATCGAGAAACAGTTTGGACAGACTTGGCTCTGTGCAGTTCCGTCAACACTTTACGGACCAAGGTATCATCTGGACGGTCGGCAGATGCATTTCATTTTTGACTTAGTCCGAAAAATTCTGCGCGGAAAATTGCTGGGAGATCGTGTCGTTCTTTGGGGCGACGGTCACCAAAGGCGGGAACTGGTCCATGTCAGAAGTTTTGTAGACATCCTGTTAAACCTGACGGAGAACGTCGACAACAAGCTTCTCAACATTGGTGCAGGTGAAGACTATTCAATTCGCGATTTCGTCAAAATTATCTGTGAGGAAATCAACTTTGATGAAACCCATATTGAATATGACACTACTCGATACGTTGGCGCAAAAGCCAAGATGCTCGAGATTAGTGAAATCGAAAACGAGATCCTAGATTACAAGTCCAGCCTCATACCGTTGCGTGAGGGCCTCAAAGAAACAATTGACTGGTTTATTGCTGAAAAAGCATACCTTGGTGTTGATGAGCGCAGCATTTAGGACCGTCTGGTCGGCGCCAAGGGAAGCGTGAAATGAAAGACATCCTGTTTATAAGCTACTTTGCTGGAGTAGATGCTAATTGTCCTGCAGAGTGGGCGGATGATCGCCTGCGAACATTGGCAGCACTCGATTTTGAGACAACTGTTCTTACGAATTACGGCTCCCATCTAAAAGACACAACGAATACCCAGATCTACAAAATCCCATCGTTGTCGTCAGATGATTTCAAACATGAACTGGCGCTTAGAAAGCAGTTCGAAGTTGTCAACGGCCCGAGCAGCTGGATCTTGAAGGTCATCGTCAGGGTATTTGGCACATTGTTGCAGGCACTAACACACTTTCTGACCCGAGGTGGTTCAGGCGGCATGTGGTCATGGGTGATTTGTGGGATTCCAACGGGTCTGTGGCTCAGCTTAACAAAACGAATCGAAGTAATCTATTGCACTGGCGGGCCACCGAGCGCTTATCTAATCGGTGTCGCGGTCAAATGGGTCAAACGTGTTCCCTTAAAAATTGAATTTCAGGACCCACTGGTTGGTGCAGAAACAAACAACTCGAACTACAAACAACGGATGGTTCGTACAATCGAGAGATTCCTGATTAAAAACTCTGATCTTGTTGTTTATGTGACGAGAAAGGCAGCTGAAGATTCTCGAAAGAGATATCCAGAGTTCGGAGATCGTATCATCCACAACTACCCAGCAGCTTGGGATTTTGACCTTCAACGAGACAAAAGCCTCAATTCGAAAAAAAAACCACTAGAAATTCTGCATCTTGGCACTCTCTACGGTTCTAGGAATTTAGATAAGTTCTTCCGATCTCTGGATAAACTTTATGCAGATGGCGAAGTGGAAAGGGGTACTATCCTCATCACCAACCAAGGTTCGGTGTACACAGACAATGCTGACGAATACGCGCGCAGAGATGATTTTAGGCTGCTTAAAGAAAAAAGTCGCCTAGAAGCGTTACAGGTTGCTCAAAACGCCGATTTTCTGCTGCTTGTTCAGCACGATGACAACCGCAGTGCGGAAACGATCCCCTACAAGTTATACGACTACGCGAATCTGAAGCTTCCAATCATCATGCTCGTAAAAAATCCAGAGATTAAAGAGCTATTTCCTCAATATGAAGACTTTATTGCGGACTGTGGCGATGAACAAGCGATCAAAGATGCTTTAAGCTCGGCAATTTGTGGCCACAGGGAGCGGCAAAACATTATGAATCAAACTTCCGAATTTTCCACACTAAGCGTAACTAATCAGGTCCAAAAGATAATGTCTTTTTCTCTTTAATCTTCTTCGTCACTAATATTAAACGACATCAAAAACAGAGATTACGTAAAATGCATACTGAGAAAAAAAAGTTCCTTGCTGAACGGATCGATGAGGCAAAAAAAGCGTATTCGATCCCGTTGTTTACGGATCCAATTGGAAAAATACTGACTAATATTAAGCATGACCATCAATCAATAGCAGTAGATTTGGGAATGAATGTTGGCTCATTTCCACTCGTTTTTTCTAGCAATTTTGATCAGATATATTGCCTCGAAGCCTCGAAAGCTAATTGCACCGATGCTCGAGAGAACTTAGCGGGTTACGACAACATTCAGATCATGCATGCAGCTCTGCACTCAATATCAAATGAAAAAATTGCGCTTCAAAAAGTGTCAATAAACGGTTCCTGTGAAAGCGGCAATTTCACCACCACAGATTGGGACAAAAAAGAGTTAAATCGCTCGAGCTTCCCCGGTTCTTTTGAAGGAAT
This sequence comes from Paracoccaceae bacterium, assembly GCA_013373445.1. GTDB lineage: Bacteria > Pseudomonadota > Alphaproteobacteria > Rhizobiales > Stappiaceae > Roseibium. The sequence goes on along the minus strand of JABXHV010000025.1, from coordinate 58,165 downwards.
CGAAGAAATCGTTAGTACAATCTCCTTTTCAGATTTTTTAAAAGAAATGAATGTGAAGAGTAATATCAATTTCCTGAAGGTTGATGTCGAGGGTGCTGAATATGCAGGCTTAATCAATGAGGATTTATCAAATATTGACTTCGCAGTATTAGAGATACACTACACAGCGCTTGGCAAAGAACGAACGAAAGAACTCATTCAACATCTTTTGAAATATTTTGATTTCTACGACCCTCGTGATCGCCCCTTCTTCTTAGAAAAGTGGCCAACGCCGGACTTACTAAGACTTGTCAAAAAGGACAGCTCTCAGTTTAAAACATTATTGAGCAGATATTTACTAGTAATATTGAAAGTACAAAGAAGGCTTTTAAAGGCCGCTCATTCAATCTTCGTAGGGAAATAAAAGTGGAATACTGTGCAGTTGTCAATTCGCATGAATCATATCATGATGCATTGAAGATTTTCTTAAAATGCTTCAGACAAAAAACCGATAATATTCCATTATATGTATGTACCAATACTAAGGATGGTATCGAACTAACGGATAATGAAATCCTTGTCGAATATTCTGGAAAGACATTTAGTGAACAGGGGCTATATTCACTTAAAAATATACCTTTCCAATACATTCTCACATTTAACGATGATTACTTCGTGACCGATACACCGGCCTATTCGGAAATCGATCGTTGTATTGAAGTTCTTAAGATGAGTAATTTTAGTCAAATCCGATTTGTTAGAGGCCCCAATTTTTCTGCTTTTTCCGGCTTCGATAGGCTATTTAAACTTGATAATTCTAAACCATTTTTTTTCAGCCAAACACTAAGCCTATGGAAAAGAGATGATCTCATTCAGGTTTACGAGAATACCCCTAAGTCAGGTATCGCTCGCAAAGGGAACGAAGAGCAATTTGAAGTCTTAGCAAATCGAACATGTGCCAGGCTGGGATTAGAGGGCCTCGTCTACTATAACGACGAACCAAAGGAAGGTTATTTCCACTACGAATGTAGCATCATGCCCCACCTAATAAGCGCGATTGTTGATGGAAAATGGAACATGAGCGAATATAAGATAAAATTAGAGGAGATATTCGAGGAGTTCGCGATTTCGACAGATAGGACAAAAGGACCGTCGAATAAAAACGTACAGAGGCTCTTCTTATATCTTAACTCATTGCCTCAGGTTAAAAATGCAATCAATAAAAGACTTAAGCGTTGAAATTCTTGATACTAATAGTTTCCATTGGAACTTTGAGCCGTTCGGAATCGACGATGGGAATAAACTTGCCGTAGGTTTCAACTCTCTCTTGCAAGACAATTTTGACGAATTTCGTACAAGTGAGCATACAAAAATCGCTCTTTTCAACAATTGGGCGCCTTGTGAATACGCTCAAGGAGAAATAGCCAAGGGTCTAGATGCTTTAAACGCAGAGAATAAGTTTAATTATATACTGACTATTTGCCCATATTCCGCTCACTGGAGAAATAGTAATTCTACAAGAAAGCGCTTTATATACGCCTTCTATCCGTATTCGACTGATATTATTCCAGCGAAACTCGAAAAAAAATATGATGCAATCTACCATGGCGGCATTCACGGAAAAGAACATATTATGGCGATGAAGACGATAATGAAGAGAAATTATCGTTATTCAAGTTTGGATTATGGGATCAACAAATTAACGAGTAAATATCTGAAGCACGCGACAGATATCAATCTTCCTTTCAAAGAAAAAATTGAACGTATTGCAGAAACAAAGATATCTATTTGTTTTAATCTCATCCATGTTTCAACAAAGCATTTGACTAACATGAGACATTACCGTCAGAAACTTCCCGAAAGCGGAGATTTTTTTGATGGGTTGCGATATCGTGATATAATCTCGAACTATCCTTGGGTAGGCGTTTTGCCGCAATTTAAAACAAGAGTCCACGAGGCTGCGATCGCTCGATCTGTCAATCTAGTCTATCGCGATTCATGGAACCTAATTGAGCATTATTACGAGCCGGAAAAAGAGTTCATCTACTTCACCGATGAAGATGACCTTAATCGCAAAATCGATTTCATCTTGGAAAATTGGGACACCGATCAAATCCAGAACATAGTCCAATCTGCTTTTGAAAAGGCAAAAAGATATACTTCCGAGAATTTCATGAACCTATACTCAAAGGTTATCGCCTCTGAAAAACCTGAGGAAGAGCCCACTTTTAATCAGGCAGAGTTCTGGGATCTATAATGGTTCCTTGAATTAACCGCAAATCGACTAATAGGCACAACCAGCCAAATCTAAAGCGGCCATCCAGGACGGTCTTGGATGGCCATTTTGCGTTTTCTAAAGATTTCAACCTGACTAAACGTTTCCGTAGCGGCTATTTTTGATCATCTGGAAGCCTTTGATCAATTCTCCAATTCCTCGAGCGAGCCTAAACTCCGGTTGAAAACCAGTCGCTTCGATTTTCTCATTCGACACGATGTAGTTTCTCTGATCCGGGTCCTTGCCAACAGCGCCATCAATAAAGGTAAAGTCAGGTAGCTGCGTCTGGATTACCTCGCAAAGCTCCTTCTTTGAAACATTTGCGTCAGAAAGCCCAACGTTGAAAATCTCGCCGCGCATTTTTTCAAAGTTATCAAGTGCATGCCGGAACACACGCGAGACATCTCTCACGTGAACATAATTCCTTTTAAACTGACTTTCGAAAAGGACGACAAAACGATCATTGAACGCACGGTAAGTAAAGTCATTTACCAGCAGATCTAGGCGCATTCTCGGGGACATGCCAAATACTGTAGCAAGTCGGAAACTGATCGCATTCTCGTGCTGCATCAATTCCTTTTCGATGGCGACCTTTTCAATCGCATACTGCGAGATCGGTCGCAAAGGCGATTCTTCCGTACAGAAGTTATTCTCATCGCCGGTCCCATAAGCGCTATTGGTCGTCGGCATGAGCACAATTTGCTGTTTGGACAGCAGCTTCAGCATTAATGCAATTGCATCGTGATTTGTGGTCGTCGCTCCGATTGGGTCCTGACTACAGATCGGCGCTCCAACCAATGCAGCTAACGGTATTACGACATCCGCGGACTTCATCAACGGCGCAATTGTCTCTTCAACACGAATGTCGCCCTTAACGACGCTGAAATTCGAATGGTAGGCACAGTGGTTTAGGCTGGCCTGCTTGTACATGAAATTGTCAAGCACGGTCACTTTATGGCCTGCGGCCAAAAGATCTGGAACCAAAATTGAGCCAAGGTAACCAGCGCCACCGGTTACAAGAATATTATATGTCATGATGCCTCGTTACAGAGTGTGTCAGGTCAACCAAAAAGCAAATTCTCGACGTATTCACAAAGAGAATGCGCCAGTACAATATGTATCTCCTGGATGGTTGCCGTACGTTCGCCCGACGCAACCACACAGTGATCCGCAAGAGCTTTTACCGCCCCTCCATCATGCCCGGTAAAAACAACTGAAGGAATATTCCTCTCACTGCATGCCTCAAGGGCACACAGGATATTCGGTGAGTTGCCCGATGTAGTCACGCCAAGAAAAACGTCCTTCTCGGTCATTTTTCCGCGGACCTGTCGAGCAAAAACCTGATCGTAGCCATAGTCGTTGCCTATAGCCGTCAGAATTGACGTGTCCACAGTCAATGCTTCCGCTGGGAGTGGCGCTCTGTCCTTCGCCAATTTACTCACAAATTCTGCTGCCAAATGCTGCGCGTCTGCTGCAGATCCACCGTTTCCAGCAATGTAGAGACGCCCACCATCTCGATACCGCTCAGCAATGAGTAAGACCGCTTTTTCAAAATTCTCAATCTGCACGGAATTCAGAAGAAACGATTTCTTTGCAGAAATTGAGTCTGAAATATTTTGGTTCAACAGCTCTGAGGGAGTTTTGATTTTGACCATCTTATCGACTGCATGTTGAAAGGAACCTTGTGCGGAGAACCTTCACCGCAACTCCACGATCTGCAAGATGAAAAACTCGAAACCGGGAGCAGCACACAAGCGATCTTATCCGAGTTTCTTAGTCCAGGTACTGACGAATGGAAAGGTCTTCATCGTCGTTTTGTTGAAGAGCAGCCTGATATGTACGAATTTACGGCCACACAAATCCCAAACTCTTGATTTTGCTCGGCACACCGCAGACAGTCTCAGTCAGAATAAAGTGTGGGATTTTTAGACCAATTTGAATTCAAACTTCCTAGTCACGTTGGGCAGATTCGACACTTCGATAACCCAGAATTTTTGAGAAGAAGGCTGTCATGATTAGAAGATTTTTTGAAATCGCAAAAGATGATGGAATTGATGTCGCGATAAAAAAAGCAATAAAATATGCACCGGGCATCTACATTGGACGAATATCCAAAAATTTTTTTCAAATAAACTCCAAATCGTACTGGGATTTTAGACTAAAATTCAATTGGTCAAAGGAAGGAAGCCTTCAAACGGTTAGATTTTCGGAGAGTTTATTCGAATTTTGCAACATTGGTGACCTCGACCCGCCAAGTGTGCTTGACTTTGGGTGCGCTCATGGTGATTCTGCTCGAATATTCAGAAAAAATTGGCCTAAATCTGAGATTTTTCTCTGGGATGTTAGTACAGGTGGACTGAATATTGCGGTCAAAAAACAGGAAAACTTTGGCGTAAAAAAGTGGGACCAAACCACAAAGTGTAATTTTGTTTATTGCTCAAATGTTATTGAACACATCGAGAATGTTGAAGAATTCGTCGAAAGTCTCGCGGTCTCATCGTCCAAATATGTGTGTATCCAGTGCCCTTGGAACGAGCGACATTTGGATGGTTCAATTCTGACGTCGCAGACGCCGATCGGCGAACACGTGAATACCATTGACGATGCATTTCTTGAGAAATTCATCAACCCCTATTTCACAGAAATAAAGGTCACTAAGGGTGACGTACCGGAGGCATGGCCCTTTGGTAAGCAACTATTTTATTTGGGGGTTCTCAAGTGAGCAGATGCTCCGAACCGCTCTAAGCAAGTCGGCTTCGCATTGCACTCCGGTATCAGCCATCTCCCGCTCTTGATCTCCATATCCCGTCCGAACGAGAATTGGAGATACACCCGCAGCAAAGCCGGCCTCGGTATCCGAAAGTTTGTCACCAATCAGCCAGGAGCGGCTCATATCTATATTAAGATCCTGGGCTGCTTGCAGCAGCATTCCCGGTAGCGGCTTTCTACAATTGCACTCGCGCACCGACCCATATTCAGGGTGATGTGGGCACAGGTAATAAGCATTGATCCAACAATTTTCAGCCTTCAGAAGGCTATCAACATGCTGGTGTAGAGCCGCAACTGTCTCATGATTGTAGTAACCCCGAGCGATACCAGCTTGGTTGGTTACGACAACAACCAGATAGCCGCTTCGGTTAAGTAAACCGATAGCCTCTATTGCACCTGGAATCCACTCCCAGTCCGCGATCTTGTGGACATACCCCTTATCGACATTCACAGTTCCGTCGCGGTCGAGGAAGACTGCTGCACGTGGCTCTTTTCCCTCAAAGACCATCCGTTTTCTTTTACCTCGTCTTCATTTCTTCCGGCACACTGAAGTTTGCCTGCTCTGGAGCTTTTGACACGCACTCCACGACGTGATCATCAGTCATACGACAGCAGCGACCGAAGATACGCTCCATACGCGCTGCTTCCAAACTCTCCAGCCAGCGCCTCAAGCTCCGCATCCGAAATAAATCCCCGGCGCCATGCAATCTCCTCAGGGCAGGAAATCTTCATTCCTTGCCGGGTTTCAAGAGTCCGCACAAAGTTTCCTGCATCGATCAGACTGTCCGGTGTGCCCGTATCCAACCACGCGTAACCCCGTCCCATCAACTTCACGTTGAGTTGACCGCGCTCGAGATAAATCCGATTCACATCCGAAATTTCAAGTTCGCCACGACTTGAAGGTTTCAGGTTTGCGGCGATTTCGATCACTTGAGAATCATAGAAATACAATCCCGTAACGGCCCAATTTGACTTTGGAACCAAAGGCTTTTCCTCAACGGAAAGCGCGCGCATTTCTGAATCGAAGGAAACGACACCATAACGTTCAGGATCAGTCACGTGGTAGGCGAATACAGTCGCTCCAGACGGCCGCTGGTAAGCCTGTTCAAGCATCTCAGGCAACCCATTCCCGTAGAAGATATTGTCTCCGAGAATCAGGCATGATGGCTCACCACAAACAAAATCGGCCCCAATGATATAGGCCTGCGCGAGGCCATCCGGCGCTGGTTGAACGGCGTAGTCTAGAGAGATTCCCCATTTCGACCCATCTCCCAAAAGATGTTGAAATAACGGCAGATCTTGAGGCGTAGATATGATCAGAATGTCCCGTATACCCGCAAGCATGAGTGTCGAGAGGGGATAATAAATCATCGGTTTATCGTAGACAGGCAACATCTGTTTAGATGCGACTATCGTCATAGGGAAAAGGCGAGACCCTGTTCCACCAGCGAGAATAATACCCTTCAAACGTCCTGCTCCAATGTGCCTAGGCGCTCGCCAGAATAGACCTTTTCACGGATTGGGCGCCACCACCATTCATTTTCAAGATACCAAGCTACGGTCTGCTTAATCCCACTGTCGAAGTGGTATGTTGCTTTCCAACCAAGTTCTGTTTCCAGGCGCGTCGCATCAATTGCATAACGCGCATCATGTCCAGGACGATCACTCACATAGTGCACAAGTGTTTCATGAGGAACGTTCTTTGGGCGAAGGCTGTCCATAAGTGAACAAATTTGCAAAACAACTTCAATATTTCGCCGTTCATTGCGTCCACCAACGTTGTATTTCTCGCCAAGCCGCCCCTGCGAAGCAATGAGGTGCAGTGCACGAACGTGATCGTCGACGTGCAACCAGTCTCGAATGTTTTCTCCGCGCCCATACACGGGCAACGGCTTACCCTCAAGCGCATTCAAAATAGTTAGTGGGATCAATTTCTCAGGGAAATGAAACGGGCCATAATTGTTTGAACAGTTGGAAATAACAACAGGCAAACCATAGGTCCGGTGCCAAGCCATCGCAAGATGATCCGAGGCAGCCTTGGAAGCTGAGTAAGGCGATGATGGGTCATAGGGAGTCCCTTCCCGGAAAAGCCCTTGATCTCCGAGCGCCCCATACACCTCATCAGTAGAAACATGTAAAAAACGAAAAATGCCTTTTTGGTCAGAGGCAAGCTTGTTCCAATAGCTGAGCGCACTATCCAGAAGAGTAAACGTCCCTAGAATGTTGGTATCAATGAAATCACGAGCGCCAGAAATTGACCGATCTACATGGCTCTCTGCTGCCAAATGCATGACCCGCTCTGGTCTGAACTCTGCGAACACGTGGTGGAGAGTGCTTCGATCACATATATTAGCCTTAATAAAGCTATAGTTTGAAGCGTTCTCAATCGGTCGCAGGGAGGCAAGATTACCTGCATAGGTCAGCTTGTCCAAAACAAGCACTTCCGCCCCAATCTCTCGCACGAGATAACGAGCCAACGCCGATCCAATGAATCCCGCACCACCTGTCACAAGAATACGCATAAAATTTCTAAGCTCGCAGTTCACAAATCAGTTGCACGATCATCCATGACTTCTTTATGCGAAGATAAACGCCATTGACTGATCACTTCCATTGGACAAACTAAACACAAATTTCCTGCGACCACTCGCCTGGAACGCCGTAAAAATCAGACTGGTTCTCATGATCCATCTGAAAACACATTATGTCTGGTCGTTCAACCGAGCAGTTCCATTTGATTAGATCCCTTGGACCGCAGCGCAGGTTGAAGCTATAACAGTATTTGAATTCAACCTCCGGATCTGATGAGCCAGATCGTGATCATTTGAGAAAAAAGCTACTATGCAGCCAATTCCTTACCATCGTCCGTATTTCACAGGATTTGAGACGCAGTATCTTACAGATGCGCTAGGAAACGGACAGCTTTCGGGCGACGGCAGATTTACCAAAAACTGCCATCACTGGTTGGAAACCCAAACCCAGGCACAAAAAGCGCTCCTTACTCATTCGTGCACGGCATCGCTTGAAATGGCCGCCTTGCTCATTGACGTTCGTCCAGGCGACGAGATCATCATGCCTTCATTTACCTTCGTATCCACCGCAAATGCCTTTGTCTTGCGCGGAGGCATCCCTGTTTTCGTGGACATTCGAGAAGACACTCTGAACCTCGACGAGACGAAAATAGAAGCCGCAATCACAAAGAGAACGAAAGCAATTGTTCCTGTTCATTATGCCGGTGTTGCCTGTGAGATGGACACAATTTTGGACATTGCCAAACGAAACAACGTGAGAATTATTGAAGATGCTGCGCAAGGCGTTGTGGCGACCTACAAGAAAAAACCGCTGGGTAGTATAGGTGATCTCGGCTCTTTCAGTTTTCACGATACAAAAAACATAATTAGCGGGGAGGGTGGCGCACTGCTAATTAATCGAGATGAATTCATACAACAGGCAGAGATTATCAGGGAAAAGGGAACTAATAGGAGCCGTTTCTTCCGGGGAGAGGTCGATAAATATACATGGCAGGATGTGGGTTCATCCTTCCTGCCCAGTGAGCTGACTGCTGCATTTCTTTATGCTCAGCTGGAGCATGCTGAGCAGATCACAAAGAAGCGCCTCGCAATCTGGAACAGATACAATTCCCTCACCGAAGAGTTAGAGTGTGAAGGCCTGATAAAACGACCGGGGGTGCCTCCCGAGTGCGAGCACAACGGTCATATTTTCTATGTTCTGCTCGCAGAGGGATTGGACCGTAAAACCGTTTTGGATGAAATGAAACAACACGGCGTTCATGCTGTCTTCCATTACATCCCGCTGCATTCCGCACCTGCAGGAGAAAAATTCGGCCGTAGCCATGGAGATCTCTCCGGCGCCAATCGCTTGTCAGAGAGCATCATACGCCTGCCACTATGGGTCGGAATGACGGATGCTGACCAGGAAAGGGTCATAGCGGCGCTAAAACGGGCGATAGAGAAAGCCAGCGCAAAAAGAGCAGCGTAGAGAAGCGACGCGTCAAGACCCGCTTAGAGTCCTGAAGAGCTAAGCATCGTAAATCTAAATTCCGCCTTTGAAAGTACGCTCATGGCTGGTGCCAAACTAACTTTGATTCTGTCCGGATTTATCCAAGCCCCTGGTTCAGAAGGCTTGCTTCCATTCTGGAACGGTTTCATTGACATTCAGAAATGCCTACCGAACCAACTGCCACTGGAACAAATTGTGGCGCATAGCTGGAATTCTGAGTTTTCTAGCCTCGTTAAGTCTGTTTATGGACCAAATGATCTAGCGATAGAACAACAAAACTGTTCCTTTCCTCAGCTAGCTTGCTCTGTCGAAGCCCCAACGCAGATCGAAGTGCAGTCAGAAAAACTAAGTGAAATTTGGGATCCAATCTCTGCATCTAGACTGCTTGCAAACGCGTATTCGCGTTCCAAAGCCGTTCAGCTTGCACAGGAATTAGAAACCGGGTATGGCCAGGCGCTATTGACCAATTGGGATATCGGTCAGGGCAATGCAGTCACTCGACAACGTCCGATATTGGATGCTGCTCTACCGACTGAATATCTTTACCTATCCTCTTCTGCCGATGTCGATGAGGGCTACTGTGACAACTGGGCAGTCATGCCCTTAGGGCTCGTAGAGCATTTTACTGATTTTGCCGATTTTGTGATGGCTTCCTTGGTGAAGGAAAACTCATACCTCGAGAAGTTTTCTAGAACAGGATGGCCGCGGGCTCAAAGACAGTCGATCTACGCGAACCTATTGAAACACCCGCTCGCACAAGGCATTCATGCCGGTATTTCCTGCGCCGTACATGAAGTCTTGACTCGCGCCCAAGGAACCGCGTTCTTCAGCCGGGTCATCCGAAGATTGCTTACTCCGCTAAACCGTTTCCTGCAACGCCCCACCATTACTGCAGAGAACTCGTGCATTGAGACCTCAAAACAGTCAAAGTTGATTTTTCCCCTTTCAAAGGCGCTCAACGGCAATTCAATTTTGAAGTATTTCCTGCTTTCAAAAGGCCTAAGACAGAAGACACGTTTCCTGACATGCAGTGACTTTAGTTCAGCCAGCCAAACAGGTCAGCTCATCAACCCAGCAGCGCTAGTGCTAATAGTCGAAGATGCTGACGATAGTGAAATATCGACTCTCCTTGCGGAAAGCCCGTTGCCGCTTTCTTCAGTTTATCAGCTGCAAAAACACCGCGTTATTGAACATCGTTTTAGCGATCAAAGTGGATGGACGATCTCAGTATTAGACGCGACAAGCAAAGATCCGATTGATAAGTTGACCGTTGCTCTGAACGCAATCACGAATGCCTCAGCTGACTTCCAACCTATTTTATTGCTTCCATCCGTCAAACAATATCTTGCCTGCAGTGACTGGTTCTATCTCAATGCACTTCTCAAATACGTGGCTTGGAGCAGATCGAATTTCGTTAGCCTTGATGGAATGGGGAAGGAACAAATCTTCAAGGACTTCCCGGATCTCTATACGGCAGATGAGACTGCAACCTTTAGATGTTTCAACTTGATTGCAACGGCAGCTCCGATGCTTGAGCTAGTGCGAGAACTTCATAACTCAGAATCCGAGCACCAAAATATAGGGAGAAAATTTTTTACAATTTCTAGAAGAGTGCCCCTATTTTGTGATCTCTCAGGACACAAAAAATGATTGAGACAATGATCAAGGTTCCAACAGGGAAAGCTGATTTAGACCGATTTGAAGGACTCGTTCGAGATGGGCAACCCTTTACCTTTGTTCGTTTTAGCGATGGCGAAATTGAGATATTGCGAAACCGCAAATTGGTGATCTCAAAAGGCATCACTGAATTTCGAGGAAAGCAATTTTCAAATCGGTTTCCCGATTTTGATCAAAAACGCTTTGACCCGCTATCCGGACAAGATGTTCGTCGTGACCTATTGTCATCCGCAATGTTTTCGGATCCGTGGTATTATAAGGGAATCCCCACTCGCCATAACAACGTGTTGGATGATCGGGAATTCATGCTGCGGTTGAATGGCGGTTTTACGCCACAAATGACTTTTTCAGATCTCTTCCTGAATGCAAATTATCTTCGGGCACGATCAGATTTTTTTCCGTTCCTCGTGGCCTCTTTCAAGGAAACGCTTGTTCTAGGCAATTGGCGCTGCGAGCTACAAGGCTATCTGAAAACCGCAGAGCTGATTAAAGTGCCGGACAACTTTTTCTCCGTCTATCCGGAGACTTTGAGCCAGGCTATGCGCGACCTTGAAAACGCACCAAAACGGGCATTGGTTCTTTCTTCGGCTTCGTCCCTTTCAAATATCCTCGGTCACCAGTTGCGCCTGAAACGACCTGATCTCACCCTTTTGGATATTGGGACCGCCCTTAACGATCTGCTTGGCCTGCCATTGGGCACGCGTTCTTATCACAAGCTTATAAATCCAAAAACAATGACGGAAAAGTTTGCGGCCTGGCGTTATCGCTGGCACAAGGAATACCAATTGAAATGGTAGCACTATGATCACAGTACTTCTCAACGCTTTCAAGCGACAGAAATACCTTAAACAACAAATTGATAACGTTCTCTCTCAAAGCGTTCCGGCAGCCAAGATACTCATCTGGAACAATGGAGATGAATTGGACCTGAATGGTTATGGCGAGCAGGTGATGATTGCTAACAACTCTGAGAATCTCGGGGTTTGGTCCCGCTTCGCCTACGCGATAAACGCTGAGACCGACTATATATGCGCTTTGGACGATGACACCTTTCCAGCGCCACGGTTCTTTGAAAGCTGCTTGCAGCAAATGGAAAGAGAACCAGCATTGCTGGGAGCACGAGGGTTAAGATTTCTCAGCAACAACCGCTATCATCCTTTCACATCTTTTGGCTGGGACGCACCAAATGAGGAAACCGAAGTCGTAGACATCGTCGGTCATGCCTGGTTTTTCAAACGTGAATGGCTCGGCGCATTTTGGCGGGAGCTCCCGCCTTTAGGAACATCTCGTCTTGTCGGCGAGGATATGCATTTCTCGTTTATGCTCCAAAAACATTTCGGCATTCGAACGATGGTTCCACCCCATCCAGTATCCGACCCGAGTATTTGGGGTAGCGACCCCAAATTGGCCATGGAATTGGGAACCTCCAAAGAAGCAGTTTCTCAAGGCGAAGAAGCACTTCGCAAGTTTGATACTGCGCTAAAATATTGCACATCGAACGGCTTTCGACTCTGCAAGGATACAAGTCATAGGTCATCCGCAGGAGTAGTGATTGGCCCAGGTGTTACCCGTCTTCGTTTTGTCAAACGCCTAGCGCAAAAGTATCCATTGATTGGAAAGTGGGGACGCGCGGTTCAGCGCAAACTCGCCAAGAAAAATATTCATATCTGAGTTGGAGATACTTGTGAAAAAAGTATGTGTCGTAATTGGAACGCGGCCGGAAGCGATCAAAATGGCGCCGGTAGTGCTTGCGTTGCGCGAACACCCGCAAGACTTTGATGTGAGCGTGTGCAGTACGGGTCAACATACGACGATGCTTGATGGCGCGATGTCCGCGTTCAACCTAAAGGCTGATGTTGAACTCGACGTAATGAAACCCGGCCAGTCTCTGGCGGAACTCACATCTCGTCTCCTACTTGCCCTCAACACGCACTTCGCAGCGACCAACCCCGACCTCGTTCTTGTCCACGGCGATACGACTTCAGCTATGACGGGTGCACTTGCAGCATTTTACAATCTGATTGAAGTCGCACATGTCGAAGCCGGGCTAAGGACAGGAAATCTTCTGTCCCCCTTCCCGGAAGAATACAATCGCAGATCCGTTGCACTCGCCGCGCGATATCATTTTGCCCCCACCGTCGCTGCCAACGCTAATCTGGTACGCGAGGGCATCGCGGCAAAGGATATCCTGGTAACCGGAAACACGGTCATCGACGCGCTGCTTTTGACCATACAATCTCTGGAAGCCAATCCATCAGAGATCCAAGGACTAAGGGATAGACTAACACCCCAAATCGGTTTTGATATCGAAAAGCAGCCCTTTATCCTGATTACGGCTCATCGGCGTGAAAATTTTGGCTTAGGTCTCGACAATATTTGCTTCAGTATTCGAGAGCTCGCAACAGCAAATCCAGACTTGAGTTTCATATACCCTGTGCATCTCAACCCTAAGGTAAAAGATGTTGTCGAAGAAAAACTGTCCAGTCTCGAAAATGTAAATTTAATTCCTCCGCAGGACTATAAGGAGTTTGCATGGCTCCTTCGCCATTGTCATCTTGTTCTGACGGATAGCGGAGGAATTCAAGAGGAAGCCCCAGCCTTGGGAAAACCGGTATTGGTTATGCGAGATACGAGCGAACGTCCCGAGGCGATCACCGCTGGCACAGCAAGGCTGGTCGGCACAAGTGCAGAGACAATAATTCGCGAAACCCAAAAACTAATCGATGATCAGGCTGCATATAACCAAATGGCTCGTGCGGTGAACCCGTTCGGCGACGGAAAGGCCGCGATACGAATTATTGAATGTTTGAAAACCTGACATCTGATTGGCTAAGCTCTCACCAATGGACTGGGCTGCTGAACCAGCTAAATGCACCAGAAGCAGACAACGATGAATGGAACCATGCCGAGATTATTTATTCAGGCTAGCAATATTCATCAAGGGGGAGGGAGAGTGCTCCTCCTCGGACTACTTGAGAATGTCCCGCCAGACCTTCCTTGTACGGTCTTTCTAGACCAGCGCATGCCAATCCCGGAGGGGCTCTCAACCCATATCAATATCAAACAAATTCGGCCAACAATCTTAGCGCGACTGAACGTTGAATTTAAGCTTTCACGTCAGGTAACGGCTAAAGACTATGTTATTTGTTTCGGGAACCTGCCGCCGTTATTAGAAGTGGCGGGGACTGTCACTCTATTTCTTCAAAACCGATACCTTGTTGATCCAGACGCTCCTTTGGGAGCTCTGCCATGGAAAGCCAGATTGCGACTTAGAATTGAAAAGCGTTGGCTCAAGCTCAAGCAGAACAAAGCAAGCAGCGTTATCGTTCAAACTCGAACAATGAGAAGACTGGCCGAAGGCACCTTGAGAAGGTCTGTCGAATGCGCAATGTTCGTTCCAGAGATGATGGCGCTTCCCGAGAATTCGACAGAAGATACAACCTCACGAAAATTCGATTTTCTTTATGTCGCATCAGGTGAGGCCCACAAAAACCACCAAAACCTGATTTCCGCATGGAAACTTCTGGCAGGTGACGGGCTTTTCCCATCGCTTGTGCTTACCTTAAATCCGGAAAAAGAAGCCACATTAGTCGCTCAGATCAATGAAGCAAGCGTGTCGCATAAGCTGAACATTCACAATCTGGGACAGCGTCCCCATGAAGCTTTGTTCAAGCTTTACCGCGAAGCCGGTGCTTTGATCTACCCGTCTTGCTTTGAATCCCTTGGCTTGCCGTTGCTTGAAGCCCGCAGCTCAGGGCTGCCAGTCATAGCGCCAGAACTTGACTATGTGCGGGACATCATTGCACCGGTAGAGACTTTTGATCCAAACTCAGCCCTGTCGATCGCTCGCGCGGTAAAGAGGCACCTTCGCAAAGAGCAGGATATCGCAACACCGATTGATGTTGAAACATTCCTTGCGCGTGCGACACAGAAAGAGAACCCGTGAGAGTCCTTATTCTCAGTCAATATTTCTGGCCGGAGAGCTTCCGAATTAATGAAATTGCGCAGGCGCTGAGCGCTAAAGGTGTCTTTGTCGAAGTTTTGACCGGCAAGCCAAATTATCCAGCCGGAAAGATTTTCGAAGGCTACCGGGCCTTTGGCTGCAGTCAGGACATTGAACAATCCCTCTTGGTGCATCGCGTTCCGCTACTGCCGCGCGGGAAAGGCGCGTTGGGACTGTTCCTGAACTATCTTTCCTTCATCCTGTTCGGCATTCTGTTTGCCCCATGGCTGCTACGTAGGAAAAAATTTGACGCAATCTTCGTATTTGCACCTTCCCCGATCTTGCAGGCTATTCCGGCGATATGGCTCAGTCGCCTGAAAAAAACACCTGTGCTGCTCTGGGTGCAGGACCTGTGGCCAGAGAGCTTGTCCGCAACCGGCTACGTCACAAACCAACGCGTTCTAAGAATGGTCGGGTCGGTCGTTGGCTGGATCTACCGAAATGTCGATCTGATCTTGGCGCAGTCCAGAAATTTTATTCCTCGAATTCGTCAAAACTCAGGTTCAACCGAAATTTCTTATCTGCCAAATCCATTTCTTGAAACCGAGCAGACCGACAAACAACACACGTATTCCTGTCCCGATCTTGAATGCGAATTCCCCATCCTGTTCGCCGGAAACATCGGGACAGCACAGGCCGTAGAAACAATCTTGGAAGCAGCTGACTTTCTCAAAGAGCGTCCTGAAATCAGAATCGTGATGATGGGTGCTGGCAGCAAACGCGATTGGATGATGGAGGAAGCCAAAAAGCGCGGTCTCACTAACATTGTTTTCCCAGGAAGTTTTCCGGTTGAAACAATGCCGGTATTGATGACCAAGGCAGCAGCGCTACTCGTGACGCTTGCAGACGCTGAAATCTACAACCTTACAATTCCGAGCAAAATTCAGGCCTATCTAGCCGCTGGACGTCCGATTATTGCATGCCTGAACGGTGCGGGCGCAGAGGTCATAGAAGAGGCTAAAGCGGGAATGACCTGCGCTGCGGAAGATGCCACCGCACTTGCAGAGCGGATCAAAACGCTTCATAGCCTACCACTGCAAAAGAGGGTCAAGCTGGGCGAAAACGGCCGGCGCTTCTATGAAGAGCAATTTTCGCAAGAGAAACTTGTCAATGACTTGATGGAGCATTTTTCCCGAGTCATCCAGAAACACGGGAAAGGGCAAAGCTCATGAATATACTAGTGCTGGGTGCTAGCGGTATGCTTGGAAATGCCGTGATCCGACTTCTGAGCGAGAAGAAAGACTGGAACGTTTTCGGGACGTTACGCTCCGCTAATCCAGGACTTGCAAGCAAGGCTCCAAACGCAAGATTGCTTGCCGATATTGACGTCAATCAGGCAAATAGTCTGCTTCGCGCCTTTCTGGAAGCCCGGCCTAAAGTTGTGATCAACTGCATTGGTTTGGTGAAACAATTGAAAACTGCAGAGGACTCCCTCGAAGCAATCCCGATCAACTCACTGCTTCCACATCAGCTTGCAAGACTTTGCGACTTGGCAGGTGCGCGTTTGATTCACTTCAGTACTGATTGCGTCTTTTCAGGTTCCAAAGGTCAATATTTGGAGAGCGATTTTGCGGATGCCGGGGATATCTATGGTCGAGCAAAGCTTCTTGGCGAGGTAGACTACGCTAACGCAGTTACTTTACGCACGTCCATCATCGGTCACGAGCTTAATGGCACAAGAAGTTTAATCAGTTGGTTTCTCTCTCAAAAGGGCACCATTAAGGGTTTTACAAATGCAGTCTTTTCCGGCTTACCAACCTGCGAGCAAGCAAGAATTGTTCGTGATTTCGTCATTCCAAACGAGAACCTTCGCGGCGTTTACCATGTAAGCGCGAAGCCGATTTCTAAGTTCGACTTGCTCACATTAGTTAATGAAGAATACGGAACAGGGATTTCAATCGAAGCCGACGAGAAATTGAAAATCGACCGGTCGCTTGACAGCACGCGGTTCAACAAAGCAACCAACTATCAAGCACCTGAATGGCCGACCTTGATTTCGCAAATGCGTGCATTCGGGTAGCAGCTGAATTGCTACGAAAATAATTATCGTAATTTGGCTTCTAATGTAATTATATGTACCTAAAAATCCCATAGGATGGAGAGGCAACTGTTTTTGCGCGGAGAAATTGTTCGAAATTTAGGCATCTAACACAGTAAGGCCCTCTATGCCTCCCACTATTCAGCGCTATTGTCTAAAGAAATAAACCTGAATCATTAGGGTTTATAGAGAAGATCGCGTATCCATATGCGCGTGGCTGCAAACCGCAGACTTTGACGGCACTGTATCGTCATCATATCTCTTGTCAGCTAGGAACAGGCGGGGACAGCCGTTGAACATCCGGGTAAACAATGGCCTAGAAAACCTCAGCGCCGACGTGCAAACATGGGCTTCAAGGCGTGAGATCGGCTTGGAGTACTCCAGCCCGGCAAACCGCCCAGCAGAATGCCTATGTCGAACGCTACAACCGAACCGCCCGAACAATATATTCGAAACGATCGAGGAGACACAGGACCACGCCACACGCTGGCTATAGGCATACCGACAATGAGCGGCCCGATATGGCCATCAGCGGTCTTACGCCTGCTATGAAGCTGAAAACAGCCACCTTAAGGCCAGTTTCAAACCCACTAAAAACAGGAGACTACGCTTCTTCAAGTCTTAGCGCTCGGTGAGCTTGAGTTCTATGCGCCGATTTCGCGCAAGCGCTTCAGGACTGTCGCCTTCTTCAAGCGGCCTGAACTCACCAAAGCCGGCTGCAACAAGACGGCTTGGGTCGACACCACGGTCAATAAGATACCTTACAACTGAAATTGCGCGTGCTGCAGACAGTTCCCAGTTGTTACGCAGTCTACCGGTGCCGGACAGCGGAACCGCGTCTGTGTGGCCATCAACGCGAAGCACCCAGTTGATTTCCTCCGGGATGTCTTTGCTGAGTTCCAGGATGGCTTCTGCGAGCTTATCCAATTCCTTGGTGCCAGCCTGATTGACCTCTTCAGATCCAGAGGAAAACAGAACCTCGGACTGGAAGACGAACCGATCGCCCACCACGCGTATGTCAGATCTTTGAGACAGAATTTCGCGCAGTCGGCCAAAGAAGTCAGACCGATAGCGCGACAGTTCTTGCACGCGCTGAACCAAAGCCGCATTCAGGCGGCGTCCAAGGCTGGCGATCTTGGCCTGGCTTTCGCTTTCCTTTGCCTCGGCTGCATCGAGTGCTGCGTTGGCGGCGGACAATTGTCGGCGTAGAGCTGAAATCTGCTGGTTGAGCAGTTCGACTTGGGCCAGCGCGCGCTGAGACACGCGTTTTTCATCATCCAGAAGATTTTCAAGTTGTGCCGCGCGGCCGCCTGCGGCCTCCGCATCGTCGCTTGTGCTGTCCATCAGTCCAAGCAACCTGTCCCGATCTGATGTTGCCTCACCCAGGCTGGCTTGCAGGCCGGTAATTGTGGCTTCCAGTTCGCTGGAATTGGCCCGCTCAAGAGCAAGAAGTTCGGTCAATTCACTGATTTGGCTGTTCAGTCGGTTCAGGACGTTATCCCGGCCTGATAACTGCTGACTCAAGAAAAACTGAGCGAGCATAAAGATCGACAACAGGAAGATGATGACGAGCAGCAGCGTCGCCATGGCATCGACGAAGCCCGGCCAATAGTCGGTGTTCTGCTGGCGCTTTCGACTTCTCGATCCTGCCATTACTTAGTCCTTCGCCCGATCAAAGGCGGCTGAAATCGAAGTCAGGAGCGTCTCGATACGCTTTTGCTGTTCGCCCTGGCCTTCGGCCCACTGGCGCATCATCTGTTGTTCGGAACGGACATGTTTGACAAGGCCCTGAATTCCGTCGGCGAGATTGGCCATGGCTTGTGCAGCATTTTTGCTGCCACCAGCCTCGATGGTCTTTTCCAGCTTGTTGATTGCAGACTGAATCTCATCCGCACTTGATGAGGGAGACTCAAACAGCGAGCCTTCTTCCGGATCGATATCTGTGACCGTGGACAGCCAGTCCTCAAGTTCCGTGTAGAAACGATTTTGAGCCTGTCCTGCCTGGAGATCCAGGAAACCAAGAACCAATGACCCTGTGAGACCGAAGAGCGAGGACGAGAACGCTGTGCCCATGCCAGAGAGGGGAGCTTCAAGGCCACTTTTCAGGTCTTCGAAGATCACGTTCGCGTCGCCAGACCCGACATCAAGAGACTGGATTGTCGCTCCCACGGCGCTCACTGTCTCCAGCAGGCCCCAAAAGGTGCCGAGCAACCCGAGGAACACAAGTAGCCCCGTGAGGTAACGAGAAATCTCTCTCGATTCTTCAAGGCGCATGTCGATCGAGTCGAGCATTGAACGGGCGGTCGTCGGCGTCAGGGCCATCTCGCCCATCTTGTTGCCAAGCAGGGTTGCCATTGGCGCCAGAAGACGAGGAGGGCGCGTATCCAGGTTTGGCTCACCAATTCGGAAGTTGTTGACCCAGGCAATTTCCGGAAACAACCTGATGACACGTCCAAAAAGCAAAATAATGCCGAAGGCCGCGACCATGATGATGAGGCCATTTAGGCCGGGGTTGCTGACGAACGCTGTAGTGATCTGGGCATATAAAATGAATGCAATGAAAGACACGATCACAAGGAAGATGATCATGAAGGAAAGATATGCCTTGGGGCTCGACAGACTATAGGGATCGTATTCTCTGGCCATGTGTCCTAATCAGTCTTGAAAATTGAACCGTTCAAGATTGATAGCGTGATTTTCACAGGCTTGGAAACTCTTATTCGGAAATTAACCCAAAGCAATTTTGCGTAAACAAAACCCCGACAACATGAATGTTGCCGGGGTTCGGGAGTTAAAAGGCTAGCTCAGTCGGGTGTTTATCCCTTGGCAAGCTTCAAAAGGCGCATGATTTGGCGGTGCGCGAATTCATTGCCAACGACGACATCGCCGTTTTCAAGCATCTTGTCCTTGCCGTCCATATCGGTGACGTATCCGCCAGCTTCACGAACCATCAAAAGGCCAGCTGCGATGTCCCAGGAGTTCAGCTTGTGCTCCCAGTAGCCGTCCAGGCGACCTGCTGCTGTCCATGCAAGATCGATGGCTGCGGCGCCGCAACGACGGATGCCTGCAACCTCAGGCATGAAATAGCGCATCTCCTTCAGAGCGAGCCCGTGGTCGCCCCGGCCAACGAATGGAAGGCCGGTGCCGAAGACCATCTCTGTCAGTTCCGACCGTCCTGCAACACGTAAACGGCGATCGTTCAGATAGGCGCCTCGCCCACGCTCAGCTGTGTAGAGTTCGTCCATGACAGGGTTGTAAATGACCCCGGCTACGATCTGCCCCTGACGCTCGAGCGCAATCGATGTCGCAAAAATCGGAATGCCATGAAGGAAGTTGGTTGTTCCGTCGAGTGGATCAACATGCCAACGGTGCTGGCCGTCGGTGCCTTCAATTTCACCGCTTTCCTCCATGACGAGACCAAATGTTGGACGCGCCTTGATCAGCTCTTCTCTGATGATTTCTTCTGCCTTGCGGTCAGCAGCGGAGACGAAATCGCCAGGCCCCTTGCGGGAGACTTGCAAGTTTTCAACTTCGCCAAAATCTCGAATGAGGCTACGTCCGGCCTTTGTTGCGGCCTGGACCATTACGTTGAGGATAGCTGTGCGAGCCATATTATTGTGCCAGTTTGTTTTGGTGCAGACCTGAAGATCATACCTGCACCTGTTTTATTTCTCAGACCTTGGATCAGTCAGCGCGGCGGACGTATTCCAGCGTACCCGTGTCAACAATGATCCGCTCGCCGGCCTTGATGAACGGCGGTACCATTACGCGGACACCGTTTTCCATAATGGCTGGCTTGTAGGATGAGGACTGGGTTTGTCCCTTCACCACTGCATCTGCTTCGGAGATTTCGAGGGTCACATGCGTCGGCAGAGTAATCCCGATTGGGCGCTCTTCATGAAGCTCAACGGTGACCATCATGCCATCTTGCAAGAACGCAGCGCGGTCTCCGACGAAGTCAGCTTGAAGTTCCAGCTGCTCGTAGGTTTCTGTGTCCATGAATACGAGCATGTCTTCCTGTGTGTAGAGGTATTGGAAGTCTTTTTGCTCGAGGCGGACGCGCTCGACCTTGTCTTCTGACCGGAACCGCTCGTTGAGCTTGCGGCCGTCAATGAGGTTTTTCATTTCTACCTGGGCAAAAGCACCGCCTTTGCCCGGTTTGACGTGATCGACTTTCACGACTGCCCAAAGCGTTTCCTGGTGCTGCAGAACATTGCCTGGTTTGATTTCGTTACCGTTGATTTTCATGGAACGACCGATTGACCCAATTATGTGAAGCTTGGGTGCCGTGAGATAATTTGAAAGAGTTTCATCACAGCACCAGTGTTGGCGCCTGTCCTACACAATTGCCACGCGGTTTCAAGGAAAAAAGCAGATTTGGTTTATGTGCTTAAGGTGAGGAGCGACTTGGATCTGACGATGGGGCAAGAATTGTGGCTGTCATTTTACCAGCCTTTTTCTGTGCTTTTAGTTGAGTTTCTTCGTCCAGAGTTTCGACGAAACCATCCAACACAAGGTCTGAAACACCAAGTGCTCTTGCTGTATAATGCCACTTGGCTGCTTCTTCAGGGTCAAGAGCTCGGCCTCTGCCCCGAGCATAGATTCGTGCCAGACGGTTCATGGCAACCGGGTTGCCCGCTGTCGCAGCGCGTTCAAACCAATCAGCGGCTTCTTCTTCGTCTGTATCGACGCCCCGGCCCTGGAAACGCAAGATGCCATAATAGACCTGCGCTGCCGTATGTCCGCGTCGCGCGGCGCGGCCGAGCCAGAACGCACCCTGACCGGGATCGTCATAACCCCCGACACCTTCCAGGTAAGACAGACCGAGCGCATATTGGGCGTCCGGATCGTTCTGTTGGGCCGCTTGTTCCAGAAGTTCCCGGGCCTTCGCCTCATCCCTCGGACGGCCTTCACCTTCCTGGTAGAGCAGCGCGAGATTATATAGAGCAGCCGGGTTGCCCTTCTCGGCTGCGATCTCCAAAAGATCCGCCGCCTTTTTCTTATCGGGCTCGACACCGGTCCCGAGAAGGTACATCTGGGCAAGCTGGAAGGCTGCGGTTGTGTTGCCACCTTTGACAGCAAGCTCATACCACTGTGTGGCTCTGGTTTTGTCCTGGTTGATGCCTAAACCAGCTTCGTTCAGCACGCCCAACAAGGCCTGCGCAGCTGCATCGCCGTTTTCGGCGAGAGGTCTTGCGATGGCTGCGGCGGTCAAATACCAACCGCGTTGAAACGCCGAATAGGCGAGGTCGGCATCCGGCGCAGTGCCATCTTCAAGCTCCGGAATTGGAACGGCAGTCGGGCTGCGCAGCTCGATTGCTTCAGGTGATTGAGGTGGCGTTTCGACCTTCGTCTGCGCATCATCCTGTGTTTGCGCGACGCTGGTTGCAGGTGCGACAAGGCACAAAAGGCAAATCAACGGTGCCGTTGAGAAAGCCAGGAAACGCTGCATCGATTTAATCCACGTCCTCAAACGTGTGTTGTTCCAGAAGGGCATTGGCCTCTGCGATCGCTTTTGCCGGACCTTCTGAATGGTTCCAGACGAAGTCCTTGATAGCTACAAAATCTGCGCCTGTGGCTGCAGCCTGTTCCACTGCACCAATGGTTTTTCCTGCAAGTGCCACACACGGCGTCTCAAACAGATTGGCCCACCATTCTGCTTTCGACAACGTCTTTGGATGGGTTTCTTCCTGCTCTTCCAGATCGAGGCGTCCAATAAAGAGATAGTCAATGCCGGTCTCGGCGTGTTCCATATCTTCGTGTTTGAGCTTGGTGCCACCTGCGCCAACGATCTTTTCAGGCTGCAGGCTCTCAACGGCGAGCTTTACATCTTCAAGTGAACTATCGACATGGGCGCCATCTGCGCCGCTGCGACCGGCAACCTGAGTGTCATTGTAAATCAGGGCGGCTGCTTCACTTTCCTGAATGAGAGGCACCAGGCTTTTGGCGGCTTCCTGCAGATCTCGAGAGTTGGTCTGCGGCGTGTATATCAGGACACATGCAATGTCACCGCCCTGCAATGCGTCTTTCAGCTTCGGCGCTAGCGCGTCTGCATCAAGGTCAGGTGGAGTAACAAGAAAAATGCGGGGTCTGTTCACGCTTTAGAATCCGTGTGGTTTTGAAACAAGAATGTGTTGTAGTCCCTAAAGACGGCAAAAGAGGGACGCAAGGCCCCTCTTTGGAATTTCTCATGAAAGTAAACGTCCAGCCTGAGCTGAAACCTAGCTGATCTTCGGATCGAGGCGACCACTTTTGTATTCAGCTGCCATTTCAGCAAGCGTTGCGATGCGTCCGAACTTCGACGCTTTGCCCGCAGTATTGAAGTCTTCAAGGCGCTGGATGCAGAGCTTCTCCATCGCTTCGCGTGCCGGCTTGAGGTACTTGCGCGGATCGAACTCACCTGGGTTTTCGGACAAGACCTTGCGGATCTGGCCGGTCATGGCCATGCGATTGTCGGTGTCGATGTTGACTTTGCGCACGCCGTTTTTGATGCCGCGTTGAATTTCTTCAACTGGCACACCCCATGTTTGCGGCATCTCTCCGCCATACTGGTTGATGATGTCCTGAAGATCTTGTGGCACCGATGAAGAGCCATGCATCACCAGATGGGTGTCTGGCAGACGGCGATGGATTTCCTCGATGACATGCATTGCAAGAATATCACCATCCGGTTTGCGGGTGAACTTATAGGCGCCGTGAGACGTGCCCATCGCGATTGCCAAGGCATCAACTTTGGTCTCTGAAACAAACTTGACTGCTTCATCCGGGTTGGTCAGCAGCTGGTCTTCCGTCAGTTTGCCTTCCGCGCCGTGGCCGTCTTCCTTGTCTCCCATGCCGGTTTCCAGAGAGCCCAGCACCCCAAGCTCTCCCTCGATCGAAATGCCGCCAAGATGAGCCATTTCTGAAACGGTTTTGGTGACGCCGATGTTGTAGTCCCAGTCTGCCGGTGTCTTGCCATCTGCCTCAAGTGACCCGTCCATCATGACCGACGTAAAGCCAGCCTGCATTGCACTCATGCATGTGGAAGCTTCGTTGCCATGGTCCAGGTGAACGCAGACTGGAATGTGAGGATAGATTTCGGTGACTGCATCCATCATGTGCTTTAGCATGACATCATGAGCGTAGGCGCGCGCGCCCCGCGAAGCCTGGATAATCACTGGCGCATCGGTTTTGTCCGCAGCAGCCATTATCGCAAGTGCTTGTTCCATGTTGTTGATGTTGAAGGCTGGAACGCCATAGTCATGCTCAGCTGCGTGATCGAGCAATTGTCTCAGGGTGATACGCGCCATTTTTTGTCTCCCGAACCGCTTACAGCTGACGAAGCCGGACAAGTGTCTGATGCGGTCTTGTGTTTTTGAGTGAGACAAGTTCTAGCAAGATTCAAACAATATGGAAGTAGGGCGTTTTCCCTTAAATCGTTTGAAATTCAAATAGATATACAGAAAAATGCTGTAGCCTTAATTTTGCAGTCAAATTAATACTTTTTGCTGCCAAGGATTGCAGGCGGGGCATAAATGCCCTGCCTGCAATCGGGTGCTTTTAAACTTCCAGCGCCTTAACGCCGGGAAGTTCTTTGCCTTCCAACCACTCGAGAAATGCGCCACCTGCTGTTGAGACATATGAGAAGTCATCCGCGGCGCCTGCGTGATTGAGAGCAGCCACCGTATCACCGCCACCTGCCACTGCATTCAGCTGACCAGCTTTTGCTCTTTCGGCTGCAAATTTCGCCGCTGCGACCGTTGCCTTGTCGAAAGGCTCTATCTCAAACGCACCAAGCGGACCATTCCAGACCAGTGTCTTTGCCGCAGCAATTTTCTGCTTCACGGTTTCGATCGAGGAGGCTCCAACGTCGAGCATCATCGCATCCTGGGGTATGGCGTCGAGGGTGACCGTTTCGTTGTCTGCCCCTGCCTTGAATTCACGCGCGACGACTGCGTCTACCGGTAAGACAATTTCGCAGCCTGATTTCTCTGCAGCTGCCATGATTGTCTTTGCTGTTGCCGCCAATTCATGTTCGCAGAGCGACTTTCCTACGTCGATGCCTTTTGCGGCGAGGAAGGTATTTGCCATGCCTCCGCCTATGACCAGCATGTCGACCTTTGAGACAAGATTTTCGAGCAGGTCAATTTTCGAAGAGACTTTTGCGCCGCCAACAACGGCGAGGACCGGCCGCTCCGGGTTGCCAAGTGCCGAGCTGAGCGCTTCAAGTTCCGCCTGCATCGTACGGCCGGCGTAGGCTGGTAGTAGACGAGCTATACCTTCGGTGGAGCCGTGTGCCCGATGCGCTGCAGAGAAAGCATCATTCACGTAAATGTCGCCGTTTGCAGCAAGCGCTTTGGCAAACTCAGCGTCGTTTTTCTCTTCGCCCGGATGGTAGCGCGTGTTTTCCATCAGGATAACATCGCCATTGCCCAGGTTCGCAATTGCGCTCGACGCCGTCTGGCCTATGCAATCCTCGCAGAAAAGCACTTCTTTGCCGAGCAATGCGGCAAGAGCAGGGGTAACAGGTGCCAAAGACATAGTTTTAACCCGCTCGCCTTTCGGCCTTCCAAAATGCGCCAACAGGATGACTTTGGCGCCTTTGTCTGACAATTCGCGGATTGTCGGCAGAACGCGCGAGATACGCGTTGTGTCGGTCACCTTGCCATTGTCCATTGGAACATTGAGATCAACGCGGACGAGCGCACATTTGCCAGCGGCATCCTGGAGGTCGTCGAGTGTTTTGAAAGTCATGGTTGATACCTTTGATCAAGGGCGTGAATTGTTCGTAGAAAGTGCGAGGCCTATTCCAAAAAGCGTCAGGAGCACGCCGAAGGTGCGCTCGATCCAGAGTTTGGCGCTGTAAAAAGCGGCGCGCACTGGTGCCCGCGTAAAGAAGAAGGTGACCAGGACAAACCAGGAGAAAACGCCCAATGACATAATAGCACCGTAGCCGACCTGCGCCCAAAGAGGTGTCTCGCTTGAAGTCACCTGGACAAAAACACTTAGGGCGAACATGGTCGCCTTTGGGTTGGTTGCGTTGGTGATGAAGCCCCAGCGAAATGCCTTGTATGGAGACATACCTGCGTTTTCAGGCGCTTCTGGAATTTGGACACTTGCAGAGCGGTACATGGTAATGCCAAGGAAGACCAGATAGGCAGCGCCGACGAGTTTGATCACGTTGAAAAGCAAGATGGATTGGGAAACGATAAGGCCGATCCCTGCAATGGCGTAAGTGGCATGGAGCACGAGGGCGAGGCCGATCCCCAGCGCTGTCATGAAACCCGCGGCGCGCCCGCCGAAAACAGCGTTGCGGATGACGATCGCGAGATCGGGGCCCGGGACGATCGCCGCAATGGCGGTGAGTGAAAGAACCGTCAATAACTCTATCATTGGAACCTCTTGGGGCAGTTGCCTTGGACGCTTGCATGGAAGCGTTGTCAGGGTCTTTTATTGTTGCTTGGTGTTCGCGTCTAGATCGATTGCTTTTTTATTGATTTCAAGTCCTGCAGCCAGACTTTATCAGTGTTCGCCGTACCTGATCTGCTCCTCTTTAAAACTAATTTCATGAGTTGATTTTACTTTATCGATAATTTCTTTGGTCACACAGATCTGGATGCAGTAATGCGGCACCTGTCTTTGAGAAGTCTGATTCCGGTCTTGGAATTCATGGGCTTTCTCGCAATCCATTATATCTTTTTGTTGGGCAAGGTGCCTGACAAGAATCAAATCCCGGCCACGTTGGGTGCATCTGGTCTCACTGCGATGACGCTTGCACTCATACTTGCTGCTCGTATACCGGTGATTGATCGTATTATGGTGGGTGCCGGGCGCGCTTATCGTCTTCATCGGTGGCTTGGTTATACATCAATTGTTGTCATTGTCGGTCACTGGGTGCTGGCTTCTCCAGTTGGAACCGGTCTCATCCCAGCGCTGGCGCCGTCGGCGACCGAAGCAGGGATGTGGTCTGCCATTGCCTTGATCTTTTTGGCCGTAGCATCTGCGCTCAAACTGGTTCCTTATCATATCTGGAAATGGTCGCATTATCTTATGGGGCCAGTCTACATCGCGGCGGTCTATCATACGTTTTTCTCGAAGATCCCTGTGGCTACTGCAGGCTTCGTCTGGTGGGTTTTGGTGGTTCTGTCATTGCTTGGACTTGCAGCATACGCTTGGACCCTCGTTCGCCTTGTCTTGAAGCCTGGTGTTTACATCATCACCGAAGTTGAGCCGATCAAACAGGGTGTTGATCTGAAACTTGTCCCGGCTGGGCCAGCTGATGAACAGCATTGGCGACCTGGACAGTTTGCGTCCATATCATTTGATTGGAGAGGAAGCCCCGAGCGGCATCCCTTTACAATTGCTTCTTCCGCACGAAGCCATGAGATGCGGTTTCTGATTGGCAACAGGGGAGACTTCACGGCAGGCCTGATGACGGGGCTTAAACGAGGAGACCGTGTTAAGATTCACGAGATCTGCGGGGACTTTACACCTTCATATGTTCCGGATCGTCGTAAACCTCAGGTCTGGGTTGCTGGTGGCATTGGCGTCACACCATTTCTAGCCGCGGTTGATGCTATGGTGCCAGATGATGGACCGTCCATTGACTTGATCTACAGCTATCGCTCGCTTGAATGGGCTGTGGACGTGGAGCGCCTTGCAAAGGCTGCAGAACGTTTGCCGCAGCTGCGGGTTCACTTCCTGGGCACTGACGTTGCTAACGCCTTTGACAATGAGACGTTGATGCACTTGTGTGCACCTGGCTGGCAAAACGGTGACCTGTATGTGTGTGGGCCGGAACCTTTGATTGATATCGTTTGCTCTTCATGGCGCGATTATCATGGTCAAGGCCAGATCCATGTCGAACTTTTCGACTTTCGCAAGGCTTTGGATATTCGGCTTTCCCGCAGTCCTGCGGGCTCGCCGAAGGGGCCCGCCGACGGAGCTGGCGAAGACGCCATCGTGACGTTTGGATGAGGTCCGGCGTTCGATGTCGTGCGGGGTTATTGCGCCAGCTGAATGACGCCCAGTACAGCGAAGCCGTTCAAGATTGAGTCCACAGCAACCGTTGCCAGAATGATACCCATCACACGACTGATGACACTGGTCCCTGCCTTGCCCAGCAGCTTCTGGATCGGCTTTGCGATTAGCAAGAGCAGAAGCGTGATTAGCAATACAACTGCCAGCAGCCCGGCGGTAATCGATTGATCCATCAGGGACCGGCTTTGATTATCCGTCAAGATGACGACGGCCAACATAGCGCCGGGGCTGGCAATTGATGGAATTGAGAGCGGGAAAACCGCAGAGTATTTGTGATTTGCCTCTTCGATTTCGCGATCTGCCTTTGTAGGCCCGAAAATCATTGAAAGTGCGAAGAGCAGCAGGACGATACCGCCGGAAATCTGGAAGGCTCCAAGTTGGAGTCCAAGAGCCTCAAAGACAATTTGTCCGAGGACAAGGAAGAAAAGCAGCACGACTGCCGATATCAAGACGGCGCGAACGGCGACTTTGCGAGCCACCTCATTCGACATACTGGCAGTTGTCGCCAAGAATATCGGTATGGTTCCGATTGGGTCGATGACAACGATCAAAGTGATGAGTTCGCGGTAGATCCAAGTCCAGTTCATATTGCCTGCTCTTCTTCCGAGGTCTGGTGCTCGGTCGCTTGTATTCCTGACGTATTGTAAGGACTAATTGTTTATCCGAAGTAAGTTCGGTCTGGTGAAGGCAGGTGAATAAAAAATCCGCCGCTACCAGATCGTAGCGGCGGATTTCTTTTCGTTCTGTTTGAATGGCGGTGTTCAGATAAGTTTCGCCATTGCAACCGCAGTGTCGGACATACGGTTCGAGAAGCCCCACTCGTTATCGTACCAGGTCAGGATGCGGACAAATGTTCCGTCCATGACCTTGGTCTGGTCCATATGGAAAATGGACGAGTGGCTGTTGTGGTTAAAGTCGATGGACACCAGAGGCTCTGTCGTGAATCCAAGAATACCCTTCAGCTTGCCTTCAGCTGCAGTCTTGATAGCTGCGTTGATTTCGTCGACAGATGTTTCACGGCTGGCGATAAAGTTGAGGTCAACCACCGAAACATTTGGTGTCGGTACGCGGATGGCCACACCGTCGAGCTTGCCGTTCAGCTCTGGCAATACCAGTCCAACGGCCTTGGCAGCGCCGGTCGATGTCGGGATCATGGACATGGCCGCCGCGCGGGCACGGTACAGATCCTTGTGCATCGTATCGAGTGTCGGCTGATCCCCTGTGTAGGAGTGGATCGTCGTCATGAAACCTTTTTCGATACCGACAGTCTCATTCAACACGTAAGCGACAGGAGAAAGACAGTTGGTTGTGCAAGAGGCGTTGGAGACAACCAGATCATCTTTGGTCAAGGCACTGTCGTTCACACCGTAAACGATGGTCTTGTCTGCGCCGGCAGCCGGGGCTGAAACAAGAACGCGTTTTGCACCGGCTTCAAGGTGTGCAGATGCCTTTTCCTTCGCGGTGAAAATGCCTGTGCATTCCATCGCAACGTCAACACCAAGTTCTCCCCAAGGCAGATCTTTCGGGTCGCGAATGGCTGTGACCTTGATCGGCTTTCCACCATCGATCGAGATCGTGTCACCGTCGACGGTTACTTCGGCCGGGAAACGGCCATGAACTGAATCATAACGCAAAAGGTGCGCGTTGGTCTCAACTGGTCCGAGATCATTGATGCCAACGACTTCGATGTCTGTGCGACCGGATTCAACGATGGCGCGCAGAACATTTCGTCCAATACGGCCGAAACCGTTGATTGCTACCTTGGTCACCATTTCAAACTCCTCAGAATTACTGTGCCTTGTGCAGATTACCTAAGATGCAGGCTGCATGTCTTGCCGCTGCCTGCACATCAATTAAGAACCGAGCTTTGCCTTTGCAGCTGCAACGACAGCTTCTTTCGTTATGCCGAAGTGTTCGTAGAGCGCCTTGTATGGCCCGCTGGCACCGAATCCGGACATGCCGATAAATGTGCCCTCAGTACCAATGAAACGTTCCCAGCCCATTTTGATGCCGGCTTCGATCGCGATCTTTGCAGGGCTTTGACCGATGACATCTGACTTGTAGTCGTCGGACTGCATCTCGAAGAGCTCGAAAGATGGAACAGAAACCACGCGTGTTGCGATACCAGCTTCGGTCAGTTCCGCGTGGGCCTCGACGGCGATTTCGACTTCTGAACCTGACGCAAAGATCGTGACGGCAGCATCGTTTTCACTGTCGATAAGAACATAGGCACCACGGGCGCAGAGGTTTTCTTCTTCGAAGGTGTTGCGCTGCGAGACAAGGTTTTGGCGCGTCAGAGCAAGCACGGATGGAGCGTCATCGGATTCCAGCGCGAGCTGCCAGCATTCCAAAGTTTCTGTCACGTCTGCCGGGCGGAAGAAAAGTAGATTTGGAATTGCACGCAGCGCTGCATAATGTTCAACCGGCTGGTGTGTCGGGCCGTCTTCGCCCAGGCCAATAGAATCATGTGTCATCACATGAATGACACGCTGTTTCATCAACGCAGCCAGACGGATGGACGGGCGGCAGTAATCAGAGAAGATAAGAAATCCGCCGGAATAAGGGATCATGCCGCCATGGAGAGCCATGCCGTTCATGGCTGCTGCCATTCCGTGTTCACGCACACCCCAGTGAACATAACGTCCAGAGAAATCATTCGGGGTGATGGATGTGGTCTGAGATGTCTTGGTATTGTTTGAGCCGGTCAGATCGGCAGAGCCGCCAATCGTCTCCGGGATGACTTCGTTCAGGACAGCCAGACAGGCTTCCGAAGCTTTTCGCGTTGCCATTGTCGGCTGTTCTTCGGCAAGCTGCTTTTTGTAGGCCAGCACTGCTTCTGTGAAGCCTACCGGCAGGTCGCCGCGGTTGCGGCGCTCAAATTCAGCGCGAACTTCTGCATCCTTCGCGGCAAAACGTTTTTGCCAGTCCTTATGTGCCTGGGATGAGCGCAGACCTGCAATGCGCCATGCATCAAGAATGTCACTTGGAACTTCAAAGGCTTCATGTGGCCAGTTAAGCGCTTCTCGTGTCGCTACAATTTCGTCTTCCCCAAGCGGAGAGCCATGAACCTTGTTGGTGCCAGCCTTTGCAGGGGAACCAAATCCGATTGTTGTCTGAGCTGCGATCAGCGTTGGACGATCGCTGCTTTGGGCTTGACGAAGGGCAACCGAGATTGCTGCTGGGTCATGTCCATCGACGGAGATTGTGTTCCAACCAGATGCTGCGAAACGGGCGACTTGATCGGTGCTGTCTGTGATGTCGACGCGCCCATCGATGGAGATGCCGTTGTCATCCCAGATAACGATCAGCTTGTTCAGCTTCAAATGCCCGGCAAGACTTAGCGCTTCCTGGCTGATGCCCTCCATCAGGCAGCCATCGCCCGCGAGCACATAAGTGAAGTGATCAACGATGTCTGTGCCGAAACGGCTTTCCTGAAGCTTTTCAGCAATTGCCATTCCAACCGCATTGCCAAGGCCCTGGCCCAGTGGTCCAGTGGTCGTCTCAATGCCTGCACCATGACCAAACTCTGGATGTCCGGCCGTGCGCGCGCCGATCTGGCGAAAGTTCTCGATCTCATCGAGTGAGAAATCTTCGTAACCCAACAGGTAGAGCAATGCGTAAAGCAGCATTGAGCCGTGTCCTGCGGACAGAACAAAACGGTCACGATCGGCCCAGTTTGGGCTGGTCGGATCAAACTTCAGAAACTCTGTGAAGAGCACTGTTGCGATATCGGCGGTCCCCATTGGAAGTCCTGGGTGGCCTGACTTGGCTTTTTCCACGGCATCGATCGCGAGAAAACGGATCGCGTTTGCCATGCTGTGGTGTTTTTCAAGATCGGTCATATTTTTCCCGCTACGTGCTTTTCGGAGTTTTCCGAAATGTTGGTTTGACCCATTGGCTCTGCTAATTTCGGAGATGGTGCTAGGTGTAAGACCCTAGCCGTATCCTCCGCGTTGGCCAAGATTGAATTAAAAGGCGCCCGACAAATAGCAGGAACGTTTCTGGTGTCAACAAAGTGCACTTTTATATCTGCATTGGTGACGCGACGATAACGCAGTTGAGGATTCTGGCTTCAAGCCATTGACGGCTTGAAGTTCAGTTGCCTAATCTCTGTCGGCAAGGGTGAACCATAACTGTAGCTTTCTGATCGATTCGCTTGAAAATATAGGCTGATCACAGTGCTCGTATTTAATTTCGAGCCCGTTGGCTGATTGTGCAATGGCTTCACAATGACTGTTTTGGACGTCTATGTCCGCTGTTTGATTGTAAATCGTGGATTTGAGAGTGAGTGAAACGGGAATGGTATCTTCAGACTCCCCTGCGACTTCCAAGCTCGACGCTGCCTTGCAGCGATTGGATAACGCACTGAGCAGTCTCGAGGGATCTGTTGAACGCCGTCTTGCTTCTGATCGGTCCTTAAAAGATCTGCAAGCCGATTTGCAGCGATTGGGTGAAGACCGGTCTCAACTTGCTGACAATCTGGACAAGGTTGAAGCGCGCGCCAATCGTCTTGAAAGCGCCAATCGTGATGTTTCCAAGCGTTTGATTACAGCGATGGAGACTGTCCGCGGCGTTTTGGACAGTCACGGAGGCTAGGAAAAGATGGCCCAGATCAACGTGACCATCAATGGGCGCTCTTTTCGCATGGCTTGCGACGATGGAGAGGAAGATCGTTTGATCGGCCTTGCTGCGCGGTTCGACAAGTCGATCACGGAATTACGTGGTTCTTTCGGTGAAATCGGTGATCAGCGACTCATGGTCATGGCGGGTATCATGGCGACGGATCAGCTTTCTGAACTTGAACGCAAGATTGCTGCTCTTGAGGGTGAGCTCGAAGATGTCCGCAAGGCGCATTCCTCAGAAGCCGAGCAGGTCCAAAGTGCGGAGGATAGCGTGTCTGCAGCCATAGAGAGTGCTGCTGCCCGCATCGAAGAACTTGCACAAGGGTTGAGCGCCGATCCCAAAGCGACTTAAAGCTTCCTTTGCAAAAGGCAATTGCCATCGCTATATGAGTCAGGCGGCTGCGCGACGCGTCAGGAATCATATCCCCGGGGCCTTACGCATTCCTTAGGGAGCTGTCCCTGCTTTGGACCGTGGTCTGTTGCATACGGCGCCCACCTACATAGTAGGTTCTCCGGGATTGCAACTTCCAACGGTCGTGTGGCTGTCGTATTTACACGTAAAAGACCTTCAGGGTGTTTCGTCCAATGTCTGTTAGCGCTGGTTCTCTTGCGGAGCAAAAAAACGCTCTTCGCAGACATGTCTTGGCAAAGCGGGCAGCCATGAGTGTCCAAGACAGGGTCGAACAATCACTCGCTCTTGTTGCGCATCTTGACGCTTTGCTGTTGCCCGATGGCGCGATTGTCGCCGGTTTCTGGCCTATCCGAGATGAAATCGATCCTCGTCCGCTGCTGGATGGTTTGCGCAAAAGCGGGCATCGTCTTTGTCTGCCGATTGTTGCGGATCCCCATTTGTTGTTTCGTGAGTTTGGACCCGATACAGCGTTTGAAAGTGCTGGTTTTGGAACCATGGGGCCGAGCGCTGATGCCCCGCAAGTGTATCCGGATGTCTTGTTGATGCCCTTGGCCGGGTTCGATAGTCACGGAAACCGCCTCGGATATGGCAAAGGCCATTATGATACGGCGATCGCCGCGCTTAAGAAAAAAAGCCAACTTCTTTGCATTGGGATCGCGTTTTCGATACAGGAACTGGACCATGTGCCTGCTGAGCCGCACGACGAGGTGTTGGATGGCATTTTGACAGAACAGGGCTATCGCCGTTTCGGACCTGATGAGGTTTTATGAAGTTACTATTCCTTGGCGACCTTGTAGGCCGCAGTGGTCGTAATGCCGTTATTGAGCAGCTGCCGGATATCATTGAGGCGCAGGAGCTCGATTTTGTCGTTGTGAACGGTGAAAACTCCGCCTCTGGTTTCGGGATTACCGAAGGAATCCTGCAAGACGTCCTGGATGCAGGTGCGGATGTGGTCACAACCGGCAACCATGTCTGGGACCAGCGTGATACGCTCGTTTATATTGAGCGCAACGATACTTTGTTGCGACCGGTCAATTTTCCCTTAGGGACACCTGGCCGCGGCGCACATCTTTATACGGCGCGAAATGGTGCCCGCGTTATGGTCGCCAACGTCATGGGTCGTGTTTACATGGACCCGCTCGATGATCCCTTTACAGCCATTGATCGCGTCATAAATGATTGCCCGCTTGGCGATGTTGCCGATGCCATCATTGTCGATATGCATGCGGAAGCTACCAGTGAAAAGCAAGCGATGGGTCATTTCCTGGATGGCCGTGTCAGTCTGGTTGTGGGAACGCACACCCATGTGCCGACGTCAGATCACCGCATTTTGCCTGGTGGGACTGCCTATATGTCGGATGCAGGAATGTGCGGCGATTACGACAGTGTCTTGGGTATGGACAAGGAAGAGCCGGTCAATCGATTTATGCGTAAGATCCCGGGTGGACGGTTTACGCCTGCTTTAGGCGAGGCGACTGTAAGTGGACTAGCAGTCGAGACGGATGACCGGACAGGACTTGCTGTCAAAGTGGCTCCATTGCGCATTGGCGGACATCTTGATCCAATCGTTCCTCCATTCTGGAACCTGTGATCTGAGCTTTGATGTGCCCTGAAGCTGGATTTTGGCGCACGCTTTGCCTATAAGCGGGCCAGTTATTATGAACAAAACATTCTGAAGAGCCGAGAAGAGCCATGGCAGGACATTCAAAATTCAAAAACATCATGCATCGCAAAGGGCGTCAGGACGCCGTGCGTTCCAAGATGTTCTCAAAGCTGTCCAAGGAAATCACCGTCGCTGCGAAGATGGGCGATCCGGATCCTGATGCAAACCCACGCTTGCGTCTGGCGATCCAGAACGCGAAGTCCCAGTCCATGCCGAAGGACAACATTCAGCGTGCGATTAACAAGTCCCAGGCTGGTGAAGGCGACGACTACGAGGAAATCCGTTACGAGGGCTACGGACCGGCGGGCGTTGCTGTGGTTGTTGAAGCCCTGACGGATAACCGTAACCGGTCTGCATCCAATATCCGTTCCTATTTTACCAAATGCGGCGGGTCGCTCGGTGAAACCGGGTCTGTAGCTTTCATGTTCGATCGCGTCGGCGAGATCATTTACAAGCCAGAAGCCGGAGAGCCGGATGCTGTTCTCGAAGCGGCTATTGAAGCCGGTGCAGAGGATGTCCAGTCTGATGAAAGCGGCCATACAATCTACACGGCCTTCGAGGACCTTGGTGAAGTTGCGAGCGCCCTGGAAGGTTCACTTGGCGAAGCTGATAGCGTGAAGATTATCTGGAAGCCGCAGAACCTGACCCCGGTTGATGCAGACAAAGCGCAAACCTTGATGAAGCTGATCGACATGCTTGAAGACGATGATGACGTTCAAAACGTCTATTCAAACTTCGATGTTGATGAAGAGACGATGGCGTCTCTGGCGTCTTAAAGCGGATTGCATATCGAGTTTTAGCCCCGGCTTTGCCGGGGTTATTTTTTGCCTGGGCAGTTGGGAGGTTGCCTGCTTAAGGTAGGTCCATCGGTGGCAGCCGGACTTCTGGGAGAGATTAAGTTATGCAGCGTGTTTCAATTTCTGGCGATCTTACACTGAGCCGCCTTGTCTATGGCATGTGGCGACTGGCAAATGACCATGACACGTCTGCCAGTCACGTTGCTGCCAAAATCCATGCCTGCCTCGATCAGGGAATTACGACCGTTGATCAGGCAGCTGTTTACGGCGGCTATACCGCTGAGCGCCTCCTGGGCGATGCGTTGCGCGCCGAGCGCGGTTTGCGCTCCAAGCTCGAGATCATCACCAAGTGTGACATCGTGGTCCCCACAGGCCGTCACGCCGACAAGCGCCACAAGCATTATGATACGTCACGCCAGCATATTCTCGACTCTGTCGATGCGTCGTTGCAGGAGATGGGAATTGATGAGATTGACCTTCTTCTTATTCATAGATCTGACCCTTTCATGGATCATCATGAGACGGGAGCTGTTTTGGACGAACTTGTCGCAAGCGGAAAGGTCCGTAGTGTTGGTGCGTCCAACTTCAAATCCTGGGACTGGGAGCTACTTCAATCGGTAATGACTACGGCTCTGGCAACAAACCAGATTGAGCTCTCATTGTGTGAGCTGGAGCCATTCACGAATGGAGATGTTGCGTTCATGCAAAGGCATGGGGCTCCCATCATGGCATGGTCACCGCTGGGTGGTGGACGTGTGGTTTTTGATGAGGCCAGCCTTGCTGACGGCATGCTCGGGCAGCACCTCGATGACATTGCCGCTCAGTTCAGTGTCGATCGAGCGGCCGTTGCGGTTGCTTTCCTGCTTGCCCATCCCGCCAATATTCTACCTGTCCTGGGAACGAACAACCTGGAGCGTATCGCGCGCATTTCGGACGCCTTGAAAGTCAATCTCGACCGTGAAACCTGGTTTGCCCTTTATCAGGCTGGATTGGGCCACGAAGTTCCCTGAATGGAGATTTTGAGACCAGCATGGAAAAATTGGCCGAAATTTACGAGCTCACAGCGCAGGATACGAAGACCTTGCAGGAGCGATGCCTGAAGCTTTGCGAGGAATCTGGTGAGGTGGCGCAGGCAGTGCTGTCGGCAACAGGAGCGCCGGGATCCGCCTACAAGAAGTTGACACTGGCAGATGTACGCGAAGAAGCTTTGGACACGGTTATTGTTGCCATGGCTATATTTGCGCAAGCCAGTGAAAGCCGCGAGGCGTTTGATACTGAATTCTCGCGTTTGCTGGACTTGAAGGTCTCGAAGTGGATCAAGACGCTCGAAGCTGATTAAAGTCTCGCCTCCAACCTATCGGATGAGACCGTCAAGTGCGGGCATGCTGGTGATCGCAGAAATCGCAATCAAGGTGTAGGCAATCCAGCGATAGAATTTGGGGTTTGCTCGCCCGAAGCCCTTTGACCCCAGGAACAGTCCCAAGGCGTAGGCGGGTGCGGCAAAAACCAGAAAGCGCCATACATCCAGAGTGTAGAACCCATTGAGCACGTAGGCGACCATACTCCCAACACCAGCGAGCGCGAAGAATACGATCAGATTGGCCCGTACAACGGCAGTTTCACTGGCGCTTGAGAGCCAGAAGGCAACAACGGGCGGCCCCGACACTTGGCTGACCCCGCCAAGGACGCCTGCAACAGCTCCCACTCCGAATGAAATTGAAGAGGTCGGGCGGCGGTGGTAGCGCCAGCCGGACAGAAGCAATACCAATAGGCTTGCGACGATTCCAAAGATCACCCAGCGCAGAACCAGCACGTCCGCATTAGCCAGGAACCAGGTCCCTGCGTGCACAAAGATCACAGAGGCGACCACGGCGGGGATGATTGTGCGCCAATCACAAATCTTGACAGCCTTGGTCACCAGAGGAAGTGCGATGACCATATCAAGGAACAGAAAACCCGCGGCGGCCATGGGCGGATAGAGAAGGCTTGTCGCAATTGGCATATAGATCATGCCTGCGCCAAATCCTGCAAAGCCACGTACGCATCCCGCAACAAAAAGAGCCAACGATAGAACCGCGACGATCGTCGGATCGAAGGAATCGAAGATCTGGAACATGGATTGGCGCTTTTCGGTTGAGAAAATGGCAAGATCACCTAGGTATCGACGACATGGACTGGCGTCAACCGACAAGTTTTGTTACCGGTTTGTTCTATGAACCTACCGATTCGAATCCTTGGCGTAGACCCAGGCCTCAGGCGTACCGGCTGGGGCGTGGTCGAAGCTATCGGCAATCGTCTCACCTTCATTGCCTCTGGCACTGTCACCTCCGACAACAAGAAAACCCTGGCTGAGCGTCTGGTGCAGCTTCACAATGGATTGAGTGGGGTGGTCGAACTCCATGCACCTGCGGAAGCTGCTGTCGAGCTCACCTTCGTCAACAAGGACGCCGGTGCCACGTTGAAGCTTGGACAAGCCCGCGGGATAGCACTTTTGGTGCCATCACTGGCAGGTCTTGGCGTTGCGGAGTATGCGCCAAACCTGGTGAAGAAGACGGTGGTCGGCACTGGACACGCTGATAAGGACCAGATCCGAGCGATGGTGAAAGTCCTGATGCCACGAGCTACATTTAACAGCGACGATGCTGCCGATGCGCTTGCTATAGCCATTTGCCATGCGCATCACCGCGGAAGTACAAGCGCACGTTTGGCTCAGATGGGGGCAGCATGATTGGTAAACTGAAAGGCACGATAGACTCTTATGGAGAGGACTACGTGCTGCTTGATGTGCATGGCGTTTGTTATCAAGTGCATTGCCCTTCGCGTATTCTGCAGACCTTGCCTCGGGTCGGCGAAGCAGCCGTTCTGGCGATTGAGACCATCGTGCGCGAGGATATGATCCGTCTTTACGGTTTTGCGGATGATGCGGAGCGCGAGTGGTTTCGTCTGCTGATGACTGTGCAGGGCGTCGGCGCAAAGGTGGCGCTCGCAATTCTCGGTATTTTGAAAGCAAGCGAAGTGGCCAATGCGATTGCTCTTGGTGACAAGGCAACGATTTCACGGGCGCCGGGTGTCGGGAAGCGGGTTGCGGAACGTCTTCTCGCTGAGTTGAAGGACAAGGCTCCAAGCTTTGCCAGTGTTGATGCGGGAACCATTTCTGTGTCGCAGGATGTTTCTGATAATGTTGCTGTGCGGCCGGTCGCAGAGGCAGTGTCAGCATTGACCAATTTGGGATATGGTCAACCGCAGGCCGCTGCTGCTGTAGCGAAGGCAATGCAGGCCGCCGGCGAGGACGCCTCGACAGAAATCTTGATCCGCATGGGTCTGAAGGAACTTGCGCAATGATTGCACTGACCTATGCAGTGATCGCCATTTCGTTTTTCCTGCTTGGTATGGGCGGGATCATGTACATCGATCATCGTTTCGCCTTGGCTGTCGGGGATCGTCCCTTTGCAATGAAGGGGCGCCGCGTTGAGACCGATGATCCCTATGTGTCGAAGCAGTTCCGTAAGTTTTATGCAATTCGTGTTGGCTACAGTATTTTGTTGCTGGTGCTTTTGATCGTGGTTGCCAGCCATGTCGGATGATCAGCGTATCGTAACGCCCGAGATCCGGGGCGACGAGATTGACAGCACGATGCGGCCGCAGGTGCTGGACGATTTTGTTGGTCAGGCTCAGGCCCGCGCCAATCTGAAGATCTTTATTGAAGCCGCCAAATCGCGCAATGAAGCCCTCGACCATGTTTTGTTTGTCGGCCCTCCAGGACTTGGCAAAACAACGCTTGCACAGATCATGGCACGAGAACTTGGTGTCAACTTCCGTGCCACATCGGGTCCCGTTATCGCCAAGGCCGGTGATCTTGCTGCGCTACTCACCAACCTGGAAGATCGCGACGTTCTTTTCATCGATGAGATACATCGCTTGAATCCGGCGGTTGAAGAAGTTCTGTATCCTGCGATGGAGGACTACCAGCTTGATTTGATCATTGGCGAGGGGCCCGCGGCCCGCTCGGTGAAAATTGATCTTGCCAAATTCACATTGGTTGCAGCAACGACGCGTTTGGGGCTTCTGACCACGCCTCTGCGGGACCGGTTTGGTATTCCGGTTCGGCTTGAATTTTATACGATCCCGGAGCTTGAGCATATTGTGAAGCGCGGCGCACGGCTGCTTGGCTTGGGTATGGCTGAAGATGGTGCGCGGGAGATCGCAAAACGGTCGCGCGGGACGCCGCGTATTGCAGGTCGCCTGCTGCGCCGTGTGCGGGACTTTGCTGCTGTTGCAGGGACAGAGACGGTTGACCGTGCCCTGGCTGACAGGGCGCTGTCTCAGCTTGAGGTGGATTCTGCCGGTCTTGATAGTCTTGACCGGCGTTATCTGCAGCAGATTGCGCTGAACTTTGGCGGAG
This sequence comes from Paracoccaceae bacterium, assembly GCA_013373445.1. Classification (GTDB taxonomy): domain Bacteria; phylum Pseudomonadota; class Alphaproteobacteria; order Rhizobiales; family Stappiaceae; genus Roseibium. The sequence continues at coordinate 18,489 of JABXHV010000025.1, read as the reverse complement.
GCCCTGTTGGTATCGAGACAATTGCGGCGGCGCTTTCAGAGCCTCGGGATGCTATTGAAGATATTGTCGAGCCCTATCTTATTCAAAACGGCTTTTTGCAACGAACGCCTCGTGGTCGAATTTTGACTCAGGTGGCGTTCCGGCATCTCGGACTTGCGGTACCGGATCGGTCTGATATTCCCCAAATGGGTTTGTTTGCTGAACCGGACGCTTAAAGCATGTACTCAATGGTGGGTGTTGTGACGCTCAAGAATTTCAGGCAGTAGGGCAGAAAGCCATGAGCAGTTGGCCAGACCTATCCGGGCGCTTAGAGCGGGGAGTGCATTACCTGCCTGTCCGAGTTTACTATGAAGACACGGATTTCACCGGAATTGCCTACCATGGATCCTATGTTCGTTTTTTTGAACGCGGTCGGTCGGACTTCTTGCGCCTTGCCGGCGTTCATCATTCTGAACTTCTGAATGGTAAAGATGATCGTTCTTTGGCCTTCGCCGTTAAAAAAATGACGCTTACCTTTTCACGACCTGCCACAATTGATGACGTTCTTGAGGTTCGGACACGCATAACAAATCTAAAGGGCGCGCGAATAGAACTTGAGCAAAAGATCTATCGTGACGACGTTTTGCTTGTCGCCTGCGATATTGTTGTTGCAGTGATTACCTTGGATGGACGCGCAACAAGGCTGCCCGCGGAGCTCGCAGTCAAGCTGGCACAAGCTTCCGACCTGAACTGAATTTCAAACAATTTCGAAAAGGGGTCAACGGGTTAACGCTCTCGTAACCTTAATTGATTCTTGTGGTCATTCGAGATTGTCTTGGTTTGGGTCCCAGTTTTGCCAAAATCAGCAGGCAAACACCGTTTAAGATTTAATCCACGACCATGAATGACGCGCGTGTGTGGCGCAAACTGTTTCGTGTCTAATGCCCAAGGGGTTTATTGTTTTATGAATGACCTTATTCAGTCGACGTTAGCGGCCCAGGAAGGTGGAATTTCATTCTTCGCTTTGTTCTGGGAAGCTCACATCGTCGTAAAAATCGTGATGTTTGGGCTCATTTTGGCATCCATTTGGTGCTGGGCCATTATCGTCGACAAGTCGCTTTTGTTCATGCGGACCGGGCGCCAGATGACCCGGTTTGAAACCGTTTTCTGGTCAGGGCAGTCGCTGGAAGAACTTTACGGCGCCCTTCAAGGGCGCTCCAATCACACAATGGCTGCTTTGTTTACGGCAGCCATGCGCGAGTGGAAGCGGAGCCATGAAGGTGCGCGTCCAGCGATTGGAAGTCTGCAGCAACGAATTGACCGGGTCATGGACGTAACGATTCAGAGGGAATCGGAGCGGTTAGAAAGTCGTTTGTTGATCTTGGCGACGGTCGGCTCTTCTGCGCCGTTTATTGGTTTGTTCGGAACCGTCTGGGGCATCATGACCGCGTTTCAGGCTATTGCTAGCTCGGAGAGTACCAACCTAGCTGTTGTGGCGCCAGGTATTGCTGAGGCCCTGTTCGCAACCGCACTAGGGCTTCTAGCGGCGATCCCCGCTGTTATTGCCTACAACAAGTTGTCCTCGGATGCTGGCAAGGCTGTTAGCCGGATGGAAGGGTTTGCAGACGAATTTTCGTCGATCCTGTCCCGTCAAATTGATGAGCGAGCTTAAGCCATGGGTATGAGCGTGGCGAATGGTTCAGGCGACAACGGCAGGCGGAGACGTCGGCGCCGCCATCAGCCAATGAGCGAGATCAATGTCACACCATTCGTGGATGTGATGCTTGTGCTGCTGATCATTTTCATGGTTTCGGCACCCTTGCTGACCGTCGGCGTGCCAATTGACTTGCCTGAAACGCGGGCTAAGGCCCTGGAAGGTGATCAGGAACCGATTACAATTTCGGTTAAGGAGTCTGGTCAGGTTTTCATTCAGGAAACCGAAATCGACATCGATGAAGTCGTCCCGAAGCTGGAAGCCATTGCCGCCAACGGATATGAGGAACGTATTTTTGTACGTGGCGACCAGAATGCCGATTACGGCACGATCATGAAGTTGATGGGTCGCATCAACGCGGCAGGTTTCAAACGTCTCGGTCTGGTGACACTGGAAGAACGAGGCTCATAAGCCATTATGCGTGCAGGTTTAGCAACATCTCTGCTTGGCCACTCGGCCATTCTGCTTTGGGGCGCTATTGCGTTGCCGGGTGCAGAGCTGTTTGTAACGCCGCCAGTTGAATCCCTGCCGGTTGACCTTGTTTCTATCGAAGAGTTTACCCAGTTGCGCAAAGGTGAGACGAGCGAGACAGAGGTGCGTGAGGTTGCTGCTGTAAAGCCAACCGAGACACCGATTGAGGATGCGCCCGAGCCAGCTGAAAAGCCCGGTGAGCAGGCTGTGGAGCAAGCTTCGCCGCCCACCCCCGCGCCAGAACCGACACCTTCGCCCACACCGGAACCTACGCCAGAGCCAACGCCTGCAGCAGAGCCGGCTCCAAGTTTGCCGGCTGAGACAGCAGAGCCTGCTCCCGCCGAAATTGCTCCGGCCGAGCAAGAACCTGCGCCTGTCGAGCAACCCAAGCCGATTGTTGCCAAGGTCACACCTCGAACGAAGCCGACGCCTCCGAAACCCAAAAAGACGCAAGTGGCTGAAAAGCCTGACGCTGATAACTTCAATACCAATCAGATCGCGGCGCTTTTAAACAAGGTGGAACCTGGCGGAGGCAGTCCTGCACAAACTCAGGATCCAGCGTCGTTGGGATCAAGGCAGGGTGCGGATAATTCACCTTTGAGCCTGTCTGAGCTTGATGCGCTCCGCTCACAGATCTCTGCATGCTGGAGTCCGCCGGTTGGTGCTGTTGGTGCGGATACATTGAATGTTAGGGTGAAATTCGGTCTTGATCAGTCTGGCGCAGTTAATGGTCGGCCGGAAGTGATGAATTCGAGTTCAAATCCGGCATTTTCTGCAGCCGCAGGCAGTGCTGTGCGTGCAGTTATTCGTTGTGCGCCTTATTCTCTACCCATTGCCAAGTATGAGTCTTGGCGAGAAGTGATTATCAACTTTGATCCCCGCGAGCTTATTGGCGGGTAGGATGATCCAAGGAAAGCAAGGAGCCTTGTCCCAAATGAGCGACTTGAATACACGCAGACAGTTCCTATCCCGGTTCTCGTTCGCAGCTGTGATCGGTTTTGCGGCGTTCTGCCTTGGTGTGGCAAGCTTTGGCCAGAGCGCGAAAGCGCTGGTTGAAATAGATATCACCCAAGGACAGATCGAGCCGATGCCAGTGGCGTTGCCTTCCTTTGCTGCTGATGGCGGAGATCCGAAGCTGGCGGAGGAAATGACGGGCGTAATTGCCGCTGATTTGAAGCGCTCGGGGCTGTTCCGTCCATTGGATCCTGCAAGCTTCATCCAAGGCAATATGAGTGTGAATACGACTCCTCGCTTTGGAGATTGGCGTACGATCGGTGCTCAAGCCTTGCTCAGCGGTTCGGTCGTGAAGCAGTCTGACGGTCGTTTGCGTGCTGAGTTCCGTTTGTGGGACGTATTTGCATCTGAACAGATGCTTGGCCAGCAGTTCTATACGACAGCGGACAACTGGCGCCGGCTCGCTCACATCATTGCAGATGCGGTATACGAGCGTTTGACTGGTGAAAAAGGGTACTTCGATACTCGTATCGTGTTCATTGATGAGACGGGCCCAAAGAATGCGCGGGTCAAGCGTCTCGCGATCATGGACCAAGACGGTGCGAATGTCCGCTATCTTACACAGGGTCAGAATCTCGTTCTGACGCCACGGTTTTCGCCGAAAAGTCAGGAAATCACCTACATGTCCTACGAAGGCACTGATCCGAGTGTCTTTCTGTTAAATATTGAGACGGGGCAACGTGAAATCGTTGGCAATTTCCCTGGAATGACGTTTGCTCCGCGGTTTTCACCGGACGGCCAGCAGGTCATCATGAGCTTGCAGCAGGGTGCAAATGCCAATCTTTTCACCATGGACCTTCGCTCACGTAGAACAACACGGCTGACGAATTCTACAGCGATTGACACCAGCCCTTCCTTTTCGCCGGATGGCCAGCGGGTTGTGTTTGAATCTGACCGCGGCGGCACACAGCAGCTTTATGTGATGAATGCTGACGGTTCGAATGCGCAGCGCATTTCATTTGGTCCTGGCCGCTACTCGACACCTGTCTGGTCACCGCGCGGCGACTTGATTGCCTTCACCAAACAGCATCAGGGCCGGTTTATGATTGGTGTGATGTCGCCCGAAGGTAAAGGTGAGCGAGTTTTGACCGAGGGCTACCATAACGAGGGACCGGCTTGGTCTCCCAATGGTCGGGTGTTGCTGTTTTTCCGAGATACTCCGGGCGAAAACGGTGGCCCACAGGTTTGGACGGTTGACCTGACCGGATACAACGAGCAGCGTGTAGTAACGCCTGCCTTTGCGTCTGATCCGTCATGGTCGCCATTGATCGATTAACAACGGATTGAATTCGGCTCTTAGCAATAAAGAGCAACAGGAGAGAAACATGTTGAATTTGGCAAATTACGGCCGTGTGCTGAGAGCCGCCATCACCGGTGCACTTGTCATGCTCGTGGCAGCTTGTGCCCAGACGCAGCCCGATGGTCTGCAGGGCAACGGAGTTGCACCGGGTACGGGTCAGGATTTCGTGGTGAACGTGGGCGACCGCGTTTTCTTCGATGAAGATCAGTCGACCCTGAACGCAGCTGCTCAGAGCACGCTTTCCAAGCAGGCCGCTTGGCTCGGACGATACTCTAAGTATACGATCACGGTTGAGGGTCATGCGGACGAACGCGGAACCCGCCAGTACAACATTGCACTGGGTGCTCGCCGTGCGCAGTCCGCTCGCGATTATCTTGTTTCTCAAGGTGTTCCGGCGTCCCGCATCAAGACGATTTCTTATGGCAAGGAACGTCCGGTTGCCGTCTGTAATGACAGCAGCTGTTGGACACAGAACCGCCGTGCTGTGACCGTTTTGAACAACGCGACACAATAAGTCGGGAACGGTATTTTGATGCTGACAGGTTCCGCTTGCACTTTGCAGGCGGAAGCTGCTTCCCAAAAATGGCGTTTCTATAACTGACATGGGCCTTGGAGCTCAAGAGGAGGTCGTATGATCGGAATTCGGGGAATTGCAATCCTCTTTCTCGTTCTTGGCATTGCCCAATTTGCTGCTGATCCGTCTTCGGCGCAGCTGTTCGGGAAAAAGAAAGACGATTCTGCTGTTCGTATCACACAACTGGAGGAACAAATCCGACAGTTGACGGGACAACTGGAACAGTTGAATTTTCAGCTGATTCAGACCCAAGAAATGCTCAACCGGATGCAGGAGGATAATGAATTCCGCTTCCAGCAACTGGAAGGGACCTCAGGCAACGGGAAGCGCTCAGAAGCTCCCGCCAAATCTGAGCCAGGTGGTGTCAAAAACCTAGCAGAATCCGTTGTGCCGGACGCTGCCGGGACAGGTGCTATGGATTGGGAGACCGATGATAAGAGCGTCGCCGATCTGGGTGCTGGCGCTGATGGTCCTATGGACTTGTCTGCGTTGGCCAATGGTGAAAGTGGAGCGTTTCAGTCGAATGATCCTTTGCGCTCGGACGGAACCTTTGGCACAGGCAGCGATTTCGCTGGGTTGAGCATTACCGGTGACCCCAGAACGGACTATGATACTGCATACAGCATGGCGGTGAGCGGCGAATACATTGGGGCTGAAGAAGGGTTCAGAGCGTTTCTAGAGACGTATCCTGATCACAATCTGGTACCAAACGCTCAGTTTTGGCTTGGTGAAAGCCTGCTGGCCCAACAAGACTATCGTGGTGCCGCTGATGCATTCCTGAAAACATATACCGAATATCCCGACAACTCGAAAAGACCTGACAGCCTGCTGAAACTAGGTGTTTCCTTGCAAGGGTTGGGCGAGCAAGATGCTGCGTGTGCAACATTCTCCGAATTGCTGAACAAGTTCCCTTCCGCGGCTCCTGCCGTTTTGTCTCAGGCGCGTGAAGAACGCAGCCAAGCGAATTGTTCTTGAGACGTGTCTGAGGATGCGTGTGATCCTTCTGTAAGTGACGCAGAAGTCGATCGATGTTTTTCTCCCATTTCTGACGTCAAAGCCGTTGCCTTGGGTGTTTCCGGTGGTTCGGATTCCATGGCATTGTTGCGCCTGTTTGCGGAATGGGTGGCTCGCAACGGCTGGAATGGTAGTGGTCTGGTACTTACAGTCGACCATGGTCTTCGTGACGAGAGCCGCGCTGAAGCAAGGTTTGTGGCTGATGTTTCGGCTAAGCTCGGATTTGAGCATCGCACATTGTCATGGGACGGCATCAAACCAGCAAGCAATGTTCAAGCGATGGCACGCGAGGCAAGATATCAGCTCTTCGCAGTTGAGATGGCCAAGTCAAATGCAGAGGTTTTACTTCTCGGGCATCACCAAGACGATCAAGTCGAAACATTTCTGGATCGCCTGACCAGAGGCAGCGGTATTTATGGCCTGTCTGCAATGGCATCTGAAAGCGCGTTGCCTTCCTCCAAAGCTCGCATTTTTCGTCCGTTTCTGGAGTTTCCAAAACAGCGATTGATTGCAAGCCTTCTGGAACGGGACCAAAACTGGTGTGAAGACCCATCAAATGAGAAGTCGGCTTACAAGCGCGTACGGCTTCGAAAGCTTGCTCAAGACTTATCGACTGAGGGCCTTGACCTAAAGAGGCTGACAAAAACAGCGGAGCGCCTGCGGAGGGCTGCGGCAGCGATTGATCAATGGGTTGCAGCTTTTATGGATGAATATTTGCGTAGCCATGCTGCCGGGCCGGTTTGTTTGCCGTTCAGCACGTTCTCGGAATTGCCGGAAGAAGTACGTTTGCGCGCACTGGCTCGACTTGTTCAGCGTGTCGGGGCGCAGGACTATTCGCCCCGTCTGGTGAAGCTGGAGGCGTTGGATCAAAGCCTGCGGGTTTCAAACGAGCACAAGGCGACGTTGGCAACCTGTGTCTTTCACAAGCAGGGTGGAAAGTTGTTTGTATGGCGAGAGATGGGCCGGGAACCGCCAGAGACGCTGGAGCTGACTGGCGAGCTAAGTCCAATTTGGGATGGCCGCTACATACTCACAGGAAGTCCACACGCATTTGGCGAGGAGCGTTTCCTTGGCCCGCTTGGTCTGTTTCCCGGTAGGCAGCGCGACCTAGGCTTTGCATGGCCGACCGATTGGCCCCGGGAAGCCTTTGATGCTGCGCCAGCTGTGTGGTCGGAAGATGGTCTTCATTTCGTACCAGGTCTGCTGGAGGATACCCTTGGCGCCCACTACAATTGCGCGCAGGTTCTCAGACATTCTTAAGGAAATAGTCAGTGCGGCGTTTTATCTTCTGTCTTGCTCCTTGGCAGACGGGACATTGCGACCTATCTTGATGCTAAGACTTAAAACCCGAAAGAATGGCCATCCGGAATGGCCGAGGGATACACATGAACGCTAATTTTCGCAATTTCGCACTCTGGGTGATAATCGCTCTGTTGCTGATTGCTCTGTTTCAGTTGTTTCAGAGCCCATCCCAACAGCGAAACACCAACGAGATTCCGTTTTCGCAGTTCCTGAACCAGGTTGAGCGGAAAGAGGTGCGTGACGTTACGATTCAGGAGCAGCAGATCTCCGGTGATTACGTTACTGGCGGCAAGTTCCAGACATATGCACCTGACAATGCCCAATACGTGGATTTGTTGCGCAAGCATAATGTCTCGATTTCTGCACAGCCGGCGACCGAAAGCTATTCGCTGATCGGCGTGCTGATCTCCTGGATGCCGATGCTGATCATTCTGGGTATCTGGATCTTCCTGATGCGCCAAATGCAGGGCTCGGGTGGCAAGGCGATGGGTTTTGGCAAGTCCAAGGCGAAGATGCTGACCGAAGCCAATGGCCGCGTTACCTTCGATGATGTGGCCGGTATCGATGAAGCCAAGGAAGACTTGCAAGAAGTTGTTGAGTTTTTGCAGGACCCACAGAAATTCCAGCGTCTCGGAGGCCGTATTCCCCGAGGTGTACTCCTTGTTGGACCTCCGGGTACCGGTAAGACGCTGACAGCGCGTGCCGTCGCTGGTGAAGCCAACGTTCCATTCTTCACGATTTCGGGTTCTGACTTCGTCGAAATGTTTGTCGGCGTCGGTGCGAGCCGTGTTCGTGACATGTTCGAGCAGGCGAAAAAGAACTCTCCTTGCATTATCTTCATTGATGAGATTGATGCGGTCGGACGTCATCGTGGTGCCGGTCTTGGTGGCGGCAATGATGAACGTGAACAGACTTTGAACCAGCTGCTGGTTGAGATGGACGGTTTTGAGGCCAATGAGGGTGTTATCATTATCGCGGCCACCAACCGTCCAGATGTTCTTGACCCAGCTCTTTTGCGTCCAGGACGTTTTGACCGTCAGATCGTGGTTCCGAACCCGGATTTCACTGGCCGTGAGAAAATTCTCAAAGTTCATATGCGCAAAGTACCACTGGCTCCGGATGTCGATGTGAAGACCCTTGCACGTGGTACGCCTGGTTTCTCTGGTGCTGATTTGATGAACCTGGTGAACGAGGCTGCCCTTCTGGCGGCGCGTCGTTCGAAGCGTCTGGTCACCATGGCTGAATTCGAAGATGCCAAGGATAAGGTTATGATGGGTGCCGAGCGCCGGACACTCGTGATGACCGAAGAAGAGAAGAAGCTAACTGCCTATCATGAAGCTGGCCACGCTTTGGTTGCGCTTCATCAGGAAGCCTCTGATCCGATCCACAAGGCGACGATCATTCCACGCGGACGTGCACTTGGTATGGTGATGCGCTTGCCTGAAAAAGATCAGGTCTCTCTGACCCGTGCCAAGTGTAAGGCTGACCTTGCTGTGGCCATGGGTGGCCGTGTGGCTGAAGAGATGATCTTCGGCTATGAGAAAGTGACCTCAGGCGCATCTGGTGACATTCAGATGGCGACAAAACTTGCACGTGCAATGGCAACGCAATTCGGCATGTCAGACAAGCTCGGACCGTTGCTCTATGGCGAAAACCAGGAAGAAGTCTTCCTTGGTCACTCTGTTGCCAAAAACCAGCATGTGTCGGATGAGACGCAGAAGATTGTCGATGTTGAAATCAAGGCTTTCGTGAATCAGGGATATGATACAGCGAAAAAGGTCTTGAGTGATCATGAAGATCAGCTGCACACAATCGCACAGGGCTTGTTGGAGTATGAAACGCTTTCTGGCTCTGAGATCAGAGATCTGCTGGATGGCAAACCTCCTGTCCGCGAGACCGATGATGACGAGCCTGCTCCCCGCCATTCTGCGGTGCCGCCAACTGGCGCAAAGCGTGGCGGCGGTGAAGAAAGTGGTGGTCTGGAACCGCAGCCACAGGCATAGGATCCAACGATCAAGTAATTGACTGAAAAATGCCCGGCGAAAGATCCGGGCATTTTTATTGCGAAATTTCAGTAATATTTACTCATAATTTTTGATCCGCCTTTATGGCGAAAGCACGCTACAAGGTGTGCAGTATATGAAATCAGGAATGTGAATTTATGCGTAAGTTCTTCGGAACCGATGGAATTCGTGGTTGTGCGAATACATTTCCAATGACTGCCGAAATGGCACTCAAGGTCGGAATGGCTGCAGGACTTGCCTTCACCAATGGCGGTCATCGTCATCGAGTGGTCATCGGCAAGGATACGCGTCTCTCCGGGTACATGATTGAAAACGCCCTGGTTGCCGGCTTCACATCGGTTGGAATGGATGTGCTTTTGCTGGGGCCAATGCCGACACCATCCGTGGCCATGCTGACACGATCAATGCGCGCCGACCTGGGTGTCATGATTTCTGCGTCGCATAACCCGTTTCAAGATAACGGCATCAAGTTTTTTGGCCCCGATGGATTTAAGCTCAGTGACGAGATCGAACTGGAAATCGAGCGGTTAGCGGAATCCAATCTGGACGCACGTGTCGCGGCCCCTCGTCAGCTTGGGCGCGCGCGCCGTATTGAAGGTGCGCAGCAGCGCTATATTGAATTTGCAAAGCGCACTTTGCCACGGCAGATGAGCCTCGATGGTTTGCGTGTTGTTGTCGACTGTGCCAATGGCGCGGCATACAAGGTGGCTCCCGAAGCTCTTTGGGAACTAGGTGCCGACGTTGTATCGATTGGCGTTAACCCGGACGGCTACAACATTAACAAAGACTGCGGTTCTACGTCGACTGACGCTCTTGCCAAGAAAGTTCACGAGGTACGTGCTGATTTGGGGATTGCTCTCGACGGTGATGCTGACCGCGTGATCATCGTTGATGAAACAGGTACCCAGGTGGACGGTGACCAGCTGATGGCTGTGGTGGCGCAGTCATGGCAGGCGAATGGCCGCCTGTCGCAACCCGGTATCGTGGCGACAGTGATGTCTAATCTTGGACTGGAGCGATATCTGGATGGCCTGGGGCTCTCTCTCGCCCGAACCAAAGTTGGTGATCGCTATGTAGTCGAACATATGCGTGCTCACGGGTTCAACGTTGGGGGTGAGCAGTCCGGCCATATCGTTCTTTCCGATTTCGCGACGACCGGCGATGGTTTGATCGCAGCTCTCCAGGTGATGGCGTGTGTGAAGGAGCAAGGGCGGACGGTATCGGAAGTCTGCCGGCGTTTCGATCCGGTTCCGCAGGTATTGAAGAACGTACGATACGCAAGTGGCAAGCCTTTGGAGAACGAGGATGTCAAGGCTGCTATCGAAGAGGGTGAGCACCGCCTCGGAGGATCGGGTCGGATTGTCATTCGAGCATCTGGTACCGAACCACTGATCCGTGTTATGGCCGAAGGGGATGATGCTGGGTTGGTGAAATCCGTGGTCAATGACATTGCTGACGTCGTTATGAGTACAGCCGTCTAGTATGTTCGTATCAATATCGGGGTAGTGGGTTGCCCCGATATTGTTTATAAATACTTAAATTCTAAAAGTCTGTTAAGTAAATTTTAACGTAAAAAATTAGCCTTAATAAGTATAGTTAAGGAGCTTTTAATCAAATCCCCTTACCTTCATCTCAATTCTTATGGTGCGGGCGGCTTATAGTCTGTGAATGCCCGAAATGAAGGATGAACACATGGACATATTTTTTAAGAAGTTGTCTTTGGCTTGCGCGGGCGTCGTTTTGTCATCTGCAGCACTTGCTGCCGATCTTCCGCCACCAGTCATTGAGCATATTCCCGAAGTGCCGGTAGCTGCCGCAGGTGGTTGGTATCTTCGAGGTGATATCGGATACAAAATTTACGGCACACCAAACGGTGAATTTAGTGATCCCGTCACAGGTTCTCTTCGCTACGAACGTGAGGAAATGGACAATGCCTGGATGCTTGGTGTTGGTGTTGGTTACAAGTTCACTGACTACTTTCGCGGTGATTTGACACTCGATTACGAGACCCCTTCAACAGCTGTAGGTCATGCGGTCTGTGGCGCGTGCACCGGGAATTATTCCCAAGAGCAGGCCGACGTTGATATCTGGACGGTCATGTTGAATGGTTATGTCGATATTGGTACTTGGAACAAGATCACACCATATGTGGGGGCCGGTATCGGTGCGTCTTATGTACGAACCACTGACCTTGTCTCTATTAACCCTGGCAGCTCAGGATTTGCTTCTACAAGTTCCTACGGAACCTGGAATTTGGCATGGGCTCTCATGGCAGGTGCCTCTTATGAAGTGAACGACAGGTTCAGCATCGATGCGGGTTATCAGTATCGTAGCCTCGGTGAGGCCAAGACCGCGAAGTACACTGCTACAGGCAGCGGCAACTCTCGCGGACGCTATAAAGACCTGACCGCACATGAAGTTCGTGTGGGTTTCCGCTACATGCTTGACGGCGGCAGCACATCATCAATGCCGACTTACTATCCGTCGCAGCCGTTGACGAGCAATTTCTAAGATCGGTCTTGATCGTGAATGTATTGAAAGCCGGCCTCTAGGTCGGCTTTCTTTTTTGTCTCTGAGACAGGAAAGCAATTGACGAAGTTACGTGAGGCTCCTATCCCACGGTTCAGTGCTTTTCTGCACAAGATGTGCAGTTTCAGAGGATGGAAAATGAGCGTTATCCCGAAGCCAAGCGTTCGCCCTGCGAATCCAAACTTTTCTTCTGGCCCGTGTTCAAAGAGGCCTGGCTGGTCTCTTGATGCCTTGAAAGATGCCCCGCTTGGGCGCTCACACCGATCTGCTATCGGCAAGTCAAAACTCGCTGAAGCAATTGACCTGACCCGCGAGGTTCTTGGTGTTCCTGACGATTATCGTGTCGGTGTGGTTCCTGCTTCTGATACTGGCGCGATGGAAATCGCCATGTGGTCGCTGCTTGGTGCGCGCCCTGTTGATCTGTTGGCATGGGAGAGCTTTGGTTCAGGCTGGATCACCGATGTGGTCAAGCAGTTGAAGCTTGCGAACGCGCGGTGCATTGAGGCGCCTTACGGACAGTTGCCAGACCTAGGCTCTGTCGACTTTTCTCATGATGTTGTTTTCACCTGGAATGGCACCACGGCTGGTGTGCGTGTGCCAAATGCCGATTGGATTCCTGCAGATCGCGAAGGGCTTGCGATCTGTGATGCCACTTCTGCTGCGTTTGCTCAGGATATGGATTTCACAAAGCTGGATGTCGTTACCTTCTCTTGGCAAAAGGCTCTAGGTGGGGAAGCAGCGCATGGAATGCTCGTTTTGAGCCCGCGTGCCGTTGAGCGCCTGGAAAGCTATACGCCTGATTGGCCCATGCCAAAAATCTTCCGTTTGACCAAAGACGGAAAGTTGATCGAGGGCATCTTCAAGGGGGAGACGATCAACACACCAAGTATGCTTTGTGTTGAAGATTATCTCGATGCATTGAAGTGGTCGAAGTCGGTGGGGGGGCGTAACGCGCTCTTGGCGCGCGCGGATACAAACCTTCAGTGTTTGGCGAAATGGGTTGAGCGCACGCCTTGGGTGGCGTTTCTTGCCGAGAAACCGGAAACAGTCTCAAACACATCTGTATGTCTCAAGATTGTCGATCCAGAGGTTCTCGCGCTTGATGATGAGGCCCAGTCACGCTTTGCAAAGGGTGTCGCTGCGTTGTTGGAGGCAGAAGGTGTCGCCTATGATATTGGTTCGCACCGTGATGCGCCCGCGGGTCTCAGGATCTGGACAGGTGCTACCGTCGAAGAAGCTGATTTGGCAGTGCTGACTCAGTGGTTGGACTGGGCTTTTGCGGTGCAAAAGGCTGCAATCTGAAAAGCTTAGCGAACTTAATTAAAAAACCTGCTTTCAGGGCTCGAAAAGTCGTCTTCGGTTGGCTATAGTCCGCCGCGTTTGCCTCGAACACCCTGTTCGGGGAACGCTTGATATGCGCCCATCTTTCCTCGGCGCATGAGCTGCCGCTTCAGGAGGGCGTAAAATCCATGGCCAATGTTGTTGTCGTTGGGTCTCAATGGGGAGACGAAGGCAAAGGCAAGATCGTCGACTGGCTGTCCGAACAAGCCGATGTCATCGTTCGTTTTCAAGGTGGTCACAACGCCGGACACACTCTCGTCATTGATGGTGTCAGCTATAAATTGTCTTTGCTGCCCTCCGGTGTTGTGCGCGGCGGCAAACTGTCTGTAATCGGTAACGGCGTGGTTCTTGATCCGCACGCGCTTGTGGGCGAGGTCGAGCGGCTTGCTGCCCAAGGTGTTGTCGTCACGCCTGACAACCTACGTATTGCTGAAAATGCTACGCTGATCCTTTCCCTGCACCGCGAGCTCGATGCTTTGCGCGAATCTTCTACTGAAGGAACACGTATCGGCACGACGAAACGTGGCATTGGCCCTGCATATGAAGACAAGGTCGGACGGCGCGCCATTCGTCTGATGGATTTGAAGAATCTGTCGACGCTGCCTAACAAAATCGACCGTTTGCTGACGCATCACAATGCCCTGCGCCGTGGTCTTGGTGAGCCTGAGATCTCTGCAGATGTGATTTTCGAGGAATTGAAGAGCGTTGCCGACAAGGTTCTTCCTTATATGGATATTGTCTGGAAGCTGCTTGACCAGAGCCGTAAGGAAGGCAAGCGCTTGCTGTTTGAAGGCGCACAGGGCGCTCTTCTGGATATCGACCACGGAACGTATCCGTTCGTGACATCTTCCAACACCGTGGCAGGCCAAGCGGCGACCGGTTGTGGTTTGGGTCCGAGCAGCATTGATTACGTTCTGGGCATTACCAAGGCTTACACGACGCGTGTTGGTGAGGGACCTTTCCCGACCGAGCAGAAGAATGAAGTTGGCGAGTTCCTCGGAACACGTGGCCATGAATTTGGAACTGTGACCGGACGTCAGCGTCGTTGTGGTTGGTTTGATGCGGTCCTGGTGCGTCAAACGGTTTGCACTTCAGGTATCAGTGGTATCGCATTGACCAAGCTGGATGTGCTTGATGGTCTTGATGAAATCAAGATTTGCGTTGGCTATGAGCTGGATGGTGAGCGAATCGATTATTTGCCTGCATCTCAAGGGGCTCAAGAACGAGTTGTTCCAATCTACGAAACTTTGCCAGGCTGGAAAGAATCCACAGAAGGTGCGCGCACTTGGGCCGACCTTCCTGCCCAGGCGATCAAGTATGTTCGTCACGTAGAGGAACTTATCGGCGCACCAGTCGCGCTGCTCTCAACCAGTCCGGAGCGGGATGATACGATCCTGGTTCAAAACCCGTTCCAAGACTAAGGGATTGAAGTATAGGATCTTTTGACTGATTTCCTATGCTATCGCCCAAAAGCTCTTCAGCACCGACCAGGTCATAAATTGGCTTGGCCGGTGCTCTTCGTCTCATTGTCGACTTATAGTTTCTCCAAAGTTTTTTATATCGTTGAATGCGGATGGAGATGTCATATCTCAAAGTCTTCGCTTAGGTTCAACTATGGTATATGCCTTTGGGCAGGGAGACGCGTTTTGAATTGGCTGGATGCCAACAGGCGGGAAAATGGCTGATTATTACTCCATATTGAAAAAAACAGTTGGGGCCTTGCCGGAAAATAACGGTGCTGCGCGTCGTGGCGTCTACAGCCGTGCACGTACTGCAATCGTCAAGCAACTGAAGGCTTATGAGCCGCCGCTGTCTCCTTCTGAAATTACTGCGGAGCAGCTCCGTCTCGAAGAAGCTATCCGCAAGGTTGAAGCTGAAGCAGCACGTGAAAGTCTTGGTCTGTCGTCGCAGCCGTCTTCGCCATCTGGCGGGCCTGCGTCTGCGCGGTCTACGTCATTTCCGGCCCCTCCGGTTCCTTCATCGCCGATTTCCTCGGGTGCTACGCATCCGGCTGCCCCCGCGCCTCGTTCTACTACGAGTCCTGCTCCTTCCGCGCCAGCGGCGGCGAGTGGCCGTTCATTGTTCGGTGATAGCAAGACATTTGAACCGAGAACGTCGACTGACGCATTTGTCCCGTACGCCGACTCTTCTACCCATTCGCGCGCTTCAGCGCCCAGCAGTGGGTTTCCGCCTGCCAAACCGGCCTCCTATGGCGGAGCTACCAAAAGCGCTGAAGGTGGTGATTTCGGAACGGTCAAGACTTCTGTTGAGGCAAGCGAAACGCCAGCTGCCAGCGCTGGACCTGTTTCGTCCGTTGGGGATCAAAAATTCTCCAGCTTCTCTGGCAGCGAGTTGGGCGGGGCGGATCGTGAAGCCGATAGCTCTGGTTTCGCCGATCAAGACTCTAAACGCCGTATTCCTATTTTGCCGATTGCTCTGGTCGGGTTGCTTATCCTGATCGTCTTCGGAATCGCGGGCGTTCTTTATTCCCAAAAGGATACCGTGGCAGAGCTTATGGCTACGAGCCCTGGAGAAGATAGTGGCGAATTGGTTGGTTTGGAGCGTATCGAACCGACTATCACCACGCCGACAGTTGTCGGAGAAGATGATTCTGCCGCAGCCACTAAGATTGAAGATCGGGTGCCGGGAGTAGGCGGAGCCGAAGAGGCTGCTCCGGATGACTATCGTCCTGTCGCTACAACGGTTATTACGCCCGGAGCACCTGTCGATTCAGAGACTCCTGATGACGCCCCTGCCGAGACGGTGACAGAAGATACGACATCAGAGAGCAGCGCGATTTCTTCGGTTACGCCTGATGCTGGTGGGTTGCCAGTTTCGGATAACACTGCCGATACATCAGGCGAGCTCAGATCCATCCTTTACGAAGAAGGCGATGAAACCAACAGCGCTGGGACTGCAGTTCAAGGGACTGTCAGTTGGAAGCTCTTGGATGAAACAAATTTGTCCGGCGTTGATCAAAAGATCCTTGTTGCAGATGTTGTTGTGCCTGAGCGTGACGTTAGTGTGTCCGTTCGGATCAAGCAGAACGATGACAAGTCTTTGCCGGCCAGCCACCTTGTGGAGATCAAGTATGATTTCCCTGAAGGGTTTGCGGCTGGCGATGTGGTGAACGTGCCAGGCCTTGTAATGAAGCCGACGGAAGAAGCGCGCGGCGATGCCTTGATCGGGGCCTCCGTGAAGGTTTCACCAGGGTATTTCTGGATTGCGCTTTCCAACATTACGAGTGAAGCAGAGCGTAATATCGCACTTCTTAGAGACCGTGGTTGGATTGATATTCCGATGCTGTACAGCAACGGTCGCAGAGGTATTCTGACCCTGGAAAAGGGCAGTGAAGGTATGAAGCTCGTTGAGCAGGCTATTGCTGCCTGGAATGCGAGCTAGGACAACTTCTTCAACCTGCTGGCTTGCCTTTTGGCAGCTGTTGTCACATATTGTCTTTGGTCCGAGGGGTGCTCTTTTGAGCTGAGATGGCGCAAGCCGAACCCTTAGAACCTGATCCGGGTCATGCCGGCGAAGGGACGGAATCCTTAGCCAAATCCCGGGTCTCCATAATGTTTTTCGGTCATGCCGAGAGCAGGAGATCCTGTATGAAAATGTCTGAACACCTTCTTGAAGAAGGTGACATCCATATTGCCAAGCTCTCTTTTTGGGGCTGCTGTCTTCGCCTTCCATCGATGAGGCAAGACCGTGAGCAATAGGCTATTGTCCAAGCTTGTGAAGTTTTGCTTTGGTGTACTCGCCTTCGGTGGCGTGTGGCAAGCCTTGGTGAGCTGGTTCGAAATTCCCTCCTACATGTTGCCAAGTCCTCGCGCAGTGCTCGTTGCGTTTCAAACACGGTATGAGTTCCTGTTTGAGCACGCCGCAATTACAGCGCAAGAGACGTTGCTGGGCTTCATCTTCGGCGTTGTCGTTGGTTCGCTCGTCGCTGTCTCTTTGTGGTCATCTAGTTGGCTCAGGCAGGTCCTGCTTCCAATTGTCTTGACCACGCAGGCACTTCCGGTTTTTGCGATTGCTCCAATCTTGGTGCTTTGGCTCGGCTTCGGGCTCGCTTCGAAAATCGTGATGGCTGTACTGATCATCTTTTTCAGTGTGACCTCATCGTTTTACGACGGACTGCGTCGGACAGAGCCAGGTCTGATCGATCTGGCCCGGCTCTACCGCGTTTCCAGATGGCAGGAGTTGACTGTTTTCCGGATACCGGCGGCGCTTCCTGCCCTGTCGTCCGGGATCCGGATCGCGGCCGTCTTTGCTCCTATTGGCGCTATTGTTGGCGAATGGGTGGGAGCGAAAGGGGGGCTCGCATTCATCATGCTTCAAAGCAATGCACGCTTGCAGACCGACATCATGTTTGCGGCATTGGCTTTGCTTGCCCTGATGGTGCTGAGCTTGCGCCTTGTCGTCGATTATCTAACACGTCGCCTGGTTTTCTGGGTTGATGAAGATCAATAAACTCTAGTGGAGGACTTAATGAAGTTCCTTGTTCGACTTTTTCTTGGTATCGGCGTTTTCATCGCTGTTCCGGCTCATGCCAATGACAAGCTGACACTGCTTCTGGATTGGTATGCTAACCCAGATCACGCACCAATCATGGTTGCCAAGGCGAATGGTCTTTTTGAAAAATATGGTCTCGATGTTGAAATTATCGAGCCTGCCGACCCGGCGATGCCTCCGAAACTCGTGGCTGCAGGGCAGGGGGATATTGCGATTTCCTATCAGCAAACCCATCACGTCGAAGTGGATGCAGGTCTGCCGGTCACACGCATCGGGACGTTGGTTGCCACACCGCTGAACGCACTTATTGTGCTTGAGGACGGTCCGATCAAAACGCTTGCGGATCTTAAGGGCAAGAAAGTTGGCTTTTCAGTATCCGGCTTTGAAGATGCCATGCTTGGCGAAATGCTGAAGGAAGTTGAGCTTGGCTTTGACGATGTTGAACTGATCAACGTGAATTTTGCGCTCACACCTGCCCTGTTGTCTGGCCAGGTTGACGCTGTGATCGGGGGCTATCGTAATTTTGAGCTGACCCAGCTTGAACTTGAAGGCAAAAAGGGAATGGCTTTCTACCCGGAAGAACATGGCATTCCGATTTTCGATGAGCTGATCTATGTCGTTCACAAGGATAAGACGGACGATCCCCGTTTCAGCCAGTTTCTTGCAGCGATCGAAGAAGCGACGATCTATTTGACCAATCACCCGGAAGCCGCCT
>JABXHV010000154.1 GCA_013373445.1 Paracoccaceae bacterium | reverse complement strand
GAGGAATTCGAGGGCAATGCGCGTCACCTCTTTGTCGGTGCAAATGACATCGATCTGCGCGTAAGCCGCGTCAATACCGGGTCGTCAACCGACAATTTGAACGGTTCGGCTGTCACGGTCGGGTTCGAACCCGAAAATGCAATCGTGCTTCCTTACGGCCCGCTGGCGGGAGCATGACCCATGAATGCAATCAAAGAGACATTTAACGCCTTCACTCAGAAATACGGGACGGGTGTTGCCACATTTGTCGCCGTGTCTGTGCTGGTCTGGACAGTGTTCCTGATCATCATGCCGCAGGTGGCGATGTTCGACTATTCGCTTCGGTTCAACCTGCCGGCCTCCCAAATCGGCGGACCAAACGACGTCTATACGCTCGATAACTACAAGTACTTCTTCCAGGGCAATGACAACACCGTCAACTATCTGGACATGGGTATCTTGCTCAAGACGCTGGTCGCGGCGCTCTTCGTTACAATTATTGACGTGATCATCTGCTATCCGATTGCCTATATCCTCGCGCATTCGGCCACCGGCGTATCTGCACGCCTGATGGTGATTGGCCTGATCGTGCCTTTCTGGGTCAATGAGATCTTGCGGGCCTTTGCCTTCCGCGTCCTGTTTGGCGCGACCGGTATGGTCAACGGGATCGGCATGAATATGGGCCTCTGGGACACCCCGATCGACTTCATTCGTGCCGACGTTGCGCTCTACTCGGGTCTGACCTACGCATACATCCTGTTGATGATCTTCCCGATTTTCAATGCGGTGGAAGCGCTGGACCGAAACCAGATCGAGGCTGCAAGAGATATGGGGGCAAGCTGGTGGCGTGTGCATTGGCGCGTTGTCCTGCCCATCGCCAAGCCTGGTATTGCCTCTGGCTCAACCATGGTCTTCATGCTGACAGCCGGAGCTCTGGCGGCCCCTCAAATTTTGGGTGGCCCCTCAAACCTCTGGTTCACGCAGTTGATCTATCAGTGGTTTAACCAGTCAGCCAACTGGCAGCGTGGTTCGGCCTATGCGGTTGTTCTCCTTCTCGTCTGCATCGCATTTGTGATGATGATGATGCGTGTCTTCAAGGTATCAATCGGGGAGATCGGTCGATGAATAAGGGAACTGGCGGCGGCTTCTTCGCAGCGGCGTATTCGCTTCTTTTCTACACCTTCCTGTTCGGTCCCTTGATCATCATGGTGATCACGGCGTTCAACTCCTCCTCATTTCCAAGGATCACGCCGTGGGAATGTTTCACGACCGACTGGTTTTCGGTTCTGATCAACAATGACCGCTTGATGGAAGGCCTTGGCAATTCGGTGATCATCGGTATTGGTGTCATGTTCATTGGCGTGCCACTGGGCCTTGCCGGGGCGCTGGCGCTCTCGGAACTTGGTCCGAAACTGCGTGCAACGCTTTATACGGTCCTGATTGTTCCGATCCTGATCCCTGGCGTTGTTCTGGGTATTTCGACAATTGTCTTCTGGGGAGCCATGGGGCGAGGGGTCGGAGCTGGTTATGACTCGCTCTTCTTCAATGGCATGTTCCTGACGATGGCTGGTCAGGTGACCTTCATCTCCGCCTACGCCATGTTGGTGTTCATTGCGCGACTTCAGCGTTTTGACCCAACATTGACGGAAGCTGCGCTTGATCTGGGGGCGACACCTGGCCAAGCCTTCCGGAAGATCATGTTGCCATTCCTGAGTCCGGCAATCGGATCTGCGGCTTTCCTGACGTTGCTTGCCTCCTTCGAGAACTACAACACCACTGTGTTCACGATTCTTTCCGGCAACACCTTCACGACGGCGCTGGCCTCCAAGGTACGCCTTGGAACTGATCCATCACTCTCGGCTTTGGCAGTGATCATCATTGGCATCACCTTGGTCGGTGCGATGGTTCATGAGGCTCATACGCGCCGGGCAGAGGTTATACGGACAGGAACGGCTTCCCGTTCACGGATCTACGGCAATCCGGTTCTCAAGGTGCTTGTCCATCCAGCGGCTGTCTTGATGATCCTGCTCGCTGCGATTGGATACACGGTCTATCAGGGTGCCCAGTACGACAGCTCGGTCTGTACCCAGGGTATTCTGGATGAGAAGCTGGAACGTCAGCGCATCCTGCGTGAAGAGCAGCGCAAGAAGATCGAAGCACAGCGCAAAGCTCAAGAAGCCGAAGGCGGTGCTGCGGAGACCTTTAGTAAGCCAAAGAGCCCATCGGCCTTTGGTGGAGCGTTTGGCAACAGCGGGGCTTTGGCACCTGCCGGCGATTGATCGGAAGCGTAAAACGCACCTCAAAGAATGAAAAGGCCGCAATATCTGCGGCCTTTTTGCTGAACTGAAGGAATGCCGGAAAGTACGTTCCGGTGTTTCAGATCTGGTAACTGGGTCGGCTCAGCGCTTGGGGACGATGTTGTGCTCCGGGCCATAGGGGAACTTGGTGATGTTCTCAGCGCCGTTTTCTCCGACAATCAGAATGTCGTGCTCGCGGTAACCGCCGGCACCCGGCAAACCGTCGGGCAACATGATCATTGGCTCCATGGACACAACCATACCCGGCTCCAGAACTGTTTCGACATCTTCGCGCAATTCAACGGAGGCTTCGCGGCCATAGTAATGCGATAGAACGCCGAAGGAATGGCCATAGCCGAAACTGCGATATTGCAGGAGGTCGTGGCTGCGGTAGATCTCATTAAGTGTTGATGCAATGTCGCAGCAGCGGGCACCGGGTTTGATGAGCTCCAGACCGGCTTCGTGAACTTCCACATTGATCTCCCAAAGCCTCAAGGCTTCATCGCTGACATGCTCACAGAACAGCGTGCGCTCAAGCGCCGTGTAGTACCCGAAGATCATCGGGAAACAATTGAGGCTCAAAATGTCACCGGCTTCAACAAGCTTGTTGGTCACCGGGTTATGCGCACCATCGGTGTTGATGCCCGATTGGAACCAGGTCCAGGTGTCCATTAGTTCAACCGCGGGAAAACTCTTTGCAATTTCACGGATCATCGCATTGGTTGAAGCAATGGCGACTTCATGCTCTCTGACGCCTGCTTGGACGGCGTCGTAAACCGCCTGACCGCCGATATCACCAACGCGCGCGCCTTCGCGGATGAGGGCATGTTCTTCGGCGCTTTTGATTGTGCGCTGTGCCATCGCGTCGAATGCGATATCAACCAACTCGACGCCGGGTAGGGCGTCTTCCAACTGCTTCTTTAGATCAAGAGAAACATGATCGAACTCGATGCCGATCCGCTTGACGGACGCATTTGGCTTGTTGAGCAACTGTTGAAGCGCGAAGAAATAGTTGTCACGGCGCCAGTCGGTGTAGATCAAGGTGTCGCCATGTGTGCGTCGCCACGGTTGACCGCCATCGATCCCAGCGGCAATCGTGGTTGCCTCGCTCTCGGTGACCAGAAAGCCATATTTGCGACCGAAGTAGCAATAAACGAACCCGGAGAAATAACAGATGTTGTGATACGAGGTGAACAGACAAGCGTCGATCTGGCGCTCGGCCATGATCGCTCGAAGCTTGTTTTGCCGTGAGTCCATTTCAGCTGCGGAAAAGGGAGAGAAGGCTTTCTCACCGTTGTTCATTTCGTAGGTTCTGATCATATCCTTTGACATCATTTCAATCCTCGGATCAGTTTCTATAAAAAAAGCGGGCCAGCTTCATTCAAGAAGCTGGCCCGCCAGGCCTATCCTGTAATGTCTTGCTGCCGGGAAAGATCATCGATCTCTCCACCCGATGGCTGGCGTGCCGCCATCGGAACATTGCTGAATGCAGCGAACTTGTCCTTAGCCCGGAGACAGGCCTCTCAGGCGTTCGGAGCGGCGGCGCAACAGTTCAAGAACTGTGAGCAGGCAGATGGAGATGAACACCATCAACGACGCCACGGCGAGAATAGTCGGTGAGATCTGTTCTCGCAGGCCGGTAAACATTTGCCACGGAAGCGTTTTTTGTCCTGCAGAACCAAGGAACAAGACGACCACCACTTCATCGAACGAGGTGATGAACGCAAACAGAGCTCCTGACACAACACCAGGAATGATCAGCGGCATCTGCACCTTGAAGAAGG
>JABXHV010000046.1 GCA_013373445.1 Paracoccaceae bacterium | reverse complement strand
CGTGTTTGGTTGCTGTATAGGGTGCAGAACCTGGTCGCGGCATATGGGCTGAAATGGAGCCGTTGTTGATGATCCGGCCGCCTTGAGGAGTTTGGTGTCGCATCATCGCGAAGGCGCGCCGCGCCACCAGAAATGCACCATGTAGATTGACGTTCAGAACTTTTAGCCAATCATCGATGCTGATTTCATCAATGGTTGCGGCGGGCACATTGTTGCCTGCGTTGTTGAAGACAACATCGAGGCGGCCGAAGGTTTCATCGATGGCATCATAAAGGCGATCGACGTCTTCTGCCTTTGAGATGTCACATGGGACGCAAAGACTCGCACCTGGTTTTGCCAGTTGTGCCGCTTCATTGAGCTTTTCCGCTCTGCGGCCGGTCAAGACGACCTTCGCACCAGCATTCAACATTGTTTGTGCGGTGATGCGCCCGATACCGGAGCTTGCCCCGGTTACGAGCACGACTTTACCTTCTACACTCATGACACCTCCCAAAGTGTTTTGACGCCGTTTGTTCCAGCGTTTGGTTCAAAGGCTAGGGTGGGGAAATGATAAAGGCAAGCCGGATCAGGGCTTTATCAGACGAAGAGTTCTCCGCGTGCGACAATAACGGCCTGTCCGCCAATTCTCACAGCGTGAAGCTTTTTGGCTTCGACATCGATTTCAACGTCGATCAGGGATGGTCGTCCCATGACAAAACCCTGTTCAATACGTATGAAATGTGTCCCATTGGGAAGCTTGTCAAAATGAAAGACGGCTGCTGCAAAGGCAGCGGCTGCAGCTCCAGTTGCTGGATCTTCCGTTATTCCCAAGGAGGGGGCGAAGAGCCTTGCCTGAAACGCACTGTCATGGGCGCGTGTTTCGCGGCAATAGACATAGACTTCTCCGCCGCCGTTTTCGCCAAACACCTTGTCCCAGCGGGACATGTTGGCTTTGGCACGCTCGAGCGCGTCAAGGTCCTTGAGGGGAATGAAGTCGAATGCAGGTCCGACCTGGTATCTGGACGGTACGTGATTTTCAAAACCGATGTCCGTGGGATCAAGGCCAAGCGCGTCTGCAATCAATTCCTTGTCGCAAGTTGGTCCTGCAGGTGAAGGAAGAACCGGTACGTCGAATTCCGCGAAGGCGGCAGCATTTTTCTTCAAGATGACAGCGCAGCGAACAGCCCCGATGTTTTCTTTCAGGACGACCATGGCATCTTGTTCGTTGTCGACATCACCAAAGCGTTCGTTGGCGAGCAGAATTGCGGTACCGACCGTCGGGTGACCGGCAAAGGGGAGCTCAGTCTTTGGTGTAAAAATGCGGATCGTGGCAGAATGGCCAGGGTTTTCCGGCGGAAATACAAATACAGTTTCAGACAGGTTTAGTTCGGCTGCGATGGTCTGCATTTGTGTGTCGTCAAGGCCTTCCGCGTCGAGCACGACGGCCAATGGATTGCCGGTAAGCACTTTATTTGTGAAAACGTCCAGGATTACGTAACGTCGACCCATAAAGAATTGCTCCCGAAATAGATTTATCCGCATTCAGTCCTGCTGAAGGTTACATGTGCGGGCAGTAATGACCACCCACATATTGGAAGTTCTGGTTAAGAGACTGTAACCGGAGCATATGTTTGCCCTATGAAGGCAGTATGTGCTTCGCCAGTTTTTTCGCATAAGGCACCAGCATTGGATCCTTCAGGTCTGCATACGAACGCAGAATTCTGATATCCGCAATTTCCTGTTCTTCGCTGGCGAAGGAAAAATCGAGGATTTGCTGGCGCAGCTGATCGGCATCGATAGCGACATCCATCAGAATTGTTGCGCTGATGCGCACGCCGTCAAAGACTATGAAACGCTCACGTGGAACGACATCCTGGCGTGTCAGTCCCGTTTCCTCCTCCAGTTCCCTGTATGTCGATCGATCCATGTCGATCGTGCCGTCGTCGCGGATGTCCGACAAGTCCAGGTTGCCCCCGGGAGGATATATCTTGCCCGCATTTGCGGTGGTGTCTGCCATCACGCCGAAAAGCAAGGCTCCGTCCCTGCTGCGCAACAGAGCAGACCCAAACAAGTTGCCTGCCTTTTTGTCCGGGGCCCCCAGATCACGCCATGTCAAATAGGCAGCAAAAGAGGTTTCAACGCATTCGCCGGTCAAGATGCCGTTTTCAAACCCGTAGTCGACAAGCTTGACCTGGCGTCCGTTCCACATGTTCGGATTTTTGGCAGTTTCGCGTTGCCAATGATCTGCGATGGTTTGCTGATTTTCCGTTTCAAAGTCCCAGGTCTTGCCCTTGGCAAAATGCAGATTGCAGGCACGTAATTCGTGCAGCTCTGGGTGTAGTGTCAGTGTTGGAGCGGCAGCCATGAGGTTCCATCAACGGTTCAAAGGTGGATCGGACGATTGAAAGGTGTGACGGGGTCAGTTGGTAGCAGCTGGTTTTGACAGGAACAAGATGGTGCCAAAATAGTGGGCGGCCTGACGGCTATCCTTCTCCCTCGGCCAACATAATCCATGCGGCTCGAGGGAGAAGGGCTTTTGGTCAACGGATGAACGTTCCTGACCGCAACTCACTGACGGCCTGCATTAGCTCGGCTTGGGTGTTCATGACAATTGGACCGTGCCAGGCAACGGGCTCCTTGATCGGTGCACCGGAAACCAGCAGGAAACGAATTCCGTTTTCTCCTGCATGAACGACAACCTCATCGCCTGTGCCAAAGACAACAAGTGTTCTGTCGCCTGTCTGATCGCGCAGCTTCAGTTCTTCGCCGCCAAACTCTTTTTCTGTCAGTACGCCAAAGGGATTGGAAGCGCCTTCGAATTTGCCGGAACCTTCGAAAATGTAGGCAAAGGTCTGCTTGTATGTGTCGACCTTGAAGACTTTCTTGCGACCTGGTGGCACGGAGATATCAAGGTATTGCGGTTCGGCAGCAATCCCGTCCACCGGTCCAGATTTGCCCCAAAAAGAGCCGCAAATGATGCGGGCTGCAGTGCCGTCATCATCGACTTCGACCGGTATCTCTTTGGATTCAACGTCCTGATAACGTGGCGCGGTCATTTTGAGAGATGAGGGCAAGTTTGCCCAAAGCTGAAAACCATGCATGCGGCCATTCGGATCACCTTTCGGCATCTCCTGGTGCATGATGCCGCTTCCGGCCGTCATCCATTGCACATCACCTGCGCCGAGATTGCCGGTGTTGCCGAGACTGTCACCATGTTCGACGGTGCCTGCAAGCACATAAGTGATGGTTTCAATGCCTCGGTGCGGATGCCAGGGAAAACCGGCAAGATAGTCTTCGGGGCGTTCATTGCGGAAATCATCGAGCAGCAGGAAAGGGTCGAGCATCTCCGGGTCCTGGAAACCGAAGACACGGTCGAGGCGTACACCCGCTCCTTCAAGAGTGGGCTGTGTTCCTCCGATATGGGTAACTGGACGTATGGACATATGGTGGCCTTTCTTCAATCCTTGATTTACAAGATAGGGCTTGTCCCGTTGGTGTGCAGCCCGGGATCGAGGAACGGACTGTTTCTTGAGCGTAAACGGTTCTCAACTGATTATGCTCGCAAACGGCTTTGGTTTCAAAAGCGACCTGTGATACTGGGCAAACAAGTGTCATCGGTCCTATAAGACGGGAAGTATTTCCGGCACTCCTCGCAGCTTCTGTTTTGATTAGGTGGATATCAACGCCCCATGGCTCCAATAATTTCCGTAAAGTCACTGGACAAGTTTTATGACAGTGGCTTTCAGGCTCTCAAGAACCTTTCACTAGAGATTGAAGAAGGCGAAGTTTTCGCTCTGCTGGGACCAAACGGGGCTGGCAAGACGACCTTGATCAGCACGCTGTGCAGTCTGGCAAAGCCGACATCCGGTGAGATCCGTATCGGTGGCTTTGATATTCAGGATGACTATCGGGAGGCGCGCAGACTGGTTGGTCTGGTTCCTCAGGAGATTCCGACAGCACCCTTCGAAAAAGTCTATGACACGGTCAGTCTGAGCCGAGGCCTTTTTGGTCTGCCAAAGAATCCGGACCTGATTGAAACCATCCTTCGTGAGCTCAGCCTTTGGGACAAGAAGGACAACGCGATGATGGCGCTGTCGGGAGGCATGAAAAGACGTGTCCTGGTGGCCAAGGCGCTGGCGCATGAACCACGTGTTCTGTTTCTGGACGAGCCGACTGCAGGCGTGGACGTTGAACTGCGACGTGACATGTGGCGCATCGTGGGCAGCCTGCGTGACCGCGGCGTGACCATTATCTTGACGACACATTACATCGGAGAAGCTGAAGAGATGGCTGATCGCG
Source organism: Paracoccaceae bacterium (assembly GCA_013373445.1). GTDB lineage: Bacteria > Pseudomonadota > Alphaproteobacteria > Rhizobiales > Stappiaceae > Roseibium. The sequence goes on along the minus strand of JABXHV010000046.1, from coordinate 8,277 downwards.
TTGGCGTCATCAACAATGGTCAGATCATTCTTGTCGAGGAAAAGAAGGCCCTGATGGCCAAACTTGGTCGCAAGAAGCTGGTCGTTGAGCTGAGTGAGCCGCTTGAAGCACTTCCCGATGCCCTTAAACATTATGATTTGTTGCTCGCAGATGAAGGGCAGCAGATCATCTATTATTACGACCAGGCAAAAGACTCAGATATTCCGAACTTGCTTCGGGATGTCAGTGCCGCGGGTATTCAATTCCGTGACTTGAACACCAGCCAAAGCTCGCTGGAAGATATTTTCGTTGACCTTGTAAAGGCAGAAGCATGAACCTTCGGGCAATCCAGGCAATCTATTTAAGTGAAATGGCACGCACAGGCCGCACGATCATGCAATCGGTCGTCTCGCCGGTGATCTCGACTGTATTGTATTTTGTCGTCTTTGGGGCGGCTATCGGTTCGCGAATTTCGGAGATCAACGGTGTGTCCTACGGTGCCTTTATTGTGCCGGGGCTTATCATGATGTCGTTGATGACGCAGAGCCTTTCAAACGCGGCTTATGGGATATATTTCCCGCGGTTCACCGGAACGATCTACGAATTGTTGTCGGCGCCGATGTCGTTCTTCGAGTTCACCATTGCGTTTGTTGGTGCTGCAGCGACCAAGGCAATCTTGATCGGTGTGATCATTTTCATCACAGCGAGCTTCTTTGTTGATTTGCAAATTCAGCACCCGTTCTGGATGATCGCCTTTTTTGTTCTGACGGCTGTGAGCTTCTCGCTGTTCGGTTTCATCATCGGGATCTGGGCGGAGAATTTCGAGCAATTACAGTTCGTACCGTTGCTGATCGTGACACCATTGTCGTTCCTTGGTGGCAGCTTTTATTCCATTTCAATGCTGCCGGAGCTTTGGCAAAAAGTAACCTATCTGAACCCGGTCGTTTATTTGATCTCCGGCTTCCGTTGGAGCTTTTACGGACAGGCAGATGTTGGGGTGGCGATCTCGCTGGGCATGACATTGTTGTTTCTTTTCGTAAGCCTTGGGATCATTCACTGGATTTTCCGCACGGGTTACAAGTTGAAGGCGTGATACTTTAAATGTTGGGTCGGTCTCGTTCCTGTCTGGGTGTAGTTCTCGCATCTGTCCTGCTGGCGGTTCTACCTGCGTGCCAAAGCGTCAAGCCGCAGACGGACCCGAGCACAGTTGCTGCAGTTGCTGAGAAAAAAACTGAACTGCAACAAGTTGCTGACAAGCCGGTTACTCATGGCATTGTCCGAGGCTATTCCGAGTTTGTTATGGATCTATCCAGCGGACGGGAGTTGGCCTCTTATCAGGCTGATGAACTAAGATATCCGGCGTCCCTGACCAAAATGATGACACTGTACCTTCTGTTCGAGGACATCGCCGCAGGACGAACGAGCTTGTCGAGCGACTTCACAGTGTCTGCAAATGCTGCCCGCCAGCCTCCCTCCAAGATCGGATTGCGGGAAGGGGAGACAATTACGGCGCGAGAAGCCGCTGAGGCGCTGGCGGTCAAATCTGCTAATGATGTGGCAATCGTGATTGCGGAAAACCTTGCCGGCAGTGAAGCCGAGTTTGCGCGACGCATGACCGCCAAAGCCCGAAGCTTGGGGCTCAAGCGCACGCTTTATTACAATGCGAGCGGGCTTCCTGATACACGGCAGGTAACGACCGCCCGAGACATGGCTGTGCTGGGTAGGTCTTTGAAACTTAGGTTTCCGCAGTATGCATCGATGTTCCGCGCGAAGAGTTTCAAGTTTCGGGGACGGAGTTTCAAAACCACCAACAACCTGTTGGGCAAGGTTTTTGGTGTCGACGGCCTGAAGACGGGATATACGCGAGCGTCCGGCTACAATCTGGTGTCGACGGCACGGCGCGGCGGAAAACGTCGTCTGGTTGTCGTTATGGGCGGTCAAAGCGAGGCGGCGCGTGACAAACAGGTCACGCAATTGCTCGATGCAAGCTTCTGAAAAGCAACCGCAACCCTAAGCGGCGTGATTGACCACTGAAATCTGGTTGCGTCCGGCTTTCTTGGAAACATAAAGAGCCTCGTCTGCCAGCTTTAGCACTTTCTCGTAGTCTTCATTCTCGCCTGTACCATGGTAAAGGCCTGCCGAGAGTGTAATCTGTCTGTGGTCCGGAATACAGTCGATCCGCATCTCTGAAATGGTCTTACGGATCTTTTCTGAAATCTCAAACGCCGTCGTACGATCGACATCTGGCAAGAGTGCGTAGAATTCTTCGCCTCCGACCCTGGCAAAGATGTCAGCTTCACGCAAATGCCATTGCATGACGTCGCTGCAGGCCTGAAGCACTTCATCTCCGGCCGAGTGACCGAACTGATCATTGATTGACTTGAAGTGATCCAAGTCGAACAGAACCAGTGCAAATGGTGGCCTGTTCGGCAAGTCCAACAGATCGTTCAGCCGCTTCTTGAACTCCCGCCGATTGTAGGCACCTGTCAGAGGGTCTCTGATTGAGGCCTCGCGGTGATCGGATGCTTGTTTTTCAAATGCTAGGGCTAGTGCAAAAGCGCCTGCGGTGGTCGTGACGATCAGGGCTGCCAACAGATGGACCGTCAGCATGGTGTCATCTATCAGGCCTGGAGACATTTCTTCGTCGAGCGATAGACCCTGAAAAATACGCGAGAAAAATGAGGCGCCCATCAAGGAAAAAGCAAACAGGAGGCCATAGCGAGATGTGAGACCATCCTTGCGTTCACGCCAATATTCGAGTGCCGTGTCAAACGCCTGTATCGTTAAAATGATGTTCGTGACCGTGTAAATTATCGAATAGTCTGACTGCAGATAGCTGTAGGTACAGACAACCAGAAAAATGGGCAGGGGAAGGAGTGTACGTGCTTTGCCTGTTTTCTTGTCGCAGAACTGACGTGACCCATGAACATAAAATGTAAACGCAATAATCAGCAGGGCATTTGGGAGAAAATAGATCAGCACGACTGGCATGTGGGCTTCAAAGACGAAGCATACCTCGGCACCGCTGGTGATGAAATTGGCAATCGTCCAGGAACGCCAGTAGTTTCCATGCCGTATCTGATGCGATGCGGTCATGAAAGCGATTCCGAAGACACCCAGAATCAAGGCAGTCACGGTGAGTAGGGAAAATTTATCCATCAGAAAACGCGTGGGTTCCGAGGTGTTATGAAAAATGATTCTTGAAGTTTATACGTGAAAATACGCATAGGAAAGTTTCTAATACTTTACCACATTGCAGAAATATTCAAAAAGGCCTGCGCAAGTGGACAGGCCTTTTTGTTGAAAGTTCAGCTTTGAAGATCTGATGCCATTCCATCCGCAAAAAACAGATGTGAGGTGTTCAGATTTGACGAGGGCCAAACTGGTCTGATCTTCATCGGATCGCCGCGTTGGCGGTGGTGTCAGACCTGATCCCTCGCGATGGCCCAAAGGCCTATGCGAGGGATAATGGTTTGGCTCAGCCTAATGCTGGCAGGTTTTAGTTTTTGGTTTTGTCGACCAGAGCGTTGGACTTGATCCAAGGCATCATGCCGCGGAGCTTTTCGCCAACTTCTTCGATCTGGTGACGGTCGTTCAGGCGACGGGTTGCCTTGAACTTTGCACCGCCAGCACGGTATTCCTGCATCCAATCAGATGTGAACTTGCCTGTCTGAATGTCTGTCAGCACGCGCTTCATTTCAGCCTTGGTCTCTTCGGTGACGATGCGTGGACCAGTGACATACTCACCCCATTCTGCCGTGTTGGAGATGGAGTAGTTCATGTTGGCGATACCGCCTTCATAGATGAGGTCAACGATGAGCTTCACTTCGTGCAAGCACTCGAAGTATGCCATTTCAGGGGCGTAGCCGCCTTCAACAAGTGTTTCGAAGCCAGCGCGGATCAGTTCCACGAGACCACCGCACAGAACAGCCTGTTCACCGAAGAGGTCGGTTTCACATTCCTCCTGGAAAGTGGTTTCGATGATGCCTGAACGACCGCCGCCAACGCCACATGCGTAAGACAGGCCAAGGTCATGAGCATTGCCGGATGCGTCCTGGTGAACAGCGATCAGGCAAGGCACGCCGCCGCCCTTGACGTATTCGCCGCGCACGGTGTGGCCTGGGCCCTTTGGTGCAACCATGAGAACGTCAACAGTGGACTTTGGCTCAATCAGGCCGAAGTGAACGTTGAGGCCATGGGCAAACGCGATGGCTGCGCCGTCACGGATGTTGTCGGCAATGTGCTCTTTGTAGATGTCTGACTGCAGCTCATCAGGCGTTGCCATCATCATCAGGTCTGCCCATGCAGCACCTTCAGCAACAGTCATGACCTTGAAGCCATCTGCTTCGGCCTTGAGAGCTGTGGTGGAGCCGGCACGCAGAGCGATTGCGACGTCGGTTGCACCAGAATCCTTGAGGTTCATGGCATGTGCGCGGCCCTGTGAACCGTAACCGATGATCAGAACCTTCTTGGACTTGATCAAATTCAGATCAGCGTCGCGATCATAATAAACACGCATTGGTTTTCCCTTTTCGTCTCCGGGGCCGGTTTTGTTCCAGCTTCCGTTGTTTTGATAGTCGTAATTGATTGGCGTCAGGTGCCAAACAACTTGTAAAAGCGTTGAACCGCTAATTCGGCCTGGCTTTCAAGGTCGTGTTCTTCCGGGCGGGCCTTGTCACCCAGAAGCAAACGGATGTGGACGTCGCGAACAGCCAGCCCGTAAAGGACCTGATAGGCTTCTTCCGCGTCGTCGAATTTCAGGTAGCCGCGATGACGGCCAGCTTCGAGAAGCGAGCGCGCCTTGGCGGAAATCATGTATTTGCCACGCTGCAACAGCAGCTGACCGAGCCTGTTGTCGTCCTTGTTGGACTGACCAATCGACAGTCGGTTCAGAGCGACAGAGGTCTCACCGAAAAGCACGGCCAGCAACTCTGTGGCGAAGGCGTTCAGATGCTGGCGAAAGGTTTCCGTATCGGCCGTTGCACCACCTTCAGGAGGGAAGTGAACCTTGCTTGCCTGATAGGCGACGACTGCTGCGAGCAGGCCGTCGCGGTCACCAAACCACTTGTAGAGACTCTCTTTCGAGCAATTGGCATTGCGCGCCAGCCCGGCTGTTGTCAGTGCCTTTTCGCCGCCAGCGACGAGAAGCCCAAGTGCGCACTCGAGCACCGCTTGCTGGCGCGGCGTGAATTCGGTGTTGGTGTATTCTGACTCGTGAACAGCTAGGGACATGGCTTGCGAATTGATCTTCTGAGGGCGCTGTGCCCCGGCGTTTCCAATGATTTCGGATGACACTCATTTGGCGGTGATATTCCGAATTTGTACCGTACCGTACGGTTCGATCTCTTATGATGGAAAATGAAAATCCCGTCAAGGAGAGAATTTCAGGAAACTATTTTTATCCGGTCTCCCTTTAAATATCATTGGCGGGATGCTATTTGAAAATTATACTTGAATATAATACTCATATTAAAGAGGGTTCAAAATGACTGGTGCTCCCCGACCTCTGCCGCGTCTTCTTACGGTTACCTCTGCTTCCTATCTGACCCCACACATGGTCCGCGTGACCTTGACCGGTGAGTGGCTCAAAGATTTCGCGGACGGGCAGGAAGGCGCCCATTGCAAGCTGATATTTCCAAAACCTGGCGAGTCGCTCGAAAGTTTCAGGGCAACCTACGCTGAAGGCCGTCCGAAACAAAAGGTCCATGACATTCGGACCTACACGGTGCGTGCCTTCCGTCGTGACACTCTTGAGATGGACATCGACTTCGTTGCGCACGGGGCTGAAGGGCCAGCAACGCGCTGGGCGCAGTCGGCCAAGCCCGGTGACTTCCTGCTGTTTATGGGACCGGGACCTGTCAAGCTGGAGACGTTTTATGCCGATTGGTATCTGGTGGCTGCGGACATGTCGGCGCTTCCGGTTGCGGCGGCTGCGTTGGAGGCCATGCCGCGTGAAGCCAAAGGGGTTGCTGTCTTTGAGGTTCAAAGCGCAGAAGACCGACAGGTGATTGATGCTCCCGAGGGTGTGGACATTCATTGGCTGTTGTTGCCCGACCCGCATGTTTCTTCCACGGCACAACTGGATTTCATGAAAACCCTCGATTTTCCGCAAGGCGCGATCCAGACGTGCATCGCGGGGGAGAGCGGCGCCATTCGCGCGATCCGCGACTATCTGCACAACGAGAAGCAGCTCGACAAAAAGGCGGCCTATATCTCGGGCTACTGGAAGGTGGGCCTCGTCGAGGACCAGCATCAGGAAGCCAAACGCGCTGGGAACGCCGGTTAGGGCAGGGGGGCTTGGGCGTATTTTTCTGATTGACAGGGCCGGTGGTGCTTGCGAGAACCCGCTCGTCCTCAGCTTCAAACTCTTGCTTTAAAAAGATCCTTCTTCATGATCCGGCACGTTGTGTTTTTCTCCGCCAAGGCTCCAGAGCATAGGGAGGCCGTGTTCGACGGTTTAAGTCTCTTGACCGGGATCCCTGATTGCATCTGTCTTGAAATCGGGCGCAACTTTCAAACTGACCGGATCAGCCCGGACGGACCAGATTTCATCGTCTACGGGGAATTTGAGGACGAAGCCCAGCTTGCAGCCTATAAGGCGCATCCGCTTTACACCAAATCGATTGAGCTGGTTCGTCCCTTGCGCGATATGCGCGTCGCCGCCGATTTCCTGTCTGGCTGATACCTGAAATCTGGCACTTGAAATCTGGCACCTAGCTTTGATGGTGGATCGCCATTTCTGCGTCGGTGGTCTATCGGCATGAGGCGGCCAGGGCCGGAGCCGGACAGGGGCCGAATGCCGCTGCGAGTCCCGAGCAATACGGTTTTCTGACATTTCCTGTTTCTGCTGCGGGCGCTGTCTTGCAACTGCGGTGCAGAAAGGCAGCGCTCTTTTGCGGTTTTTAGCCGATCCCATCAGGTTGAAAACTACAGCCATAGAACTGTTTGATTGATTGCAGAATAAAGTTGCGAGATCGTCTCTTTAAAACCTACGATAATCTGACGGTCGGGTTTGAGTATCGCGCAAGAGGGACGGATGGCGAGGGACTGGAGCAATCAGGTGACACGGCGCAAGCCGCCGGAAGGCCCAAAGCCTGAGACTGCCAATATTCCGGCGGATATGAAACGCAAGCTTGATCATGTGGCGGAGATCTCGAAAAATGCCCGGGCGACGTGGTTTTCCCTGATCCTGTTGTTGCTGTTTTCTACCATCGCGGTGGCCGGTGTTCAGGACCGGGACTATTTCACCTATGGCGCCGGGTTGACCCTTCCGGTGATCAACTTTCAGGTGCCGGTAACGTCTTTCTTTGCTGTCACACCGGTCTTGATCCTGGGTCTTTATACCTATTTGCATCTGTATCTCTTGAAGCTCTGGCGGGCGCTGGGCGACTTGCCAGGGCAATTGCCAAACGGGGTTGCGCTGGATGACGCGGTCTTTCCATGGATGGTCGCGGATGCAGCCATTCTTTTGAAGCCAGGCGCGCAAGGACGAGCGTTCGGCTGGCTCACCCGGTCGGTGTCCTTCATATTCCTCTGGGCCGCAGGGCCAATTGTTCTATCTGCCTTCTGGTGGCGCAGTTTTCCGCCGCATAATCTGCTTTTAACCTCCTGGATTGGCCTGCTGCTGTGCGTGTCCATTCTCGGCGGAAGCCTGAGTTTTCTCTTGCGCTGGCGCAGACTAAAAAATGGCGAAGGGCGTTCCGCAACCCTGTTTTATCCTTTCCTGTTGATCGCATCCGTGTGTGCATCGGTTGTTATGCTAGCCACGGTCTTGACAGCGGGCTTGTCGAGAATCGTCTGGATGATTGACGTGCCGGTTCCTGCGTGGGCGAGCGAGGAGGCGGAAGATGCTTACCAAGCTGATGAGCCCATTTATGCCCCCGGACGCCGAAGCTGGCTCTACTCAGCCAACCTTTACCGTGCAGAGCTTGTCGAACGGCCGAAGACCTGGCTGCCGCGTGCCGAGGCTCTGGAGGAGTTCAAGGCCAGGTTCAACAAGACCGCGCGGTCCGAATTCTCTAAGGATCAGGACTGGAGGGCTGCGATTGAGGCGTTTGAGACCCAGCGCGGAGCACTCTTGGAAAGCCTGCGGGCAGAAGACTTCAAGGGCCGTAACTTTCAAGGTGCAAATCTGGAGGAGGCCTTTTTGCCGGGACTGGATCTGGCGGGCGCCAATTTACACGGTGCTATCCTCGATTCGGCCCAATTGGAAGCAGTGGACCTGACTAGCGCGGATCTGCAATGGGCGAGACTAAAAGGGGCGGACCTGCAAGGGGCGGACCTGCAAGGGGCGGACCT
>JABXHV010000049.1 GCA_013373445.1 Paracoccaceae bacterium | reverse complement strand
TCCGCATCGTTCCAGATCAGTTTGATGTTGCCCTTCTTGGCGATCGCGACTTCAACGACTTTGGACCAAACTTCGTCCATCTTTTCTGGGGTCTCATAGGCAGCCCACATGGAGCCAGGCTCCAGCTCACCGCGACCCTCAAGACCAAGACCAAGACCGAGAAGCATGGAGTGACCACGTCCCATAGTCTTGCCGGCGTTTGCTTCGTCCCAAACGTCGTAGTAGCTCGGGAATTCGCCCGCAGGTGTAAACGCGTCTGTGCGCCATGCGATGCCTTCTGTACCCCAGATATGAGGAAGCCAGAAAACGCCCTTGCCGCCGAAGTTCCAGTGCGTTTCACCCAAAGCCATTGCCGGGTTTACTTTTTCCAATGGAACACGGGACATTTCGAATGGCTGCAGCAGGCCGAGTTCAGCCCACAAGAGGTTGCGGTTCACGGTAGGAGATACAATGTCGAAGCCTTCGCCATTGGTGGCCTTGAGCTTGTTGATGATCTCTTCGTTTGAACCGATGCCAGTGAAGTTGAGCTTGATGCCGGTCTTGTCGGTAAAGCCTTTTACAAAGCTTTCTGGAAGGTAGTCAGACCACATCATGATGTTGATTTCGCCTGAAGAAGCGAGCACGGAGGAGCTCACGACTGCTGGCATTGCAAGGCCCGCGGCTGCAGCAGCAGTTGTTTTAACGAAGCTACGACGGCTCAGTTCAAGCTGTTTGGAATTACGCATATTGCTTTCCCCTATCACCGACCGGACAATCCGGCTGGTTGAAAATTGTCGACGAAACAGCAGATTTATATTGAGGTCATTTAACTGCCTCGGCTGTCAGTAACGCCATGAATAAAACTCTATTGCGATGCACAAACCCGCTTTAGAGCCAGAGACTGAAATCTATGGAGCCAAAGGCGAGAATTGTCTTTTCATTTTAAGCCGCTAAGGTGACAATACGGAAACAGGAAGCGGAAAATTCGAGTAAGAAAGTCTGAAGAAAAACAACATGCTAGAGACCTTTTTCTCAACGCCCTTTGACCCAAGCCGCAGGCTCCAGCACCAGATCCAGGAACGGCTGATCGAAGCCATTCTTGCCGGTGTATGGCCGTTGCACGAACCGCTGCCTGCAACCCGTGTGTTGGCGCAAACCCTCAAGGTTTCACGCAATACAATTGCACTTGTCTATGAGCGGCTGACTGAAGATGGTTATCTGCAGCCAATTAGCAGGCGTGGTTACTTCATCAACGAAAGAACTATTCGCGAACAACTTAATGTGCGCCAGGATGCCAAGCTCAAGGACAGCCTGCCCCATCCTGCACGGCCGTTTAATCTGGATGAGCACGTCGACTACCGCTACACGGTGCAGCGAAATATCGAAAAGCCGGCAAACTGGGTCGAATTCGAATATCCGTTCATCTATGGGCAACCACAGCCCGACAAGACATCGGTAGCCCGCTGGCGTGACTGCCTTCGCCTCGCCGGCACGGCGCAACATGCACCGAAATGGATGTCTGACCTGTTTGATCGCGATGACCCGATGTTGATCGATCAAATTATCAGACGCATCCTGCCCCAACGCGGGTTTCGCGCCGATCCAGACAGTCTGCTGATCACGATCGGGGCGCAAAATGCCATTTTTCTGGCGGCGCAACTGTTTGTAAAACCCGGCTCACGGGTTGATATGGAAGAGCCCGGATACGCTGATGCGCGCAATATCTTCAACTCCATGGGCGCTGATATTCATACTCACCGTATTGATTCAAACGGAATGCGCGTTAGTGATGACCTCAAGGGCGCGAAGCTTGTCTATGTAACGCCTGGGCACCAGGCCCCAACCAATGTCACCATGAGCCTGGAACGCCGAGTGAGCCTCATTGCGGCGGCCGAAACCCATGATTTTCTGATCATGGAAGACAACTATGAGCATGAGCTGAACTTCATCGGAGCGCAGCGCCCGGCTCTCAAGAGTTTTGACCGGTCTGGCCGGGTGATCCATATCGGCAGCCTTTCCAAACCCTTGTTTCCGGGCCTGAGGCTCGGCTTTATTGCCGCACACCCAGGGATCATTGCGGAGTTGCGGGCACTTCGGCGTCTGATGTACCGACATCCACCATCACAGGATCAACGCGCTTTTGCGCTGTTTCTCGCCGAAGGTCATTTCGACACTCATATCCGCCGCCAGCGTCGACAGTTGGCTCAGAAATGGAAGGTAATGTTTCGGGAAACCGAAATTCAATTGCCCATGTGTGATGTCACACCGACGACGGGGGGCTCCGGATTGTGGCTCGCGCTTCCCCATGGTGTTTCGGCACTGGAGCTCGCACGGGAATGCAGCAAGCAAGGTGTCATTCTGGAGGCAGGCGGCATTCATTTTTCCAAAGAAGAAGGCAGCGACAACTATGTTCGGCTCGGCTTCGGAGCCATTGAAGTTGAGAAAATCCCGCAGGGCATAGCGATCATTGCCAAGGTGCTCACCAGTCTCATGGCATAGCGCGCGACAGGTGTTTTGCTTCTTCATCAATCTCCACTCTGCTCAGTTTCACTTTTCTCACACGCTGCACTCATGGGGCCACGATCGATATTCAAGGGCTCCAGCCCCCTTGTGCACTGCGACAGCTATTGAGAAGGTGATCAAATTGCCTAGTGTACCGACATCATACGAACTCAGGAGACCCCAATGACGGGAACAGTCCTCATCACTGGCGCCACAGCCGGTTTCGGCGCCGCCACCGCACGTCTTTTTGCCAAGAACGGCTGGAAGGTCATAGGCACCGGGCGCCGCGCAGAGCGCCTTGAACAATTGAAGGGTGAGCTGGGCGACAGTTTCCATGGGCTTGCCTTTGATATAACCGACGAAGCGGCCACCCGAACGGCCATCGAGAGCCTGCCGGACGCCTTCAAAACCATTGATGCCCTGGTGAACAATGCAGGGCTGGCTCTTGGTACGGGCACAGTCCCCGACACCAATCTGTCTGACTGGAAGACGATGATCGACACCAACATCACAGGTTTGGTGACCATTACAGACATTCTCATGCCAACGTTGATTTCCTCGAAAGGGATCGTCGTGAACCTCTCGTCCATTGCAGCCAATTGGCTGTATCCGGGCGGCAATGTCTATTGCGGTACAAAAGCGTTCGTGCGCCAGTTTTCACTCGGCCTGCGCTCTGACCTTCATGGCAAGGGCGTACGGGTGACATCCATCGAGCCAGGTTTGTGCGAAAGTGAATTTACGTTGGTGCGCACAGGCGGCAACCAGGAAGCCTATGACGCGCTCTACAAGGGCACCAACGCGATCCAACCGGAAGATATCGCAAACACCATTTTCTGGATTGCGACACAGCCCAAGCACCTCAACATCAATTCTCTGGAAATTATGCCGGTTACCCAGTCCTGGGCCGGGTGGCAGATCGCACGCGATCCTTCGTAAGATCTTTGAAACAAAGACAAAAAAAGGCGCTGCAATCGCAGCGCCTTTTTTAATTGGTGCCGGATGGCACGTGAACGTTAACCCTTGACGGCTGCCGTTACGATGATTTCAACGTCGAAAGACGGTGTGGCAAGCTTTGCTTCGCCACATGCACGTGCAGGTGTGCTGCCTTCTTCGACCCACGCATCCCAAACAGCGTTCATTTCAGCAAAATGCTTCATGTCGCTCAACCAGATGACAGCCTGAAGCATGTGATGCTTGTCTGAGCCGGTGCGCTCCAGAAGAGCATCGATTTTCTTCAAGATATCCTGGGTCTGTTCGGTGATGCTTGCATCAGCCGTTCCAACTTGACCAGCCAGGTAGATTGTACCGTTATTGACCACGGCCTGGCTCATGCGAGGGCCAGAATCAAGACGAGTAATCGTGCTCATTTGTATATCCTATGAAATGATGTAGCGGCTCGCTACAGGGAGGGTTTGGCGAACCATATGCTTCTGTTGTTAGACGGGCAAGGCCGCATGTTGCAAATCCAGTATGATCAAAGACCCGCCAGGATCGGCTCAAGCGCCTTGCCGCAGGCCAAAAGCTTTGCGTCCTGCCCCTTCGGACCAAGAACCATCAGGCTCAGAACCTCTCCGTTAAACTTGAAGGGAAGCGCCAAACCGCATGCATCCGCAATATTGCCAAAGGCGGTGTTTCGAGAGGCTCGCATGTTGGCTGTGTTGAACTCGTCAGGGTCGTCCAGAACAGACAGATCGGGTGCCAATGCCGGAGATGTTGGAAGGATCACGAACCCATCGCCAAGCTCCTGGGAAAAGGCTTCGACCAACTCTTCCCGAAGATTTACGGTGCGGCGGTAATCGACGGCACTCAAATTGTCGGCGCGTGCGAAGCGCGCATAAACCTTGGGATCGAAAAGTTCCTTTTGTGACTGAAACTGTTCTTCGAACAGGGCCCGGCCTTCAACTGCAGAGATCTGCCACCTTTCGATGTTTGCGTAGATATCCATACAGCTTAGATCCTTTTCGCGGACCGGAACTTTGGCTTCACGCAATGCTGATAGAAGCGCTTCAAACCCGTCGCGCACGATTGGTTGAAGATCGTCAAAGCCATAGTTGCTGGCGACCTGCAGGTTTGCGAGTGCTGCCTCGCATGGGATGACATCGCGGCCCGCCATGATCTGCCATGCCAGTTCACAGTCGGAGACAGATTTTGCCAAAGGCCCAAAGCTGTCCAGTGTTTGGGACAACGCAACGCCGCCTTTGCGAGAGACCGACGCCTGTGTTGGTTTAAAGCCGACAATACCGTTAAAAGCTGCGGGCAGCCGGATCGATCCGCCCGTGTCGCTGCCGATCGCAATATCACACAGACCCAAGGCAACAGACACCGCGGCCCCACTGGATGAGCCGCCTGGAACGCGCGCAGGATCTAGAGCATTCTTGGGCGTACCGAATGAAGGGTTTTGCCCCAGACCGGAGTAAGACAGCTGCGGTTCGTTCGAGATGCCGACAAACACCCCACCTGCAGCGTCGAGGTTTGCAATGCAAGGTGCATCTTCGCTTGCCGGCGGATTATTGATCAAGAGCGGGGAACCGGCCGTAGAGACTTCCCCTTTCAGATCAAACAAGGCCTTGATGCTGATCAATGCACCTGAAAGCGGACCTGTCTTGGATGCAGCTGCTTTTGCCTGGGTGCGAGCGCGCTCCGGCAGCGGTTTGATGAAAACCGCATCTGTCAAGGGATCGTTGGCAATACGTTTCAGGACATCTTCGACGCGCTGAGGAGCCGTCTCGGGAGCCCATGCGGAGGAGGAAAACATGGTCTGTTCTTCTATATCTTGGAAGGAGCAAAGGCGCGGGTAGCAGATAATTCCACCAGCTTCATAATAGGTCACAGATGCTCAAAGGTTCAAGTAACGGCTTGGAGCTATCAGAGAAACACGTCGGCAAGTGTCTTGAGGGCCAGAACCAGAAGAAGTCCGAGGATCAAACGATCAAATACTTCCCGGCTGAGTTGACGGGCCAGCCAATCTCCCACCGGCATGAATGCAAGCGTCGCCAGAGTTGCGATCAACCCGAGTACCAATTTCTCTGTTCCCAGAACTCCGTAAGACAGCAACCCGGCGAATTGCGCCAACGACAAGGTGCAGAAAAACAGTGAAATCGTCGCGATGAACTGGCCGCGCGGGAGTCTGACTGCATTCAGGAAGGTCAGGCTGGCGGGTGCCGACAGCCCCGTTGATCCTTGCAGCACACCGCCGATGAACCCGGCAGGTCCTGCGAGACGCAAAGCCATTGGTTTGCTCAGGGTCCACTGCGGATTGAAGATCCGGAACAGAACGTAAAACAGGACCACCAACGCCATCGCGAGCATCAAGACGTCTGACGGCAGCCCGACCAGCAAATAAGTGCCAAACAGACCGCCAATAATCGCCATCCCGGCGAACAGCAGAAGGAAGGCGCGGTCTTTCAGATCTGAGCGAAATTGCCAGATTTGCCAAACGTTGGTGGCAAGGTTCGGCACAATATAGACTGCGACCGCAAACTGAACGTCGACCAATGCGGCCAATACGGGCACACCAATAATGGGCGCCCCTGCCCCCGTTGCCCCTTTCAATATGCCGCCCAAACCGCATGCTACGACGGCAAGCAAAATCATCGAAACGTCGAACTCGAACACGGCATACTCTCTTGATTGAAGGCGCTTCTTCCTAGAACGTTCGTCGCAATGCGGCAAGAGGATCGCATTCATGCATCTGACTTTGCGTTCGACAGATGCCTTTGAGCACTCGGTCAGAATCTTTCCCCAAACACCATTCTATCCTTGAAACATCAAAAACAGCATGCTAGCTGGTGGCATGTTATAACATTACGTCTGGAGTTTTATGTAATGCACCCATGCACTAAAAACCTGGCACAGCGTACTCGCCCTCTCCTCAAAGGCGGCCTCATGCTTGCAACGATGATCACAACGTTTTCCGCGGCAGAAGCTGCGCCAAATGTTGTTGCGACCATCAAGCCTGTCCACTCGCTGGTTCAGAGCGTTATGGGTGATCTTGGAACTGCAGGCATTGTTATTGACGGCTCCGCTTCACCGCATGGCTTTTCCCTCAAGCCGTCGCAGGCCCGCATGCTTCAAGATGCCGACATCATCTTTTGGGTTGGAGAAGCGCTGGAAAGCACGCTTGAAAAGCCGCTTGAAGCCCTCGGCGACAAAGCGACGATCGTCGAGCTGATTGAAGCGCCGGGCATCGAGACGCTGAACTTCCGCGAAAAGGAAGAATTCGGCGAAGACGATGATCATCATGATCACGACGGCGACGAGCACGAGCACGAGCACGAGCACGAGCACGAGCACGAGCACGAGCACGAGCACGAGCACGAG
>JABXHV010000184.1 GCA_013373445.1 Paracoccaceae bacterium | reverse complement strand
AACCAGGTGTTGGTAAAACAGCGATTGCTGAAGGTCTAGCCTTGCGTATCGTCAATGGTGATGTGCCTGAATCTCTCAAGGACAAGCAACTCTTGTCGCTTGATATGGGCTCGTTGATTGCAGGTGCAAAGTACCGCGGTGAGTTCGAAGAGCGCCTCAAGGCGGTTCTTTCGGAAGTTGAAGCTGCTGCGGGTGGCATCATTCTGTTTATCGATGAAATGCACACCTTGGTGGGTGCGGGCAAAGGCGATGGTGCGATGGATGCATCCAATTTGCTGAAGCCGGCGCTTGCACGAGGCGAGTTGCATTGCATTGGTGCCACGACACTTGATGAGTATCGCAAGCATGTCGAAAAAGATGCTGCACTTGCACGTCGTTTTCAGCCGGTCTTCGTTAGCGAACCAACAGTTGAAGACACTGTCTCCATCTTGCGTGGTATCAAGGATAAATACGAATTGCACCACGGTGTCCGAATTACGGATTCTGCGATCGTATCAGCTGCCAATCTTTCCAACCGTTACATCACGGATCGCTTCTTGCCCGACAAGGCTATCGATCTGGTTGATGAGGCCGCAAGCCGTCTTCGGATGCAGGTGGATTCAAAACCTGAAGAACTCGATGAACTGGATCGGCGGATCATTCAGCTGAAGATCGAGCGTGAAGCACTTTTGAATGAGGAAGATCCAGCCACCGCAGATCGGTTGAGCCGTCTGGAAGGCGAGTTGTCTGAACTCACAGAAGAAGCGGATCTTCTGACGCAACGCTGGATGGGCGAAAAGGACAAGCTGAACCAGGAACAGAAGATCAAGGAAAAACTTGATCAGGCGCGTATTGATCTCGAGATTGCGCAGCGCGGCGGGGATTTGGCGAAAGCCGGTGAGCTTGCCTATGGCGTTATTCCGGATCTGGAGCGCAAGCTGTCTGATGCTGAAGATGTGGAAGCCACAGGTGCGCCGATGGTGGATGAAGCTGTCTCTTCTTCTCACATCGCCCAGGTTGTTTCCAAGTGGACCGGTATTCCGGTCGATCGGATGCTGGAAGGTGAGCGCGACAAATTGCTTCGCATGGAAGCAGTCTTGACAGACCGGGTGGTCGGCCAGGCTGAGGCCGTGGAAGCTGTTTCGACAGCCGTTCGCCGTGCCAGGGCAGGGCTTCAGGACCCGAACCGTCCCATCGGATCTTTCATGTTCCTGGGCCCAACCGGTGTCGGGAAGACCGAGCTAACCAAGGCATTGGCGAGCTTCCTCTTTGACGATGAAACCGCAATGGTGCGCGTTGATATGTCCGAGTATATGGAAAAACATTCCGTTGCGCGGTTGATCGGTGCACCTCCTGGATATGTCGGATATGAGGAGGGTGGTGCCTTAACGGAAGCCGTGCGGCGGCGTCCTTATCAGGTGATCTTGCTCGATGAGGTCGAAAAGGCGCACTCGGATGTCTTCAATGTGCTGCTGCAGGTGCTCGATGATGGCCGTTTGACCGATGGACAAGGTCGAACCGTGGATTTCCGCAACACATTGATCATCATGACCTCCAACCTTGGAGCAGAGTTCCTTGTGGAACAGCCTGATGGTCAAGACAGTGACGCTGTTCGCGAACCGGTGATGTCGGTTGTGCGCTCGCATTTCCGTCCCGAGTTCCTGAACCGGCTCGACGAGATCGTCCTGTTCCATCGTTTGCAGCGCAATCAGATGGCGGCGATCGTCAAGATCCAGATCGAGCGTGTCCAGCAGTTGCTGGCGGATCGAAAGATTGAGCTTGTTTTGGATGAGGATGCCGTGAACTGGCTGGCGAACAAAGGCTATGACCCAGCTTACGGCGCACGTCCCCTCAAGCGGGTCATTCAGAAGGATGTTCAAGATCCATTGGCTGAGCGTTTGCTTGGTGGTGAGATCATGGACGGTCACAAGGTGACTGTCGGCGTCCTGGATGGTGCGTTGACGTTCACGGTTGGTGAGGCAAAGGCGCAAGCCGCGTAACGTCATCTGTTCCAGTGAGCATAAGAAAAGGCCGGGATATCTCCCGGCCTTTTTGTCGTTTTAGGACTGTTTGTTATTGGTTTTGAAGGCTTTTATTTCTCGCCTATTGCTGGGCTGTGGCGATGAGAGATGGACGCCTGCCGCGCTCAAGCAGCGAGTCGATACGGGCTCTTTCAGCCTCAAATTTGTCGAGCATTTCGCCATCAAGGATACGGCCTCTCGGCAAACGGATCCGCATTGGGTCGACATAACGGTTGTTGACCATGACTTCATAGTGGAGGTGCGGGCCGGTCGACAGGCCAGTAGAGCCGACGTAACCGATGATCTGCCCCTGGCTGACGCGCATGCCTTCGGTAATGCCTTTGGCAAAGGCTGTCATGTGGTTGTAGGTCGTTGTGTATCCGTTGGCGTGGGAGAGCTCGATACGGCGTCCATAGCTGGAGCTCCAGCCGGCTTTCTTGATCACACCATTACCAGCGGCCATGATCGGAGTGCCGCGTTTGGCAGCCCAGTCAACACCGGTGTGCATCTTGCGGTATTTGAGGATTGGGTGGCGGCGCATGCCGAAGCCTGATCGGAACTGCCCGTCGGAGACTGGCTTACGCATCAGGAACTTATTGGCGCTCTGACCATTGCCATCGTAAAAATCGAGTTCGCCGTCGTCCGGTGTATGGAACCGGTAAAACCTGCGATTGCTGGCGCCCGTGTTCAAGGCTGCATAGAGAATTTCATTGGCCTGGGCGTTTTCGCTTTCGGCGTAGAAGACTTCTAGCGAATCCCCTGGTTGGACGCGGGCGTTGAAGTCGACGTCGAAGGCGAAGATCCGGATCAACTCATCAATGAGTGTAGAGGAAATCCCCTGTTCCAAAGCCGTTTGATAAAGGCTCGTATAAAGAACGGGTGTTTGTCCACCGTAGGAAATGCGATCTGCTTCAGCAAAGGCATCTGCCAGGAAGGTGGTTGGAGCGGTGGCCGAAACATAGGTGCCTGAGTCTGACAGCGCGACGGTCGCCTTGTGCACTGTGTCTGAATAGATCGATACCCGTTCTGGTCTGAGGCGACCACCAGGGGTTTGTGAGTATGCCAGACGCAGGCGATTGCCCTGCTGCAAACGGTCGATGCCGAAGTTCTTGCTCATTGCGTCCTGAATGGCCGCGGCTTCTGCTTCGGTCGCATCATTGTCGAGCAGTGCATCCATGATCTCTGTTTCAGCCGCGATCGGCACGATCTTCTCATCCATTCCGGCAAGACGGTTTTCATCGCCGCGCTTTGAGACAAAAGACACGTTCTCCGGCGTGATCCGCACAGCAAGGCGTTCAAACTCGGATTGGCGGGCTAAGTTGAAATCAAATCGCGCCGGATCGACCAATGTCTGAGTGTCCGCGGCGCTGGGTGTCACAACAAGAAAGCGAGCTGTCTCGCGTACGGTGCGCTCCACGTCTTCTTCGCTCGGACCGCCCGTATTTGAAATAAGCGGACTGTCTGTCGGGAATTTTGACAGCGCGATGGTGATCTCACCCTGCACCTTGGCGCCATATATGGAATCTGAATAGAGACTTTGCGGGGTCAATTTTTCAGACACAGCCTGGGTGTCGGAAAACATGTTCAGGGGATTGAAGGCTGGAATTTGGGTGGCGAGCTTGGCATTCTTTCTTGTTGCCAGGCTTGAGGTCACCAAAGTGTAGTTTCTGACCTTGATGTGCTCCCGGCTGCCCTCGCGCGTCACCACGTTGACCGGAATTGTCTGTTTCTTGGAGTACTCTGCTGCCGGCAACAGGATCTTGTCGCCTTTGCCTGTCGCAATGCCCTGATCCAAGATGTCAGAGTTGGCGGACTTGGCGTTGGGCGCTGTCGCGGCCGAAACGCTGTACTGTCCGTCAAGCGCAGCGACAAGGGCTCCGCCCATCAGGACGATGGAAGTAACGCCGGTCAAGATGGTTCCGCTTAGCCATCGCAGTGATACGCTCCGCCGATCCGGAAGCACGCTCATGTCGTCTTGAATGACAAGGGGAGCCTCGTCACCAAGATCAATAGCTTTGATGTGCTGGGACTGGAATGACCCGAGATGCATTGCGGAAAACCTGAAACCTTAACAATTCGTTACGCATAAATGCTGATCCAGACCCAAAGGTCAATCGACAGCCCCTGCTTTTGGCGCAAAATGAAGAACATATGCGGCATCAATGGGGCGGAACATGTAATTGACCCACATGCGGGTCTAAAGCGCTGCCGCAGCTGGCGGGTGTTCCGCTCAATTGGGTCTCCTTTGGTCCCTGTCGAGGGTAAGGCAGCGCTTCAAAGTCACTTTGGATATATGTTGCTTCGCAGGAGGTGCCTTCCCACAGGCGCTAAAGAATGCCCGGTTGATGTGTTTACGGCCAAGCTGGCGGTGATCTTGACTGCGGGGCCCCTTTAAGACCGGAAAGACCTGATGGACGTCTGTGCCTCGTCACCTGATCGCTGGCGAGCAGAGTGTTACCAAAGTCCTAATTGTCTTTGATTTTCCGCGCGTTCCTTAGGTTTTCAGCCAAGTGTATAATGAGCAGACCAACCTGCCCTATTTCTGGGCAGCGGTTAAATATGCACTTTAGCGCGGCAATCGCGTCCGGTCGCGGTTCTCTTGAGTTTCTTCTCTCTTTCTTTTCAATAACTTACCGTTGATTTACAGGCTTTTTGGATTGTGAATCTTTTTTGACAATTCGTGTTGACTCCTTCGGGGCCGCTGCGTATAACCGCCTCCATCGACGACGGCATTGCCAATCGGCACTGACCGGCGCCAGAAAATTCCGCCAAAAGCGAAGTCTTCAGTCGCTCTACTCGTGAGAGCGAAAAAGATTTTGTCGGCACCTCGCTTCGGTGAGTGTTCTTTGACAATTTAAGATTTGAAGGAAGGGAAGCGTGGACGGCGTTGCTCTTGCGGGACTGGGGTCTTCGGACTTTGGTCGTTAGGGTAAGAGTTACGCAGGTACGCTGATCTTTCAAACAAGGAAGCCGATTT
>JABXHV010000102.1 GCA_013373445.1 Paracoccaceae bacterium | reverse complement strand
CTATCCGAACCAGGTCAACAACGTCCTTTGCTTCCCTTACATTTTCCGCGGAGCCCTGGACGTTGGGGCGACAACCATCAACGAAGAGATGAAACTCGCAGCCGTTGAGGCCATCGCAGCCCTTGCAAAGGAAGAACCGTCCGATGTTGCTGCGAGAGCCTATGGCGGTGAAACCGAAACGTTTGGTCCCAAGTACCTGATCCCATCTCCGTTCGATCAGCGTTTGATCTTGCGGATCGCTCCTGCCGTTGCCAAGGCAGCAATGGAGACCGGTGTCGCAACCCGGCCGATCACCGATTTCGAAGCCTACAACGACGTCCTCAACCGCTTCGTCTTCCGCTCCGGTCTAGTGATGAAACCGATCATTCGTGCTGCGAGCCAGGATCCCAAGCGCGTTATTTTTGCTGAAGGCGAAGACGAACGTGTTCTGCGAGCAGCGCAGGTGGTTATGGAGGACAAGGTGGCAACGCCTGTTCTCGTTGGCCGTCCTGACGTGATTGAAGCGCGCTGCGAACGCTTTGGTTTGAAAATTCGTCCTGGCAAGGATTTTGATTTCATCAACCCACAGGATGATCCACGTTACCGCGACTATGTCGATGAATATCTGTCCTGCATGGGTCGCAAAGGTATGCCGCCGAATGCTGCGCGAACTGTTGTGCGGACGAACGCCACTGTCATTGCCGCTCTTGCAGTCCGCCGTGGTGATGCAGATGCGATGATTTGCGGCCTGGAAGGGCGTTTCATCAAGCACCTTCGAGACATTCGTCATCTGATCGGCGTTGCCGAGGGCGTCAAGGATTTGTCCGCGATGTCCTTGCTGATCAACAGCGGCGGCGCCCGCTTCCTGTCTGATACATATGTGACGGAAAACCCGACTGCGGATGAGCTGGCTGAAATGGCGATGCTGGCTGCCACGGAAATTCGCCGCTTTGGTATAGAGCCAAAGGCAGCACTGCTTTCAATGTCCAACTTCGGATCTCGCGAGACAGAATCCTCGCGCAAGATGCGCTCAGCCCTGGATATTCTCTGGAAGCGGTGTCCGGAGCTCGAAGTCGACGGCGAAATGCATGGCGACGCTGCCTTGAGTGAAGAGCAACGCGAAACGGTGATGCCAAACAGCCGATTGAAGGGGGAGGCCAACTTGTTGCTCTTCCCGAGCCTTGATGCAGCCAATATCGCTCTGAACCTGCTAAAGGTCTCCACTTCGGCTTTGCACGTCGGTCCTATCCTGCTGGGTGCGGCCAAGCCGGCACATATTCTGACCCCGTCGGTAACGTCACGGGGTATCGTCAATATGTGTGCGCTGGCATCTGTAGAAGCACAGCAAAGAAGCCAGTAAACCTTTGCTGGATGACTGGTGATTTCACCTTTTGGCGTCAGGCACCCTTGCGAGCGTACTCTTCGATCTTTTCGGGATTACTGTTCGCGAGGGTGAGAGCCTCACCTGCCGGAACTGCTCTGCCAAACAGGTAACCCTGGCCATAACCGCAACCCAGTTCTTTGAGTATTGCCAGTTGGCTTGGCTCTTCTATGCCCTCTGCAGTAATGGAAATATCAAGGCCGCGACCAAGCGCGATCATGGTTTTAACAATTTTCATCTGCTTGGCATCTGTTTCAAGCGCCGCGATAAAACTGCGATCGATCTTGATCTTGTCGAATGTCAGCTTTGACAACTGGGAAAGGCTGGAATAGCCCGTTCCGAAATCGTCGAGCGCAATTCGGATACCTGTGGCACGCAGCTCGTGAATAACGGCAAGTGCCACATCCACGTCCTTGATCAGCGCGCTTTCGGTGATTTCGATTTCCAGGCGGTGAGGTGGCAAGCCGACCTCGCTCAGGATCCGAATGATACGAAAGCCAAGAAGACGATCAATCACCATCGACGGTGAAATGTTGAAGGCGAGGATCACATCACTTGGCCATTCAAGAGCATCCTTGCAGGCCTCGCGCAAGAGCACTTCGGAAAGCTCCAGGATCAGGCCAATGTCTTCCGCCATTGCGACAAAAACCTCGGGCGAGACAGGGCCAAACTTGTCACTATCCCAGCGGGCGAGCGCCTCAAAACCGCGCAATTTTCCGGTGTTTAGATCTATGAGAGGTTGATAGTGAGGCCTAATTTGCCGTCTACCGAGGGCTTCACGAAACTGACCTTCGATTTCGGCCCGCAATGAAAGCTGTTCACTCATCTGGGTTGTAAAGCCGAGATAGGTGTTTCGCCCGCGCTTCTTCGCCTCGTATAGGGCAGCATCTGCGCAGTGGATCACATCCTTCAAGGAAAGACCGTCGTTTGGAAAACGGGCGTATCCAAGTGATGCGCCAACCTCGGTATGAATCCCGGATATCTTCATCGGATCGCCGAGTGCGGAGATTACGCGATCGCAGAAATCGTCGATCTGATCGCAGTGGATAGTCGGCGATACTGCGAGAAACTCGTCCCCCCCCAAACGAACAAGTATCGTCTCCGGCAGCAGTTCGGTCAGGCGTGCTGCCACGTTAACCAGCAGCTGATCGCCGCCGTCGTGGCCGATCAGGTCGTTCACTCTCTTGAAGCCATCCAGGTCAATGGCGAAAACCATATATTCGCTGTGCCCGAATGATGACTTGAGGAGGTCGGGGACTCGCTCTTCCAGGAAGCGCCTATTCGGAAGTTTCGTGAGAAAGTCATGGTATGAAATCCAGCGGGCTCTGGATTCAGCCAGCGTTTTGTCACGTGTCTCTCGTTTGAGCTCTATGAGCCGACGTATTGCATAGATGTAACCTGAAACGCCCAAGTACAGCAGGGCAACCATGACCTCGTCAATTTCCCAGTCTTCATGTTCAGCGAGGAAACGATGGAACACCTCATAAGCATCATAGTAGATCGCTGCGCCACATACGCCTACCGACAAGAACACAAAAAATGCTGCATCTTTTTTCGACGTCGATATGTTTGCGAGGACTTGTTTCACAGGGTTTCTCAGGCGATTGGGTTTGTTTTGAGAAATAGCTTATCTGTAATCTTTTCAAAATCAGTTAATTTGGATGTGTTGAAATGCACCTAACTCTAGGGAAACAAGTGTTATTACCTATAAATAGGTCGTTTCTAATTGAGTGCTTGACATTTGACCGTGCCCAGTCGATACGGAGGCACCGGAACTTGGCTGCCGCGTGAGCAGCCCGCGCAATCTCAGTTGCCTCCAAATGCAACGTGAGTGAAAAAGATGAGCGGAAAGTACGGTGACGCTTCCACCTCTGGAGGTATTTTCCCGGTTCCCATTTCACGCGGGGTTCAGACGGCCAAGGCCGCACCGCTCGTGAACGATTCCTTGAACAAGGGAATCGGACAAGGTCCGTATTTTGAGGCAGGACCGGGCGTTCCCAACTAAGGTTTTAAATTGACAGACTTCACATCGCTTGGTCTTTCCGACCAGCTGCAGAAGGCCATTTTGGCAAACGGCTACACTGAGCCAACTCCTATTCAACGTGATGCTATCCCGCATATCTTGAACGGCGACGACCTGATGGGTCTGGCGCAAACAGGTACGGGTAAAACAGCGGCCTTCGGCCTCCCTTTGATCGACAAGTTGTTGGCTGAGGGCACCAAGGCACCTGCACGCGGTACGCGTGCTCTCATTCTTGCGCCAACACGCGAACTGGTGAACCAGATCGCCAAAAATTTGGTGTCATTCGTTAAAGGGTCACCGCTGCGTGTAAATAACGTGGTGGGTGGTGTTTCTATCAACGGTCAGATCAAACGGCTCGAGCGTGGTACAGATATTCTGGTCGCCACACCTGGTCGTCTGTTGGATCTTGTCGAACGGAAAGCCATTCGTCTCGATACAGCTGGTTTCCTCGTTCTCGACGAAGCCGACCAGATGCTGGATCTCGGATTTATCCATGCGCTGCGCAAAATCGCTTCGCTGGTCGCCAAGAAGCGGCAGACGCTGTTGTTTTCAGCTACGATGCCGCGTCAGATCGAAGATCTTTCCAAGACATACTTGCGTGATCCAATTCGCGTTGAGGTGGCACCCGCAGGCCGCACGGCTGACAAGGTCAAGCAGATCGTTCACTTCATGGGCCAAAAGGCCAAGACGGACTTTTTGACCAACTTGATGTGCGAACGTCCTGATGACATCTCGCTCGTCTTCTGCCGCACTAAACATGGTGCTGAGCGTTTGATGAAAAAGCTGGTTTCCTGCGGTATTTCTGCGGGGTCGATCCACGGTAACAAGAGCCAGAACCAGCGTGAACGCGCGATCAAGGGGCTGCGCGAAGGCGAAATCAAGGTGCTTGTAGCGACAGATGTTGCTGCCCGCGGCATTGATATTCCAGGCGTAAGCCACGTTTACAACTTCGAGCTTCCAGAAGTTCCGGAAGCTTATGTGCATCGTATCGGTCGGACAGCACGTGCTGGCGCTGATGGAGATGCTGTTGCATTGTGCGCGCCAGAAGAAATCGGTCTGCTTCGCCAGATCGAGAAGCTGACAGGCAACCGCATTGAGGTTGTCAGTGGTGAGGTGCCACCTGAAAGCGCATCTCGTCCAGCACGCAGCGGCGGTCGTGGCAAACCATCATCTTCACGTGGCCATAATGGGAACAAGTCTCGTAAAGCGGCTCCCAAGGGTGGTGCGAAGGCAGATGCAGGCAATCGCCAGCGCCGCAATGGCGGTCGCTCACAAGGTGGTCGGCCTGCTGCAGCTTAAGAACACTCGAAGGCCTGAGGCCTTTTGAAGTTCCCACAGATCAAAACGGCCCTGGCATGTTGCATGTCAGGGCCGTTTTCATAGCTACTGCGGGTTTGGCCGCTGTGGACTTTTACATGTTCGGATAATTCGGGCCGCCGGACCCTTCTGGAACAGTCCAGGTGATATTGCCGTTTGGATCCTTGATATCGCAGGTTTTGCAGTGAACGCAGTTCTGCGAGTTGATCTGGAAGCGAGGCGCTTCTTCGCCTTCTTCGACCCACTCGTAAACACCAGCGGGACAGTAGCGGTTTGAAGGCCCCGCATACACATCGTGTTCAGAAAGTTTCTGCAGAGTATCGTCCGCAACCTTCAGGTGGATCGGCTGATCCTCTTCATGGTTGGTGTTGGACAGGAACACAGAAGACAGCTTGTCGAAGGAAATCACACCGTCTGGCTTCGGATAGTCGATCTTCTTGCAATCCTTCGCTGGCTTCAGGCACTCGGAATCCTTTTTGCCATGCTTCATGGTGCCGAAGAACGAAAAGCCGAACAGTTCGTTCGTCCACATGTCCAATCCACCCAATGCAACACCAAGAACGGTTCCGAACTTCGACCAGAGCGGTTTGACGTTTCTAACCTTTTTCAGGTCTTTGCCGATTGCGCTGGCGCGCCAAGCTGTGTCGAAGTTGGAAAGCTCGGCATACTCTTCGCCGCGTCCGAGCGCTGCTGCAATTTCTTCTGCAGCCAGCATGCCTGACAGCATCGCGTTGTGGGAACCCTTGATCCGCGGGACATTGACCAGACCGGCAGAACAGCCGATGAGCAGGCCTCCCGGGAATGACATTTTTGGAACCGACTGGTAGCCGCCCTCAGTGATTGCGCGAGCGCCATAGGAAATGCGCTTGCCACCTTCGAAGACATCGCGGATCGCTGGATGTGTCTTGAAGCGCTGGAATTCATCGAAGGGCGACAGCCATGGGTTTTCATAGTTCAGGTGAACAACGAAGCCAACGACAACCTGATTGTCTTCCAGGTGATACAGGAACG
The DNA here is from genome assembly GCA_013373445.1 of Paracoccaceae bacterium. Classification (GTDB taxonomy): domain Bacteria; phylum Pseudomonadota; class Alphaproteobacteria; order Rhizobiales; family Stappiaceae; genus Roseibium. Next base: position 4,788 of record JABXHV010000102.1, on the reverse strand, counting down.
ATCCGCCGCCCGTTTTGAGATCCAAAGGCCAGCCGAATGAGTGCTGAACAAGACCCTCTTTGTGCTTGGATGGATCAACCTGCCAAAGTTCCTTGATGCCAATACCAAACTTCGCCACATCGCTGTCTTTGTCGAGGTCGAATTTGTCGATGAGCTGCTTTGCCAACGAACCGCGTGCGCCTTCACCAATCAGGGTGTATTTGGCGCGCAGTTCCATTCCGCGTGTAAATATCGCGTTGGGTTTGCCATCCCGGCCAATTCCCATGTCGCCAGTTGCAACACCTGCAACGCGGCCCTGGTCATCGTACAACACTTCTGCAGCTGCAAAGCCCGGATAGATCTCGACGCCAAGCGCTTCAGCTTTCTCGGCGAGCCAGCGGCAGACATTTCCAAGTGAAACAATGTAGTTGCCATGGTTGTTCATGAGTTTCGGCATCATGAAGTTCGGAAGGCGAATTGAGCCAGCCGGGCCGAGCAGCAGGAAATGATCATCCGTTACGGCTGTTTTCAGTGGCGTCTCTTCTTCACGCCATTCCGGTAGCAGCTCATCAAGCGCGATCGGGTCGATCACAGCTCCTGACAGAATGTGAGCCCCGACCTCTGATCCTTTTTCAAGAACCACGATACTGAGGTCTTCACCCTTGTCATTGGCTATCTGTTTGAGGCGAATAGCGGCAGAAAGACCCGCAGGGCCTGCACCAACGATGACGACGTCAACGTCCATGCTCTCGCGTTCACCGAGTACGTCCTGATCAGACATTTCGTGCTCCCTCATGCATTTTAAGTTTGGCAACGATGCCTGATTGCTCTCGGAACTACATCGGAATCACGACATGTTTTATTCCATTTGAGAGAAGTTCAGGAATACGCACCCCAAAGCCCTGTTCCGCTGATGACCCATTTTCAGCGCTCCCGTCAAGGCTTAACAGCGGTTCCACATGGTATTGAACGCGACTTATCTTCCATTGGTCATGCCGAATGGGAATACTGCGAGAGAGAAAAAGACCAGATTTTGGCACTGAATTTGGTTCTATCGAGAGGTGGCATCATGCTATTTCGGATTGTTATTTGCGCACGCCAACCGTAAAATGCTCTTCGGAGATAATGCCTTGAGTGCACCAGAGATTTTGCCGGGCGAAATTGAAGCCCTGCTAGAATTCTATACAGCGTCTGGAGTTGACTGCTTTCTTGAAGAGGAGGCTATCGACCGCTTTGCGCTGTCTGAGCAACAGGCAAGTCAGGCTGCAATGCGCCGTTCACAAGGCGCACCGGGCAACGTTCCCTATGAACGCAGTCAGCAACTCGACGGTCCGCGATCGAGCGAACGCTCCTTATCGCAGCCAAACGGCGCGCCCTTAAACCCCAGCACGACAGCGAAGACAGCACCTGTTCTTGGTTCTTCACTGGTTATTCCGGATCAGGAAGCTGTTGAAAGTGCGCGCGTTCTGGCGTCGTCCGCAACGTCGCTCAGCGATCTGAGATCCCGCTTGGAGGCTTTCTCTGGCTGCAATTTGAAACTCAGCGCCAAGAACCTGGTTTTTGCGGACGGAAATCCGAATGCCCGTGTCATGCTGATTGGTGAAGCTCCTGGCCGCGAAGAGGATCTGAAAGGCTTGCCATTTGTCGGGCCCGATGGACGCTTGCTGGAACGTATGCTCCAATTCATAGGGCTTGATCGGTCCTCTGCCTATTTGACGACCTTCGTTCCCTGGCGCCCGCCCGGGAACCGGACGCCGACCCCTCAGGAACGCGAGATCTGCAAACCGTTCATCTTGAGACAAATTGAATTGGTCGAACCCGATGTAATTGTCCTGCTCGGCGGCGCTGTAGCCAAAAGCCTGCTTGGGGCGCAGGAGAGTATTCGAAAACTTCGCGGTGGGTGGATGACTCTTGAGATTGGCGGCAGGTCGATCCAGTGCATGGCGACCTACCAGCCCGAATTTCTTCTCAGCAACCCGATTGAGAAGCGTCTGGTTTGGCAAGATTTCTTGTCCATTGAGGAAAAGATGCCTGCGTAGGCTGCAACTATTGATAGTGTTTATGACGTATCGTAAGTTGCAAAATTAACGTAGGGGCAATTTTTAAAATCCCGGATTTCCGCCAAAAAATCGTGGGGAATTTAAAAATTTATCCATACTTTTAGGGTCTGATTTATCTCTGGTTGCTACACGGTTGTAAGCAAGTAGGGGTAGGCCGATGACCGTCATCTCAGAACGATATGATTTGGATGATCTGCAAGAAAGTTGCGCTGTTCTAAGCGATGTCTTGATCATCGATTTGAGCACGCTCTATTGCTGTGAAGCTACGATCCTCGACTTCGGTGAAGATTTTTGCCGGGTACGCTCCTCGGAGGTTATGCGGTTCAATGATTCCGTGGCTCTTCGCCAGCGGGATAGCGAGAAGCTAATCCGTGGCTGGGTAAAGAGTGTCATGAAGGACACTTTGGAAATCAGTTTCAAATTTGATGCCACCCCGGCCCAGGAGAAGCGCAAGGAAGCGCGACGTCCTGTACATATTCCAGCGAAGATTTCGTCGAGTGGTGGTAATCGCCTTGTCTCCTGTGTGATTTCCAACGCCGGGCGCTCCGGATGCCGCGTTGAAGCCGATGGTTTGACCCAGCTCACCGATAGCATCAACCTTCATATCCCGGCTTTTGACATGCCGATTTCCGGCCAGATTGTCTGGCGGTCCGTTGGGTCCGCCGGAATCAAGCTGGACTGGAACTTTACCAGCACGACACCAGCCACTCAGAGTGTTCAGGCTGCAATCAAGGCAAAGAAACAGCGCGCTGCGATTGAAGAAGCGCGCGAAGCCGAAGAGCGGCGCGCAAACAAAAGTGGCTTTGGGCCAAGCCGAAAACGCAAACGCGTTTGACCGGCTTTTTGGTGACAATTCATAAATAACCGTCTCGCGCGGGCTTTATTGTGCGCATGATGTGCCTATATCTCTGGTGTGTTGAAAGAGAAGGGAACCATCGTGCTGAAAAAAGTTCGCAGCTACTTACCTGAAAAATTCCGTGATCAGTCCATTACTGTACCGGTGGTCAAGCTGCAGGGCGCGATCGGGATGTCCACTCCGATGCGCCAGGGTTTGTCCTTGTCTGCTGTGTCCCGGCAGTTGGACAAGGCTTTCGCGCACAAGGATGCGCCTGCGGTGGTGCTCATTGTCAATTCCCCCGGCGGTTCGCCCGTTCAGTCCCGTCTGATTTTTCAGCGTATCCGCGACTTGGCTGAGGAAAAGGAAAAGGAAGTCCTGGTCTTTGTCGAGGACGTGGCCGCAAGTGGTGGCTACATGATTGCAGTGGCTGGAGATGAGATCATCGTCGATCCATCTTCCGTGGTCGGTTCGATCGGCGTTGTGGCAGCGGGTTTCGGCTTCACCGAATTGCTCAAGAAAATTGGGGTTGAACGCCGCGTGTACACCGCCGGTGAAAAGAAGGTCACACTGGATCCGTTCCAGGAAGAGAACGCGGAAGACATTGAGTATCTCAAAGGTCTCCAGCAGGAAATCCACGATACATTCATCGATCTTGTCAAAGGGCGTCGCGCTGATGTCCTGTCTGACTCGTCTGAAATTTTTAGCGGCAAATTCTGGACAGGCAAGAGAGCGGTGGAACTCGGTCTTGCAGATGAACTGGGAGACCTAAGAGGAACGCTGCGCAAGCGTTTTGGAGACAAGGTAAAGCCAAAGCTGATTTCTGCGCCGCGCAATATGTTCGGTCGCAGGGTTGGTAGTGGTGTTGAAGCAATCCTTGGCAATGTCTCCCCGATCAGCGGTGTTGGGGAAGAACTCATCTCCACTGTCGAAGAACGAAGCTTGTGGGCACGCTACGGGCTTTAACCCGTCGCGGCTTTTCTTACCTCGTTTCGCCTTCAGGGTGCCAGACATAAAGATTGTCGAACTCCTCTACTGCAACGAGCCTGAAACCGTTGCGCTTGTAAAAGTCATTTGAGCGGCTGCCACGCAAGGCACATAGCCTGATCGGTAGACGCTCTTTGGCGGCCTTGTCTTTCAGCCTCTGCAATATGACACTTCCGGCACCGCGTCCCTGATAGCTGGGCAGAAAATAAAGGTGATCAAGAAAGAGATGGGTCTCTCTGCTCTTCAAGACGAAGAAACCCACTGTTTGGCCATCCGCGCATAATCTAACGGTGTCGTCAGGCACAAACCCCTCCAGAAAGCGCATGCGAGCGCGTTGCGGGTCAAAACGACCGATAGCTTCAAGACTAGGCCGCATCGCTGCGATCCGTATTGAGATCAGTTCATCGGCATCATCCTGCCGAGTGGTTTCAAATTTCAGATGTGGCTGCATAGGACCTCGAGGCAGCAGCATTGGGTTGCTGAGGCGATGATAGGTAAGTCATCTCAGGCCTTCAATCCAAACTCTTGACCTTCACGTCCCACCATGGCACCAGTCGCAGCCGTGGCAAAAACGCTTTTGCCTTCGAAATTTGTCGTCCAATTGGATAAGTTCACTATGTCGAGCGAAACGCTTCCAACGCATATGCGCCCCGAAAACTCCTTCCAGGGTCTGATCCTGACATTGCAGCGCTTCTGGGCGGACCAGGGCTGCGTTGTTTTGCAACCCTATGACATGGAAGTGGGCGCTGGAACGTTTCACCCGGCAACGACGCTGCGTTCGCTTGGCCCGCGCCCATGGAAGGCAGCCTATGTGCAGCCATCGCGCCGTCCGACCGATGGTCGGTATGGTGAGAACCCCAACCGGCTGCAGCATTATTATCAGTTCCAGGTCATTTTGAAGCCATCGCCGGCCAACTTGCAGGAACT
>JABXHV010000080.1 GCA_013373445.1 Paracoccaceae bacterium | reverse complement strand
GAACTGGGTGGCCTTTTTTAACACCTCCCTCTCCCCCCGGAGCAGGCGGTTTTCTCGGCGAAGTTCCGCTATCTCCTTTTCAAGGTCAGATTGTGTGGAAGGTTTCTCGGGATCGCGCCGGTCTTGCTGTATCCAACGGTTCAAGGTCGAGAAACCAACACCAAGATCTCTGGCGACCTGCTTACGCGACAAGCCGCTGGTCAGCGCTATCCGGACTGCTTCTGCGCGAAACTCCGCGCCGTGACGGGATGCCATGAACATTCTCCTTTGTAGCAAAATACCAAGTCAAAGGAGCGGTACAAATCCGGGACAGGTCCAATGTTGCGATGAAATGGGCATTGCCGCATAGCAATCTCCACGCTGCATTCGGTCTTGACGCAAAGCATATTTAATTGACTGGGCCCCGGTTATGGGCCACAAACACTTAAGTATCCGGGTGTTGGTTTCGTCGAAATCACCGACCTATCAACGACTTATAGGATCCGGCTGAGATTCCAGGTTCCCCAGCCAAATTTTCTTAATAAAATCATCAGGTTATCAATAGGTCGACAAGACGCATTTGCTGTTCATGTTGCACGTTCGTTGCAACTAAATCCCGCAGGACTCCGCCAAATTACAACAGGCGTCGGCAGCTCCATGCAACATAGATGCAACGTGGAATAGCGCTTCAATATGTTCTAAGATCCTCATATTGGGTCGCGGAGGTGTTTTATGCAGCAAGACAATTCGATACTTTCAAACAAGAAAATGAGCGATATTCTAGAAGACCTCGCATTAATCGATATCTTGGCCTTCTCCCTAACTGAAAACCTAGCTCCCTTAGATGAAGACGATCTAGCTCACGGCGCAGAACCTTTGACCTATGCTCAGATCAAAGAAGAGCTCGATCAAATTCGTAATACTGTCTTCAAAATCGTAACGGTCCACCTGGAGGCGGAAGCAGGCCAATGGTCTGCGGCCACTGAGAAGCACCCATGAGAAAAGGCCGGGAGCATCCACACCCGGCAACCGCGCAGGCGAAGTTCATCGCCAAACCTGCCTTAGTCTGTCGGTGTTTAACGGCACTTGCCGACTTGCCGGGTCATTCACGCCGAAAGGAAACGTGAGGCGACCAACCTTAACTGTCACTCTTTCCAGTCGACCAGAGACAGCGCCTTATCGAGCGCAGCACCATCGACAGCGCTCTCCTTTGCGAGAGCCAAGGTCTGAACAATCGACGCATGCGCCCGAGACCTGCCACCAGCGTCAAACGCTTGCAGCGGTCGCATAGTGTCATGGCTGATCGGGGTCCCCAGACGATATCGCCGGAGGCGCGGCGCATCGGTCCCTGATCTTCGATCCCGATCTGACCGGATAATCCTGATGGGGTCTGCAATTAGGCCGTGGAGCACAGAGACAGCCGCCTCTGTATATACCTCAGTCACTTGACTGGCGCGCCTTGGCCAACTCCGACCAGATCGGACGCATGGCTTCGATAAGCCGCAAATAGATCGCATACCGCGTGTCATAGTGAGCCTTCATCGCCGGATCGGGTTGATAGTCTCGCTCGGTCCGGGTCATCGCGGCCACCGCCTCTTCGTAAGAGCTGAATTGCTGCGCGCCAATTCCTGCCCCGATAGCAGCGCCAAGGGCACCGGTTTCCCGGGCTTCGGCCACACGGATCGGTACGCCGAGGCAATCTGCAAACATTTGTGGCCAGACGGGGCTGCGCGACCCACCGCCGGACAGCACGGCCGTCTCGAAGGACACGCCGGATTTGACCAGCTTTTCAATGTGGCGACGGTGTTCGAAGACAACGCCCTCGAACAAGGCCCGCAGCAAATGCCCCTCGCCGTGCCAGCCGGCCAGACCGTAAAACCCGGCCCGGAAATCCGCGCCCTGGCCTGAACCATAAAGAAACGGATGAAAGAAAGGATCGTCAGCCGCCGGCACGACTTCGCTCACCGCCGTGTTGCACGTGTCAAACGAGGCCTCGTTGTGACCGTCGCGCTCGATCAGATTTCGAACGTACCATTCCAGGTTCGCAGCCGAGGTCGCACTCGACTCGATATTCACGAACCGGCCGGGCGCGAACCCGGACGCCATAAACATATTCGTGTCGACAACAGGCTCTTGGGAAAAGACCTGATTGATGCTCCAGGTCCCGGCAATAATCGAGGCTTCACCTGCCCGGATCACGCCGGAGCCAAGAGCACTGGCAATGACGTCGAAGTAGCCGCCAACAACAGGCGTTCCTTCAGCAAGACCGGTCACTGCCGCCGCCGACGCGGTGATCTGGCCCGCAATTTCCGCCGGCTCCACCAGTCGCGGCAGTAGGGCCTGCGCGTCTTCCAGTCCGAAAAGTTCGAGGATTTCCGTATCGTAGCAACACTCAGGCATTCGAACGAGACCGCAGCCCGACATATCGGACGTCTCGCTCACCCTTTCACCGGTCAATTGGTAGGTAATGAAATCCTTGCATAGAAACACCGTGCCCGTTGCCGCATAAAGCTGCGGTCGATGGACCTTCAGCCAGGACAGAAGCGCTGGCGTTTGAGACGGCCATGGCTTCTGCAAGCTCAGCTCGTGCAGCCGGTCACCATGCCGGGCGGCCAGATCCCCGGCATGCGCCGCAGCACGGGTATCGAGCGATTGAATTCCAAGCAACGGCTTACCGGCCTTGTCGAGCAGGTAAAGCCCGTTGCCATGGCCGGCGCAGCCGACGGCGGCGATTTGCGCGGGATCGACGGCCGCTTTCTCAAGGCAACTGCGGATGACCTGCTGGGCATTCACCCACATCTCATCCAGACCACGCTCGACGTGACCGGGCTCGGGCGAAAAAGACTGGCCGTCAAGTGCCGCCATGGCGACCTGGCGTCCGCGCAGGTCAAACAGAACGGCCTTGATCACCGTGTTGCCAGCATCCAGTCCCAGCAGATAGGTCTCATTCTCAACCACGGTTATAGATGTCCCATGCTTCCTCGCCACCAGCTCCCTTGTGGATCATCGCCATCAGCGCAGCGACCACCGCCTTTGGATTGTCATGCTGATAGATGTTGCGGCCATAGACCATGCCCTTTGCGCCCTGGGCCATCAAGGCAGCAGACTTGTTGAGCACTGTCTTCAGATCTTCCTTGCCGCCGCCGCGCACGAGCACCGGAACACGGGCTGCTTCGACCACACGGTGAAAATCTTCCGCATTTTCGGTCGGATCGGCCTTGATGATATCAGCGCCCATTTCACTTGCCAGACGCACCAGGGTCACGATCTTGTTTGCATCGCCATCGACCTGGTACCCGCCGCGAATGTCATTTGGCAGCATCACCAGAGGCTCAATCATCAGCGGCATGCCATACTTGTGACAAGCCGCACGGACCTTGGAGATATTCTCGACACACTGGCGGAAGAGCTCCGGCTCATCCGGCAGCATGAAGAGGTTCACCACCACACAGGCCGCATCCATTTCGAGCGCCCCGATGATCGGCTCGTCTGCATTTTGCAGCATCGACCACATCACGCGGTGGCGCTGGTCATTGTATGGGTTGCCCATATCGATGCGCATCACCAGTGCAGGCTTGTCTTTTTCTGGACGGTTTTGCAGAAGATCCGCCTGCCCATAGGCCATCTGGATTGCATCCGGGCCAGCGTTGACCAGAGTATCAACAACCCCCGCCATATCTTCCAGCCCCACCATGAAACTTGGCTCGTTGCAAACGCCATGGTCGATGGCAACGTCAAGGCAACCGCCGTGGGTGAACATCCGGTTCATGCGGACTTTCGGGCTCAAACGCATAATGTACTCCTGCTGATATTTTCACTTCCAGGCGTTCCAAACGAAACGCCGTGATAGGTTTCTAGTTCTTGAAGAACGGCACTTCGCTGCCGGCCGGTTTCTTCGGCAGACCAGCCAATTTCGCCCGCGACGATGTCGGCAAGCTTCTCAACCAGTGTCAGGCTGAGCTGGCCCCGGATCGCAAGTGTTGTCCGCCGCAACAGCACATCCGCCAGCGTGACCACCCATTCCCGCTTCGCCATAAACGCAATCTCGGCGGCAGTAATCTCGGTCGACGCATCCAGAGAGATGTCGTCGTCACGCGTCCGGCAGAACGCGAGGACATCACGAGCTATCGTTCCGTAAGAGGCCACAAGATGCGCCGCCCTGCCCTGAGTTATGGCGAACTCAATGACGAGGTCGCGTTCCAACACCGCAGCAGACGACGGAAAGTCCTTGCCGCCCCCGATCGGACGCTCCAGCGAGCCGGTAATTCGATTTCGGCCAAGCGCATCCAAAACCTCATCGGCGGCCTGCTCCGCAAAGGCACGAAATGTGGTCCACTTGCCGCCGATCATGCAGATCTGCGGCACGGGTCCCTCTAGACGCTGTGTAAAATGCCCGCGGGAAATTCTGCCTGTGAAGTCGTGATCACTTTTCGGCAACGGTCGGATGCCGGAATAGCTGTAAACGACATCCGCTGCACTGAAGGCAAGATCTGGAAAGACGAGCCGAAGCGAGGCGAGAATATAAGCCTCCTCATCGGGCTCACAGCGAACGCGGCTGGCCGAGCTCACCCGGATATCCGTAGATCCGGCAAGCACTTTGCCGAAAAACGGAAAGACGATGCAGACACGGCCGTCCGAATTCTCGAAATAGACCATGTGGCCGCCAAGCGCCGCTTCCAACTGCGGATTGTCGAGGATCAGGTGCGATCCCTTGGTACCTGAGACCAAAGGCTCATGTCGTTCCTCGCCGGCAAGTTCATCAATGGCTTCATCAAGCCATGCTCCGGTCGCATTCACGATGATTTTCGGTCGAACCGGCAGCGTAGCGCCCGTGATTTCATCGTGAACGAGATAGCCGTCGCCATCAGGCTTGAGACAAGCGTAGTTGAGCGCGACGCACTCGGTTGCTTCTGCAGCGGTGTCCAAAAGAAGTTCAAGGCCAAGCCGCTCCGGATGGCTGATCCACGCATCGTGATAAGTGGCAGAACAACGGATCGCATCAGTCAACTTGGGCCAGCGGCGCCTTGTTACCGCTGCACCATCGAAACGATGCTTCGGCAGCAACCGGCGCTCACGCGTCACCCAATCGTAGAGCGTGAGGCCAAGCTTGATCGGCAACGCGCCCCTGCTGGCAGGCTTGCCCGAAAACCCAAAGAAACTCGCCGCACTATTCAACAGACCGGAAAAATAGGACGCAATTGGAATGACCGTCGGAAGCGGGTGTACGAGATGCGGCGCGTTACGAAGCAGCGCGTCTCGTTCACGCAGAGATTCTTTGACCAGGTCAAACTCGCCGTTTTCCAGGTACCGCAATCCACCGTGGATCATGCGCGACGGCGCTGCGCTGCAGCCGGAGCAGAAGTCATTCCGCTCGACCAGGAGAACCTTTAACCCCTGTAGCGCAAGTTCGCGGTAGACGCCGATGCCGTTGATGCCGCCGCCAACGACAACGGCGTCGAAAGCGCCGTCGAGGGCGATCCGGTCCCATATGGTCTGCCGTTCTGCGGACATGACTTCCGTTCGCCGAACCTGTCTCCGGCGCCCTTCCTGTTTGGTTTCTTTTTGGCCGGCTTAAGCGGCGAGCTCAGCCAGATGGATGGAGACGGCCTTACCGATGACCTCAATCTCCTCCTCTGTCAGACGTAGCCGGCCGGCCCTGGCATTCTCAGCTGCCTGATCCGGATTTCTCGCCCCGCAAAGCGAGAAGGTGATGCCAGGTTGCTGCAAGGTCCAGGCAATCACCACCTGCGCCTTCGTTGCCCCATGTGACGCCGCGACCGGCTCGATCACCTCCATCAACTGGGCGACCCTGCGCCGGTTCTCGATGGAAAACCGCGGATTGTCCTTGCGCTGATCATCGCCATCAAAAGTACGCTCCGGGCCAATCTTGCCGGTCAGCAGACCGAGCGCCAGCGAGGAGTAGCTCAACACGGAAACGCCGTTCTCCTGACACAGCGGGATCAAAGTCGTATCGATGTCACGCTTGACCATCGAGTATTCTTCCTGGATGGCGTCCAACTGTCCGGCAGCGAGATAAGACTTCACGTCCTCGAGCGACGTGTTGCTGGCGCCAATCGACCGGATCTTGCCCTGCGCTTTCAGGGTCTCCAGCGCCTCCATGGTTTCGGCAATCGGCGTGGTCGGGTCTTGCCAGTGGGTGATGTAGTGATCAATACAATCTGTCCCCAGCCGCTTGAGGCTCTGCTCGACTTCGTAGACGATCGCATCCTTGCCGAGATAGCGATGAACCGGTTTGCCTTCATAATCGAAGAAGTGATTGCCCCTTTGCGTATGCCAGACCAGACCACATTTGGTCGCCAGAACCACTTCGTCGCGGCGACCCTTGATTGCCTTGCCGACAATCTCCTCGGCAACGCCCTGACCATAAGCTGGCGCGGTGTCAATCAGACTTATCCCTTCATCGATGGACGCCTGGATGGCCTTGATTGAGAGGGCCTCGTCGGTTCCACCCCACATCCAGCCACCGATGGCCCAGGTCCCAAGGCCAATCGCCGAGGCCTGTATGCCGGAACGTCCAATTTCACGCGTCAACATTTCATGCGACATCTTGTTTGCCTTCTATTGTGGCGAGAACTTCGCTTGCGGTGTCCTCGTCCAGAATGAGTGAATCCAGATATTTACCGTTCAAAATCGAGCGGATCGGCCAGACCTTTTCCTCGCCCGACACCACTCCGATAACCCGCGAGCACTGCCGCAGTTCGGAAGGATGCAGGGCAACAAGACGGGAATTCAGAGCATAGTCCGCAGCGCTGCCGTCGTTCTTGATCAGGTAGGCGAGAAATTCCGCACTGACGCCGCTGCCAATCAGCATCTTGCGGTCAGCTTCCGGCATCGGATGCAAATCGTAATAGCTCGCCCCGGGCGTCGCGATGGAGCCAACACCGACGAGCGCGACTGTCGCGCGCCGGGCCAGGTCAAAGGCTTCGCGTATAGAGGCGACCTCCATCAGCATATCTCGTTGCTCACGGCTCTCGGCAAAGAGCGGCGCGTGCAGCTGCATGGCCCGCCCGCCGAGCTTATCGGCGAGCAACATCGCCTGATGATTGACATCCGTATGGTATTTGCCCTGCACCCCACCGGTGAACGGGACCACTGTGACATCGAAGGTCCGATCGGTTTCGATGTTTTGGACCACCGCCCCAATCGCCTTCCCGCCTGTGATAGCGATGACATCGCCGTCACGCAGGGTCTCGACAAGATGATTGGCCGCAGCCAGACCAACTTGCCGCAATGTGGTTGCCGGGCTGCCCTCGACCGAAGACGTCACCAGCGCCCGGGAGAGCGGAGTTTTTTCTTCCAGCAGGTGTTCCAGATCCGTCAGTCGCTGGAACGGGTTTTCAATGTCAATCTTGACCATGCCGAGCTTGCGCCCTTGCGTGATCAATCGGTTGACCTTGGAGGTCGACAGGTTGAGGACTTCGGCGATATCAGCCTGTTTCCTGCCTTCCAGGAAATGCAGCACAAGGACCGTGTGCATCTGGCGCATCAACTCGATATCGGTTTTCTTGTCAGCCATGAAATCCAGCCTTTATCCTTCAGGCCCTAGCGGCGTTTCTTGACGAGGTAATGGTCGATGGAAACGGCTGTCAGCAGGATCGACCCACGGATGATGTCCTGCCAGTAGACAGACACGTCCAGCAATGCGAGCGAACTGGAGACAACCGACAGAAGCACAGCGCCAAGGATCGCTCCGAAGATCGTACCCGAACCACCCTTGAGACTGGCGCCTCCGATCACCGCAGCGGCAATCACATTCAGCTCCATCCCGATGCCGAAGGTCGGCTGGGCTGAGCCGAAACGGGCCATGTATATGATCCCGGCGACACCGCAGAGCGCCGAACAAAGCGTCGTGGTGAAGAAGATCACTCGCTTGGTCCGGATGCCGGAATAGGCAGCAGCCTTCTCGTTTGAGCCGGTATAAAACACTTTACGGAAGAGCGTGGTCCGGCGCAGCATGAAGTCAAAGCCGACCACGACGACCAGGAAAATCAGGATGACCACAGGGATCGGACCGATCGACCCCTGGCCGATGAATTTGAATTCAGATGGCAGCGTATAAAGACCGAGCGGACGTCCACCGGTTCCCAGAAGACAGGCTCCCCGGGCAATCACCATGATCGCAAGCGACACGATGAAATGATGGAGGCCCACGACTGTTACGAAAAAGCCCATAAAGGCGCCGATAGCTGTGCAAGCGGCGATTGAAATTGCCGAGGCCACCCAAGGGTCGACACCATTGAGGAATAACCAGCCGGCAATCACCATCGCCAGGGCCGTTACCGAGCCGACTGACAGGTCGATCCCACCTGAAATCAGGAGAATGGTCATGCCGACCACGACGATGCCCTCGACCGCAAAGGCCATCACCATCGCGCGCATGTTCACCCAGGTCAGAAAATAGGGCGAGGCAAAAGACATCACCAGGAACAGCACTAGAATAATCGCGATCAACCCGGTCTCGCGCATGCGCAGCAACCGTCGGATGAACGAGATTTCCGGTGATTTGTTCTCTGGCGCGCCCGTCAGGCTGACAGCGTCTTCCATGGTTTCCCCCACTGTTATTGTAGTGCGACCTGCACGTCGCCGACCGACGCCAGATGCATGATGTTTTCTTCCGTCATCCTGTCACCAGTCACTTCGCCGCTGATGCGCCCCTCGCGCACGACCAAAACACGGTCACACACGCCGATCAGCTCCGGCAGCTCTGAAGAAATGACCAGGATGCCGACGCCGCTGGCGGCCAAATTCCTGAGAATACGGTGTATCTCCGCCTTGGCACCGACATCGACCCCGCGGGTCGGTTCATCCAGGAAGATCAACTTTGGATTGATCGACAACATCTTGGCGATGGCCACCTTCTGCTGGTTCCCACCGGAAAGCGAAGACACCGGATCAGAAAGCGACCCATATTTGAGATTGAGCCGGGCTCCGAGTTCCTCTGCCTGCTCTTTTTCCTTTTGTGGGATGATCAGTCCAAATCCGTTGGCAACTTGTTCCGGTTTCAATGCGGAAACGTTACCGGCAATCGGCATATCAAGAAAAATGCCATCGCCCTTGCGGTCCTCGGAGAGATAAACGATGCCCTCAGCGATACTGTCCTGATAGGTCTTGAGAGACAACGTCTTGCCGTCCAGAGCAATCTCGCCGCTGACCTCGCCCTCTAGCTGGCAGATGCCTTTGACAATTTCGCTGCGCCCGGCACCGATAAGGCCGGCCAGGCCAAGGATTTCGCCCTTTTTCAGTTGAAACGAGACATCCTTGAACCGGCTGCGTTCACTCAAATTGCGCACGTCGAGCAGAACTTCGTCGGACCGCTCAGCCTCGCTCTGCTTGCGCGGATAGAGTTCATCGATCACACGACCAACCATCGCATTGACCACATCATCCGGTGTGATCTCGGCAACGTTGCGCGTGGTGATGTATTGACCGTCCCGAAAGACAGAGACCCGGTCGCAATTGTCGAAAATTTCGACCATGCGGTGAGAGATGTAAATGATAGAGATGCCCCTGTCAGCAAGTCTTCGCATGATCCGGAACAGGATCTGCGCTTCGGTTTCAGTCAGCGCGGCGGTTGGCTCGTCCAGAATCAGCACCCGGCAATCAAGCGTCAGCGCCTTGGCAATTTCGACCAGCTGTTGGTGGGAAATCGGCAGATCGCGCACGAGTGTTGTCGGATCGATGTCGACCAACTCTCCAAGAACCTCGGCAGCTTTGCGTTCAAGCTCACGGTAATTCATCAGCAGCGCACGGCTGGAATTGGTCGTGGCCATAAAAATATTCTCAGCCACCGAAACGCCCGGACACAACGCGATCTCCTGGTGTACGAAACCAACGCCGAGCTTTTGAGCCATCGCAGGTGAAGCGATCTTCACAGGCACGCCATCAAACAGAATTTCACCGCTGTCCGGCTGCAGGATGCCGTCGATGACATGCATCAAGGTGGACTTGCCAGCGCCATTTTCTCCGGCAAGCGCATGGATCTCGCCGCGGCGCAATTCGAAGTCGACGCCTTTCAGCGCGCGTATGGGGCCGAAGGACTTCGATAGATTGGAGATCTTTAGAATCAGATCGTCGCTCATGACAGGGCCGTACATAGTTCGCAATGAATTGGAAAAGTGCTGTCCACGCCCACTTACGGGCGGGGACAACCTGGTCGCCGGGACCATGAGGCCCCGGCCGTGGATCAGCTAGGATCCCGTCCTTCCATGTAGACATTCAGATCGAAGCTATCGGCGTTTTCCTTGGTGATCACCGCAAAACCGTTGTCAACGTAAGGGATCTGCACCGGATTGTAGCCGGAGACCTTGTAGTCGTTGAACGGGTCAAACACGTCGGAATGGGCTGCCAGGAACGTGGCCATGAAGCCCATGAAGCCTTGCATGCCCTGGTTCGGGTTGAGCGCCATGTGAATGTTGCCCGCCTTGATATGTTCCAGCGTGGTCGGAGTGATGTCCGCATGCATAATCAGCACATCAGATTCCACTTCCAGAGCGGCCGCAACCGCGCCCTCAGCAGAACCGGCTTCCGGGATCCACAGCGCACCAAGATTAGGATTGGCCTGAAGGATCGACGCTGTCGCACGATAAGCTGCGTTGCTGTCCTGATTGGTAGCCTGACGACCCACCAGCTTCATTTCCGGATAGTGGTCCTCCATGTAGGAGATCAGCGCCGTGACCCGCAGGTCATGGTTGGACTGACCCGGGTTCTCCAGAACGGCATACTCGGCGTTCTCACCGATCTGCTTGACGATCTCTTCAGCGGCAAACTTCGCCTCGGCAAGATTGTCAGAAGTGATATAGGCCGTGCGGTTGGATTTTGGAGAATCTGCCGCAAAGGTCACGATCTGAGCGCCGCTTTCCATGGCCCGGTTGATCGGCTCGATGAACGGATCGGACTGCATAGGATGCAGAAGGATACCGGCCGGCTGTTTGACCATGTCCTGTTCGAAAGAAGCGATCTGTTTGGTGATGTCATAGTCCGGCGTGCCAGAGAAGACCGTCTCGCAACCAAACGCTTCAGCGGCCTGTTTGAACCCCTGGTAGACCGGCACCCAGTAAGGATGGCTCGATACCATCACGTTCATGATATAGGTCTCACCCGGCTCGCAACTCAGGCCTTCGGCGCTGGCTGGCTGCGCAGCAAGCGCACCGGTAGAAAGCACAGCGCACAACAGTGCACCCTTCAACTTAAAAACGTTCATGGTTTCCTCCCTTGAACACCCCCGCTTACTGATGCCCCCACCAGCAAGCAGCGGAACTGCTTGATCTCAAAATATCAGAGCAAACCAGCCTCATTGTTATGATAGCCGCTTGCCCTGCCCTCCTCCGATCTTGCGATGCAACCTCTCAAGCAAAAGCCCGCCCCCGCAAGATATTCCAAGCTCTGGTATTTATCCCAGATGACAATTGGGTAGCGGGCACGGGCTCTAAGCGTCAAACAGTTTTGGAATTTATTTCTGCATTTGAAATTTATTTCAAAGCAAGAGGCAAAATCTCAAGACATGCAATGGCGCATAGCCAAACGCAAGCTATTGAATCAAATCGAATTTTCTAAGTGAAGGACGACGAGCTCAAATCAGGGAGTTGAAGCTGCGATCAGCCCGACGCACCGCATCGGGTACGTCGGGCTGAACCGGTATTGCCTGTTATCGCTTTGCGCTGTCTTCGAGCGCAGCCATTGCGATTTGCTGACGCCGGGCCTCGCGGTAACGGGAAAACTGCGTATCAGCAATGACGCCTGCCAAGATCACGCTACCCATCACGGCAAAGTTCAACGAAGATGGGATGCCAAGCAGATTGACCAGGTTCTGCAGCACTTGCAGCAGGATAACGCCGAGCACCACACCAACGATTGAGCCCTCACCCCCGCGCAGGGAAAAGCCGCCAAGCACTGCGGCAGCAATACCGTAAAGCTCATAAAAATTACCGTGAGAAGACGGCTGCACCGATCGGGTGTACATGGCAAAGAAAACTGCCGAGATACCGGTCAGAAAGGCACAAAGAACATAGGCTTGAATGATGACACGGTTGGTGTTGATCCCGGAATAGCGCGCGGCCTCAACGTTCTTCCCAACCGCAAACAAGTGCCTTCCGAAAACGGTTCGGTGCAGCAGGAACCAGGCGATGATCGCCACCAGCGCGAAGGCGATTACGGAATGCGGTACACCAGCGGTGCGGCCGGAGACCAGGAACTCAAGGGTGGGGAAGTTTGAGCCGAATGTGAAACCAGCCGTGCCGTCCTTTGTGTAGAAGCGCGCAACGCCGCGATAGATCAGCAATCCGCACAATGTGACGACAAAGGGCTGTAGCTTTAGCCGGGTGATCAGCCAGCCATGCAGGAGACCGATGAAAACCGAAAGCACCAAGACTATAGATAGGGCGATGGGCCATGGAACGCCAAAACTGGCAATCAGATCAACAAAAATGACGCCGAGGAGTGCAATCACCGACCCGATTGACAGCTCGATACCGGCAGTAACGATGACGAACGCCTCGGCAATCGAAAACAGCCCGAACAGACCAATCAGATTGGCGGTGTTCGCAAGATTGATTGGCGACAGAAACCGCGGATTGACCAGTGCCACAATCGCACCCACGCTGATAACAAGCGTTGCAAGGCCAATATCTTTCTTCTGCATCGTTCTTTCTTTCTATTCCACTGCAAGCCGAAGAATATTTTCCTCGGTCAACTCTGTACGGCCAAGGATCCCGCTGATCCGGCCACGGCACATCACGGCAACCCTGTCCGAAATGCCGATGACTTCTTCCATGTCTGATGAGATCATCAGGATCGCGACGCCCTGCCCCGCCAGTTCCTGCATCAAGTGATAGACTTCCGCCTTTGCGCCAACATCAATGCCGCGCGTTGGCTCGTCCAGAATGATCAACTTCGGGTTCATCGCCAACCATTTGGCAAGAACCACTTTCTGCTGATTACCGCCCGAGAGTTCGGCGACAGCCCTGTTGAGACCAGAGGCCTTGATCTGTAGCTTTTTTCTGGAGTCGTCAGCCAACTGGGTCACCGTTTCGGTATCGACAAACCCATGTCTGGCGAGCGCCTCGTGGCTCGGGATGGCGATGTTCTCCATCACCGCAAAGTCAAGAAACAGGCCCTCGCCCTTTCGATCTTCAGGCACAAGACAAATCCCGGCGGCAATTGCGGCCGGAACGGAGCCACCAGCAATCGCTTCGCCGCTCATCTCGATGGTTCCGCCTTCAATCGGATCAATACCGAAAATCACGCGCGCAAGTTCCGTACGCCCGGCACCCACCAACCCGGCAAGACAGGTGATCTCGCCGGCACGCAGGCTGAGGTCCACACTTTGATGCGGATAGGCGCTGGTCCGCAGCCCCTTGAGTTCCAGCACCGTTTCGCCGGGCTCATTGTCAGATTTCTCATAGAACTGACTGACATCGCGACCGATCATCATCCGGACCATAGTGTCCTTGTCGATGTCATCCTTGAGCAATTCGCCCGCATTGCGGCCATCTCGGAGCACGACCACCCGGTCCGCCACCTCTTCGATTTCCGCCAGCCTGTGGGTGATGAACAGCACCGCCACGCCGTCGGCACGCAGTTTCTTGATCACCTCGAGCAACCGATTGGTTTCCGACAAGGTCAGACTTGATGTCGGCTCATCAAGGATCAACAGGCGCAGATTGATTGAAAGGGCGCGCGCAATCTCGAGCAATTGCTGGTCCGCCAACGAAAGCTCGGAAACGGCATCCTTCGGCCCGAAACGCGTTCCCAGCATTTCCAGAATGGGCGCCACTCTTTCCTGCATTGCTGCCTGATCGAGAAAGCCGAACGGTCCGCGCCGCATTTCACGGCCCAGCAGAACGTTGGCTGTCACGTCGAGATTCGAAAAGGGATTAAGTTCCTGATGGACAAGCGCAATGCCCAATTGGTTCACGCGCGCTGGCGTAAGATGGCTTACTTCCTGCCCGTCAATGACAATGCAGCCTTCATCGGGCGCTATGGCGCCGCTAACGACTTTCATCAATGTTGACTTGCCGGCGCCGTTCTCGCCGATCAGTCCGACCACCTCGCCACCGCGGATGCTCATTGCAATATCGTTGAGCGCAATCGCGCCCGGATAAACTTTTGTAATACCGGCAAGTTCGAGCGATATGTGCTTGCCTGATTCTTGGGTCATCATTTTTCCAGAGAAGACTGTGGGATCTGGAGGCTGCACGAGGACCGATGTGGTCACTCGTGCAGCTTTTACAGAGTATGGGAGTGCTCTGCTTATCCGCCGATACGGGCTTTCAGTTCCGCCTCGAATGCATCGACATTGTCCTGGCTGATCTTCTTCGTCGGAACGATGATCAGTCCGTCGGCAGGGATCTGCGACTTGTCGCCTTCCAGATAGGAAGCCATCAACTTCATGCCCTGATATCCCCACTGATAGGGATCCTGCACCACGGTGCCGGCAAAGCTGCCTTCGCGGACAGCGCCAAGCGTAATTGGATCCTCATCGAAACCAATCACAGTAACTTCACCAAGCTTGCCTGCAGCCTGCAGTGCTTCATAGATCTTTGGCGGGTTGTAGGAATAGAAACCGACCATGCAGTTGATGTCCGGATCAGCAGCCAAAACGTCATCCACATTGGAGCGTGCACGCGCAAAATCCACATCATCACCGCGCACATCGACCAGCTCGATACCCGAGCCTTCAACCGCTTCACGGAAACCGGCAATACGCTCGACGGCGTTATCAGCACCAAGGAAACCGACAAAGCCCATGCATTTGCCACCATCTGGAAGCGCTTCCACGGCGATCTCGCCTGCCTGAATACCGGCAGCCGTGTTGGAAGAACCAAGATAAGCGATGCGGTTGCTGTCAGGCGCGTCGCTGTCGGTGGTAAACAGTGGCACCTGGGCAGCAATACGGTTGAAAGCATCGATCGAGTTCTTCGGGTCGGCTGAAGAGATCATGATCGCATCTGTGCCAGCGGCTACAAGATCGTCCATCAGGGCGTTCTGCAGCGCAGCAGTACCCTGGGCAGGATAGCGAAACTGCAATTCATAGCCAGGAAGCTCGGCCTGAGCCGCCTTAACACCGGCTTCCGAAAGCTTCCAGAAATCAGACGCAGCATTGACGACAAACGCCAGTGCAGGCTTTTCCTGCGCGTGAGCGCCAGTTGCCGCCAACACGAGTCCAGCCGTCAGAAGTATCGACTTTAGATTGTACATGATTTTCCTCCCGCGACCCTTGTTCCTCCCAGGCCGCTGTTAAGTCAGTTAGTTCAGTTCCGAGAATTAATATTATTACTAATAATTCTCAATCAAGCGAAACGATGGGGCGACCCTTTCGGGCCGACCCCACCGCCCTCGGAGACCTAGTTGTTGGCGCAGAAGCCAGGATCATCCTGATTGCAGACATCAAGTCCAGTGAACAACGGATCGTCCACAGTCTCGCCATTGATAAGCTTGATCATGACGTCTGGAGCTTTGTAACCCATTTCGAATGGACGCTGCCCGACCTGAGAGTGACTACGACCGTCACGGAAGGCCTGTGTCTGAGGAGGCAGAGTGTCACCCGCGATGATGATGAGCTCTTTGCTTTTCAGCTTGTCCATCACCTGGTCAGTCACCTGAGCATAAGCTTGCGGAGCAAACTGAGCCCAACCACCGATCAGGATGAAAGCATCAAGATCTGGGTTTGCAGTGAACACATCAGACATCTGCTGGTTCGCAAGATCAGCCTGGTCGTTGGTGAAGACAGGGCAACCTTCAATCTCTGTCCAGCCACCTTGACCGGTCAGGCGATCAATACCCTTTTCACCAGCAGCAGTGTCACGGAACCCTTGAGCGCGAGCATTGATGTTGTCAGCAGCGACGTTGCCGAGCTGCAAACAGACAGACCCACCATCAGGCTTGAGAGCGCTTGCCTGCTCAGCCATCTTCACACCCATCAGGTAGTTGTCGGTTCCCAGATAGGTCTCACGCAAATCGCGATCAGCTTCCAGGAAATCGGCATCCACAGTCATAACCGGCACGGTCGGTGCGATAGACCGGATACGGTTCGCCATCGCCGGTGCGTTTGACGGCGAGATTGCGATTGCAGCAACACCGCGCGTCAGAAGGTCATCAACGATCTGAACTTCGCCGGCTTCATCCGCAGACGACGCAGGGCCGGTATAAAGGCACTCATATTCGCTGTCTGCATTCTCGGACAGCCACTTCTTACATCCCAGATTGATCTGCTCGAAAAATGGATTGTCCAATCCCTTGACGACGATCGCCAAGATCTTCTTGTCTTGCGCTGCAGCAGAACCCGCCGCAAGCGTCGCCAATGATAAGGCCGTCACGGCCAATAATTTCAATTTCATAATTTCTCTCCTCCACTAAACACCGGCCAGGCCTCCTACCTTAGCCGGGATACCAAACAACGCGCGGGTCGTTCTCCTCGCGTTGATACTTCCACGCCCGATCAGCAAGCTCTTCCAATCCGACCTCAGGCGCCCATCCCAGCACCATCCGAGCCTTCGAATTATCAAGCCAATTGCTATGAAAAGGCGTGTGAATTTCAATTGGCTCAAGATCATTGGTATCTTTGAGCACCCTGCCGACAGCGCCATAATCGATCGGCTGATCCATAGAGATATTAAAGAGCTGACCTTCCGCCCGCGGATTTCCGATCGTTGCCAAAAGAGCCGAAACCAGATCATCCACGTGAACGAAGTTCCGCTTCAGATAATCGCCATTCGCGTCCCGCAAGACCGGCACATAACGCCCTTGCCGATAGCGTCGCAGCGCATCTTCATCGACAATCTCACCCCATGGCGGCCCGCCGAATTGCTCATCGCCGAAGTCAAGCGCGAAACGGAAATCGTCTTTTTCCATGATCCATGGCGCGCGCAACGTCGACCAGTTGAGACCATACTGAGTGCCATATTGCTCCAGCATCGTCTCTTCGAGGACCTTGGTCAATGCATAGCAGCCAGGATAGGCCTTTAGATCAGAGGTCTCGGTAATCGGCTCGTCATAAGGTTGAAAGATATGACCAACAACGCAGTCGCCACTGAGCAAAATGAACTGTCGTGCCTGCTCCGAACCCCGAAACTCTTCCAGCAGATGGAAAAGGCCTTTCAGCGCGACGTCAAAAACAAGGTCGGGCGACTCCTTGACAGCTGCCAGATGCACCACATGGGTTACACCTTCCATCGCATCAGTAACCACACCCTTGTCGGAGAGCGAACCGGAAACAACGGAAAGACGCGCACCCGCCTCAATAAGCCTGTTGTGGCACAGCGCAACAACCTCCCAATCGGCAAAACGGGCGTCAGCTAGGAACGCAGGAATGAACGCCTGCCCCACCTTTCCTGCAGCGCCTGTCACCAGCAGTCTCATCCAATTCCTCCAACTTGCATAAAAACTTGCTTAAACAATATTTACTAATAATATTAAGTCAAGTTATTACTCAGGTAATGTGCTAGAACACGCTCTGGAGGAGTGAGATGGGCCGTTCATGGGCGGCACACTCATAGGGCGAACCCGGCGAGGAGGAACAATGTCGCGGCTTGTAATTACAGGAATATCAAAGAACTTCGGGGCGATTCAGGCGCTGTCTGGCGTATCGCTTTCCATTGAACCGGGAGAAGTTCTCGGCCTGATGGGCGACAACGGCGCGGGCAAATCCACTTTGGTTAAAATTATCGCCGGTAACTTCCGGCCGTCAGCGGGTGAAATTCGGATAGATGGCGAGGAAATGGACTTCCACAAGCCGATCGATGCACAGCGGGCCGGCATAGCGATGGTCTATCAGGACCTGGCACTGAGCGACAATCTCACGGCCGCATCCAATGTGTTCCTCGGAAGAGAACCCATGCGCAGGCTTGGTCCGATCAAGTACATTGACTATAAGCATATGAACACGGTGTCGGCGGAGCTCTTCAAGCAGCTCAAATCGGAAACCCGGCCACGCGACCTCGTGCGGAAAATGTCAGGCGGTCAACGCCAGGCCGTCGCCATCGCACGCACGCTGCTCTCCGAACCCAAGATCGTCATGATGGATGAACCAACGGCGGCCATTTCAGTCCGCCAGGTCGCGGAAGTACTCGACCTGATCCGACGCCTGCGAGACCGCGGCATCAGCGTCATCCTGATCAGCCACAGAATGCCTGATGTCTTCAGCGTGTCCGACAAGATCGCTGTCCTGCGACGCGGTGAACTGGTCAGCAGCAAACTAGCGGCCCAGTCATCTCCCGAAGAAGTAACCGGTCTTATCACCGGTGCCATCGACGCTGCCTAATAAGGAATACGACAATGACAACATTCGATGACATCATCGGCAAGACCCAACACGAAAGCCTGTTTTCTCGCATCAAAGGCCTCCAGGTCTTCTGGGTTTTCTCCGCAGCAGTGCTCGCATGTCTGGCACTCACCCTCATGACCGATACATTCGCCAGCGAACGTAATCTGTTCAACGTTTCCCGAAATTTTGCCTTTGTCGCCATCATCGCAATCGGCATGACGGCTGTGATCGCTTCCGGAGGAATTGACCTATCGGTAGGATCTTCAGTCGTACTCAGCGCAATGGTGATAAGTGTCGCCATGTCCAGCGGTATGACCTTCTGGGCGTCAGCCCTGCTGGCCCTCGGAGCAGCTCTCCTTGTTGGTTTCTTCAACGGGGTTCTGATCGCCTACGCAGGCATGCCGGCCTTTGTGGTCACTCTCGGGATGCTGTCCGCCGCACGCTCGTTGGCCATGGTCCTGTCTGACAACAAGATGATCTGGGAGTTCGGACCCGATCACGACATCCTGCTTTGGATCGGCGGCGGCTCCACATTCGGCCTGCCTCATCCGCTCTATGCGCTTGCCGTGCTGACAGTCATCATGTCCCTGGCGTTGAAATGGACCCGTTGGGGCCAGCACCTGTTCGCAATCGGCAGCAACGAGAACGCTGCAGTGCTCACTGGTATCGCGGTCAAGCCGCTGAAGGTCAGCATTTACATGTTCTCCGCTTTCACGGCCGGACTGGCAGGCATCCTGATGGCCGGTTGGCTCGGCAGCGTCACCACCAATCTCGGTCAGGCGATGGAACTCACCGTCATTGCTGCTGCCGTCATCGGAGGCGCCAACCTTGCAGGTGGCGAGGGAACAGCCTTCGGAGCGGTCGTCGGCGCTCTGTTGATAGAAGTCATTCGCAACTCCCTCATATTACTAGGCATCTCGACTTTTTGGCAAGGAACGTTCATAGGTACATTTATTATCGTTGCCGTGGCATTCGATCGATTCCGGAATTTCCGAGCGTAGATTGAAGTAGAGTTTAAGGCGCCATGGCACGCACAACGGAGAACGCCTTGAAACCGACAATGATGGATGTCGCCGCCCATGCAGGGGTGTCGCAAGCAACGGTATCCCTGATCCTCAATGGCAGTTCGGGAGCCCGCTTCAGCGAAGCGACGCGCAAGAAGGTCATGGATGCTGTCAACGAGCTCGGCTATCGACTTCCCAATCGGTCGATAGCCACCGCCCCATCAGACAGCAGCGTCATCGCATTCATCACTGACGAGCTCACGACCGACCCCTGGATGGCGTTGGCATTCGAAGGTGCCCGCGAGAAAGCGTTGGAACTTGGCGTGATTGTCACTCTCGGCATTTTCCGAGCCGGCGAGGATCCCAATGAAGACGTGTTTGCCCAGTGCCAGCAGCAACCGCTTCTCGGGCATATTTTCGGGACCATTCTGACCCGGAAGATCGACCCGCCTGCGGCTCTCTTCAACAGACCCTCCGTTCTGGTCAATTGCTATGACCAGAACCGGCGTCTGCCATCAATTGTGCCCGGAGATGTCGCCGGAGGCCGCTCTGCGACGGAACACCTGCTGCAGGCAGGTCGACGCAGGGTCGCGTTGATCAATGGCCAGGAAGGCCTCGACAATCCGCGCGACCGTTTGCGCGGGTACAAACAAGCGCTGGCAAGCAATGATTTGACGTTCGACGCGAAACTGGTGCGTTACGGAAACTGGGAACCATCGTCAGGATACTCCGAAACACATGCTCTGATGGATTTGGCCAACCCGCCCGATGCGATTTTCTGTGCCAACGACCTGATGGCCCTCGGCTGTATCGAGGCCCTCAAAGAACGCGGCAAGTCCGTTCCAGCCGATGTCTCTGTGATCGGCTTTGACAACCGGGACATTGCCCAGTTCATTCGACCACCGCTCACAACGCTGCATCTTCCGATGTTCGAAATGGGCGCGATGGCTGTAGAGATGATTCACGACATCGCAGGCGGACTTAAGAGCAGCCACGACCAGCTCAAGGTCGAATGTCCGATCATCGAGCGTGACTCTGTCTAGATCAGTGCAAAACCAAAGGAGCCTCGGGTAGCCCCCCTTGGCCAGATCCTGCCGCCCCTACCCGATCAGCCGCAGACGACGCGATCGCGGCTAATGGCGTCAATATAGCCAATCACCACAAGCTGCCCGAGGGAACGGGAGTGCCGTCGGTAAGGCTGATCGCTCCGATCAGGGTCAGCATGCTTGCGCCAGCTCCCTTAACCGCATCACCCGACATGCCGCCACTGGCACCGCCATCGCTCCGCTTGATAGTGCCGCTGTTTAACCTGTCGAGTATTCCAGAATTGTCAGTTGACGCTTGCCCGGCAAGCCTGTTGACGTTTTCTTGCCCAACCGCGCCTTTACCTCCCTCGCCCCACGCAAATCCACTCATCATCAGCACCAGTGCGGCGATGGGCGCCAAAAAGCCTTGAGGGCCGGAGCAACGACTTCGTGGTTCTGCCCTGCCCTCAGCTTCGGCCGAGCCAGCCCGGGTTGCAAAACATTCAGGCTGTTTGGGGGTACATACAATATCAGGCAATGGAATCTGTCTGTCCGCGTGCATCTTCAGATCGGCGCAAACAGCGTTTCCGCCGACACGATTGGGTATCGGCTTCCCTTATTATCCAACAATCGCTTTGTTGAAATCCCCCAATTAGGGGGGGTGACGTTCTGTCTCACAAAGCCCAGAAACTCAACCTGAGCCCAAAGTTACACTTGAGGTCCCTCGAGTGAGCAAGGCGCGTTCAAACGCCTCACAAATCGCAAGAATTAGGATTTTACGACCCACCTATGGAGTATCGTCTGTCGTCAATCCCTTGCCGAGCCACAGAGCCATGAGGCTCGACCGACTGCTCACGCCGTATTTACGGAAGATGCGCTTGATGTGGTCGTGCGTCGTGTGATGGCTCTGGCCGTTTTGCTCCGCAATCTCCTTTTCCGTCAGGCCCAGCAAAAGGCCCTGGAGGACAAGCTGCTCGGTTGGGGTTAGCGGAGAGGACGCAACACCCGCACCTTCGCCTAGCATCTGGTGCTTGAAGAACCAGCGCATTCCCCGCAACGCGTGTGAGACGAAATCCACCTCCTGCACGGAGAAGCCAGGCTTGCTGAAACTGCGATGAAAGCCGATCTGGATTTCCGTGTCTTTGTTGATCGGAATGCCGGCCCAAATAGAATCCTTCCGGTCAAGCGCGCGATAGAAACGTTGGTAGGAAGGTCCCTCGAACCAATCGGGGGTCGCCAAATCGCACAACCGCAAAACACGAAACCTGCCCGCAAGTTCAACCGTACGCCTGGTGGTGACATCCGGTTCGCCATTCTCCATTTCCGAGAAGGCTTCATCGATCCTCTGACTGGCTTTCTTGGATGGTACCAAGGTGAATCGCGTCAGCGGACGCCAGCCTTGCATCGGGTCACTGTTGATACGGGGTGCAAGCCGAACGCATCCGATCCAGTCAGCATTTTGAGCGTCAATCAAATCGCAGATGGTCTTCAGCAGATGAGAACGGGACGCCCAGATGTCACCGGCATCAAAGTCAGCCAGTTCGTCCCAAAGCGGATAAATTTTGTCGGGGGTCAAAGAGTCGGAAAGCATAAAAAAGTCTTAGTTCATAATAGCTTATATGACAATCCCAATCATGTCTCGAACACAGACGATATGACCGTTTTGCACGGCAACTCCCCGCTAGCGTTAATATAACCCTGTCATCAAAGGCTCCATTTGTGCCTCAATATAAACTCTCAACTCTCACAAGCTGCCAGAAGCCACCGGTCCTCGAATTGGACTGATGCCAAGTATCGTGGAAATGCTTCCGGCATGCTAAGACCGTCAAAACAGCGACGGCTTTCAGCCAGCTTTGAAGGCGCATGACAAGAATGCCCCCGAGCCAGAAATGGCGCGCTGGGCGCGGAGGACAAAGATGAAAATCACTGCTTTCAAAACCTACATCGTCCCGCCACGCTGGCTGTTCTTAAAAGTTGAAACGGATGAAGGCATCTTTGGCTGGGGCGAACCGGTGGTTGAGGGTCGCGCCCACACGGTAGAGACAGCTGTCAAAGAACTTTCAGACCAACTGATCGGCAAAGATCCGATGCAGATCGAAGATCTTTGGAATGTCATGTATCGCGGTGGATTTTATCGTGGCGGTCCAATTCTCATGAGCGCAATCGCAGGCATTGATCAGGCGCTTTGGGACATAAAAGGCAAAGCGTACAACCAACCTGTCCATCAATTGCTGGGAGGCAAATGCCGGGACCGTATCCGTACCTACTCCTGGGTTGGTGGTGACCGTCCCAGCGATGTGGCCACCGCGGCAAAGGAGGCCGTTGCCAAAGGTTTCACCGCGCTCAAGATGAACGGTGCGGCCGAAATGCAAATCGTCGATGGCTATGACAAAGTCGAGGCGGTCATCGAGACCGTTTCAACCGTACGATCCGCCGTTGGCCCGCACATCGGATTATGCGTTGACTTTCATGGACGCGTCCATCGGCCCATGGCCAAGGTTCTGATCCGCGAACTGGAGCCTTACAAACTCATGTTCATCGAAGAGCCACTGTTGCCAGAACACAGCGACTCCATCGCCGAAGTGGTGCGTGGCTCGTCAACACCTATCGCAGCTGGCGAACGGCTTTATTCACGATGGGACTTTCGCGATCTTTTGGAGCGCCGCGTCGTCGATATCATCCAACCAGACCTGTCCCATGCGGGCGGTATAACGGAGTGCCGCAAGATTGCCGCGATGGCCGAAGCTTATGATGTCGCTCTGGCACCCCACTGTCCGCTCGGACCCATCGCACTGGCCGCGTGCCTGCAACTCGATGCAGTCAGCTACAATGCGTTCATTCAGGAACAGTCCCTCAATATCCATTACAACGGCGAGGGATGTGACCTGCTGGACTACCTCGTTGACCCAAGCGTCTTTGATTATTCGCAAGGCATGATCACCATTCCGGATGGCCCAGGCCTCG
Organism: Paracoccaceae bacterium; assembly: GCA_013373445.1. Lineage (GTDB taxonomy): Bacteria > Pseudomonadota > Alphaproteobacteria > Rhizobiales > Stappiaceae > Roseibium. The sequence goes on along the minus strand of JABXHV010000080.1, from coordinate 8,434 downwards.
GCATTGAAATCAACGAAGCGGTTGTGATCGAACAGGCAAAGATCGGCCACCGCTGGCGCAACCCTCTTTGGCGCCACAAAGATGGCAGCGTGGCCGAATGGTAGAAGGCCGAATGCAAGATCCCCGTTAACTGCTGCAGAACCCGGCACCGTAAAAAGGATCAAACGTTGCAATCGGAACTGCGTTTTACGTTACGGGTTCTTTTTTGGACGTAGAAATATTGTACCGGCAGAATCGAATCGGCAGTGTGAACAAGCATCGGCGGCAATTCAATATTGCCCCAACAATAAACTCACCCTACGTCAGAAGGTGAATGCCCGTAAAAACGTGGCAAACCGACAACACATTGACCATATCACTCAACCCAAGGTCACTAAAACACCAATTTAAGGTTTCATTCTGCTCTCATATCTGTTTATTTACACGCACAAGTTTGTGGGCTTATGGGTAGACATATAATTGTGGGGCAGAACGGTGATTTTCCGCGCGCTAGCGTTCCTTTCCGGAACACTTCTATTTATCAATTTTTCAACGGCTATGGATTTGCAACAAGCAGTCCAGTCAGCTGTCGCAACAAATCCTGACATTCTTGAAACCAGCGCGAATAGACGTGCGCGGGACCAAGAGTACCGTGGCTCTCAGGGGGCCTTTTTGCCATCACTAAGTCTGTCCGGCGAGATTGGCGCACAGCGTCTTGATCGACCGGGTTCATTTACACGGAACAACAATGACCAATGGCGCACCCGCAAACAGTTGTCTGTGAATGTCGAGCAACTGCTCTTCGATGGATTTGGCTCCGTAAATGAGGTCTACCGTCAGGCAGCAAGAGTAGATGGTGCCGCGTTGCGTGTTCTTGAACGCTCCGAAGCAGTCGCGCTCGATGCCGTCGAAGCCTATATCGACGTAATCCGTCACACCGCCATTCTTTCCCAGGCACGCGTCAACGTTGGCAAGCACAGCTCCATAATGAACGATGTTCGCCAGCGTTTTGACGGTGGGGATGCAGGTGCTGCTGACCTCTCCCAGGCGCAAGAACGTGTCGCAGCCAGCGAAATTATTGTGGCAGACATTCAACGCTCATTGCTTGAAACAATTGCCAAATTCGAGCGCACCGTAGGTGAAAAACCAGCGAGGTTGGCGCCGGCAAAGCCTGCATCAGTGCCATCGGGTCCAGTTTCACGCCTCGTGGATATTTCTGCAACACGCCACCCGCAAATTCAGGCAGCGCTGGCAGATGTTGATGCAGTCAAATATGAATACGAAACCACCAAGAGCGCATTCTTGCCACGCGTTACCCTTCAAGGCACCGCAAGTGTCGGTGATGACCTTGATGGAGTTGAGGGGCGTAACAACCAATACAGCGGAAAACTTGCATTTTCCTGGAACCTTTACAACGGTGGACGCGATCGGGCTCGGCAGCTTCAGTACACAGAGCAATTGACGGAAACGACCGTCCGCGTCGACCGAGTACGCCGTGATATCAAAGAAGCGATTGAGCGATCGTGGGCCGCGGTACAAACCGGCACCGCAAAAATCCACGCGATCCAGAAGCAAGTCGCAGCCAATAACAAGGTCGTCAATGGATACCTGGACGAGTATGATATCGGTGAGCGTACTTTGCTTGACGTGCTGAATGCGGAAAACTCACTCTTCAACAGCAAGATTGACCTGATTTCTGCGCGGGCAATCTACGCATTCTCCACTTATCAACTGCGCGCTACGACCGGAGACCTGCTGTCTTATCTGAACGTAACGCCGCCCGCGGAGGCTGCTCACGGACAGCTCGAAAATGCCTCGGTATTTCCGATAGGATCCAGCTTCAATTTGGAACCGCTGCGCAAGTTCTGACATTGCCCCTCTCCCATCGCCTAGTTGGTTGACGGTCATGGGAGAGCGGTTTCTTCTGAGAAGATGCCAGAGAAGGCCTCTTCATTGCAGGAAACACCTTTCTTGACCTCCACAGAGAGCCTTACTGACGGCGCCAAGCTGTCACCCAAAACGCCCAACAGTCCGGATCCCCTTGTCGAAGCGCTCAAATATATTTCCCGCGCGTTCGGCTATCATCTGACAAACGCCACTATACTGACTGGTCTGCCGTTACAGGGTCAAAACCTCTCCGTAAAACTAGTCGGCAGAGCTGCCGAAAACTGTGGCTTGAAAGCGCTTCCAGTCGAAAAAGCTCTTGTAGACATCCCGTCCGTTGCTCTTCCGGCGCTGTTGCTGTTGGAGGACGGAAGAACTGTAGTTCTGATGTCGATAGATAGTGCCAAGAAATCCGTGCGCTATGTCTTTGCCCTTGATACCAGCACCGAATTTGAAGAAACTTTCGAGGATTTTGGGTACATCTACAGTGGATACGGAATTTTCTTCAAGGCGATGACTGACGACGAAGGAAAAAGCACGCGACAACTCGGTTCGAGCGACCACTGGTTCTGGGGCATCATTGCCCTGTTTTGGCGCGACTATGTTCATGTTGCATTAGCAGCCCTCTTGATCAACTTGTTGGCCCTCGCCTCACCACTTTTCATCATGAACGTTTATGACCGAGTGGTTCCAAACTCGGCCCTGCCAACTCTGTGGGCTTTGGCTCTAGGCGTCATTGCTTCGCTGGTGTTTGATTTTCTGCTGAAGACTGCACGCGGTCAGATCATCAACGTGACCGGCAAACAGGCCGACATAGCGCTGGCCAGTCGGATCTTTTCCCATTCGCTTGCAATCGACTTCGAAAAACGTCCGAGTTCATCGGGGCAATTTGCCAATCATATTAAAGAATTCGAGACCGTTCGAGAGTTCATCACCTCTTCGTCTCTGGTGGCATTGATCGACACCGCCTTTATCGGAATATTCGTCTTCGTCTTGTTCTTGATCGTAGGGCCACTCGCTTTCGTACCCTTGATCGCGGTTCCAATCGTCATTGCGATCAACCTGCTGGTACAGGCTCCGCTTTCTGGCGCCATTCAAAAATCCCACTCAGAAAGCGCTCTTAGGCATTCAATTCTCATTGAATCGATTGCAAATCTTGACACTATTCGAGCGCTCAATGCCGAAGGCAACATGCAGTCCAAATGGGAGCGCAGTGTCGCTGCGAGCAGCGGCGCAATCCTGACTGGCCGCTATTGGTCCCAGTTGGCGCAATCGGCAACCGGTTTCGTTCAAGCTATGGTCTCCGTCGTCATCGTTCTGTGGGCTGTCTACCTGATTGCTGACAATGCGATATCCATGGGCGCACTTATCGCAGCAATGATGCTATCGGGTCGCGTGCTAGCCCCACTCGCCTCCGTTGCCAACACACTGACCCGTCTGCGTCAAACGATGCAGTCGTACAAGACGCTCAATGCGCTTATGCAAATGGAAACTGAACGCAAGGTAGGACGGACATACATCAACAGACGTCTCACCTCTGGTTCTGTAGAATTCAAGGATGTAAGCTTCAGGTACCCGGATGCAGCGGACGATACCTTGAAGAACATTTCCTTCAGTATTCAACAAGGTGAAACCCTGGGGCTTATCGGTCGTGTTGGCTCTGGAAAGACGACAATCGGCCGGCTGATTTGCGGCCTTTACTATCCGCAAAATGGTGCGGTGCTGATCGATGGGACGGACAGTCGGCAATTTGATCCTGCAGATCTGCGCTCTGGTGTCGGCTATGTATCGCAAGACAATGTGCTGTTCTCTGGTACCATCCGGGAGAATATTGCCGCAGGCGATCCCTACGCCGACGACGAGGATATTATTGAAGCCGCTCGGATCGCCGGCGTAGACGACTTTATAGCCAACCATCCGTTAGGCTACGACCTCCCCGTCGGTGAGGCAGGAAGAATGCTGTCTGGCGGTCAAAAACAATCGGTCGCTCTCGCCAGAATGCTTTTGCGTAGACCCAAGGTATTGTTCCTCGACGAACCCTCAAGCAATCTGGACATGGCCTCTGAAAAGAAACTTATCAGCCGCCTGAGGACCTTCAACAGCCCTGATACAACAGTGATCATCAGTACCCACCGCATGAGCCTGGTAGAACTCACGGATCGCCTGATTACCCTGGAACACGGCAAGCTGGCCCTCGATGGCCCACGCGAGCAGGTCCTTAAGAAGCTCCAGAAACTCGGCGCGGAGCGAAATGCCGAATCTGGGGAGCGCACAGGGTCATGAGTTCAGGAGACTGGAACTACGCCAATGACATCCGCGACGTCTTGCGCACCAAACCTCCGCGCCATGCGACAAATGTTATCCGCATCGGTTTGGCGCTTTTCGCTTGCGCCGTTCTATGGGCTTATTTTGCAACACTTGAGGAAGTTACACGCGGTGAAGGGCGGGTTGTCCCATCCCGTCAGATTCAAGTCGTGCAGTCTCTCGAAACCGGAATTGTCAAGGATCTCTTGATCGAGGAAGGCGACATCGTTGAAAAAGGTCAAACACTGATCCGGATTGACGACACTGACTTTGGCGCTCGGCTGGGCGAAATTCGCCAGAAGCGTTGGTCACTTCTGGCACGGATAGCCCGCCTCCAGTCAGAGACAGAAGGCAGTGAACTAACATTCAGCCCAAAACTGCAGGAAGCCGTCCCTTCCCTTGTTGCGGAAGAACGCAATGTCTTTAACGCCAAAATCCGGCGCCTGGAAAGCGAACGGGCGTTGCTGCGAAACCAGCGAACGCAACGCGAACAGGAATTCCTTGAGCTCAAGGCCAAGGAAAGCAAGCTTCACTCGGTTCTCGAGCTTATGGATCGGGAACTCGAAATCAGTGAAAACCTTTACAAGCGCAAGGTGGTTCCGGAAATCGAATTCCTGCGCCAGAAGCGACAAGTCAATGAGACCCGTGGTGAACTGGCCATTACCAAGGCATCGCTTCTGAAGACGGAAGCCGCTAAGCAGGAGGCCGAAGAGCGCTTGCGCAACGCCGACAACACTTTTGTTTCCGAGGCACAGCAGGAGCTTGCGACGGTCCGCGGCGAGCTTGGCGTCATTGACCAGACCATTCGCGGGGCTGCCGACAGGGTTAGGCGTACAGATCTAACCTCGCCGGTTAAGGGCGTCATCAACCGTTTGAATGTCACAACCATTGGCGCTGTTGTCCAACCCGGTGCCGACATTGTGGAAATCGTTCCGCTTGAGGATACACTCCTGATCGAAACCGAAATCCGTCCTCAGGATGTTGCTTTCCTTAGCCCAGGACAGAAGGCGCAAGTGAAGATAACCGCTTACGATTACTCAATTTACGGCGGATTGCAGGGTACGCTCGAACGTATTAGTGCGGACACTACGGAAGATGAAAAAGGTAATCGCTTCTTCCGAGTCATGATCAGAACAAATAAAAACTTCCTAGGTTCAGACACCAATCCTTTACCAATAATACCAGGAATGGTCGCTTCGGTTGATATATTAACCGGTAAGAAAAGCGTCTTGGACTATATCTTGAAGCCGATCAAAAAAGTACGGGACGAGGCGCTCAGAGAGCGTTGAAGTCTCGACATAAAGAGGCGGTCGACAGATGTATAGGATTATGCGTGCGCCTGCATGGGCGGCGAACAGGATAGCTTTGCGCCCAGTTGTGAGCGCACTTACAGTCGGTGCCGGACTTCTGGCAATTCCGGTTGCTGCGCCATTGGCGACAGAAGTGCTAATCACATCGGCTCCGTTTTCTGCTGCACCACTGTTCTCAAACAACCAGCGAAACGACCTGGCCTCCCTGACTTACATAAACGGCCAGCCAGCCGCGTTGCCGCTGAACACAGCACAAGCCGATCCATTCTTTCTACTGGGCGCCGTTACAGAACCGCGTGCCAAGCGTCTTCCTCTGCCTGTGACCAGTCTGGCGCCTGTAGACGTACCTTTCGGTCAATCCAATGTTACGGCAAAGCCAGTAAGGCACTTGGGTCATGCTCGTGTCATGATCGGTCCGTCGAGCATGTTGGAAGAAACGTTCCTGGCAAATCATTCCGTGCATCATCCTGCCAAGACAAAACCGGCTGCTCCTGTGAGCAGCCTGCGTTTGAACAAAAAACTTGTTGTAAACAAGTCTGCAACGACAAGCGCTCCATTGCTGGGCAGCTCAGGCACACTTACGAGCCTGACACCTGTGTCCAAACGCTGGAACCGTGTCGAGGCCGCAGCCATGGCCACCATTCAAAATGCTGCAAAGTGTGCTGATCAAGGCTGTCTCTCAGCAGCCCTCAAGCCATGGAACGCGCTTATTGCTGAAACGTCATCCATGCGTGAAGGACGCCGGATCGCCCATGTCAACAAGCAGATCAACCGAATGATCGCCTACAAGGAGGACATTCAGGTCTGGCGCAAGGCAGAATACTGGGCATCTCCAAAGGAAACCCTCGTTAAAGGCGCCGGTGACTGTGAAGACTACGCGATCCTGAAATACTGGACACTCAAGCAACTCGGCTTTGCCGATCAGGACTTGCGCATTGTTGTGCTGCGAGATAGTGCGGCCCGTGCCTATCATGCCGTTCTTGCTGTCGCCTACAATGATGACTGGCTTATCCTGGACAATCGCTTCTCACGGGTTCGTTTCAGCCGTGACCTGCCAAACTACCAGCCGCTGTACTCCCTGAATGCAGAAAATCAGTGGGCGCATGTCGCAACCCAGAATACACCTGTTCGTTTGGCCTCACGTTTGAACCTCGACAACTAGGCAACGTGCCCAAATTGGATCTTGCGCAGCGCTTAATAGTCTAAAAGCGCTAGAAATGCGCCATTTATCTAGTGGTCTGAGCACACGTAGTGTATGTGTAAACGTTCAACCACGAGCCCATTTGACGCATGATTCCTCCCCTCAAGTTCCAACCCCTTTCCTTGCCGCGCCTAGCAGTCCTCTGCATGCTCTCGGTCTTCGCGGCGGGACTTGGATGGCACATTGCAGAAAAGGCCGAGGATCAAACTCAATCAGCCGCAGCGGTTGCACGCACGGAAATCCTCGACATCGGCAACATCCTGCTTCAAAGCGCTGCCCGGCAGAGCTTTGCCAAACTGGAGTCCATTGCGACCCTTCCACTTCTCTCAGAGTTTCTTTTTTTCGCCGATAGCGATCCAAAGGGCGAGGATGCACGCGAGCTCAAAATCTATCTTGAAGGTGTTCTGACAACTCTTGCCAGCTCAGAACCGCCAAGTGCAATCCTTGTGATCTCCACAAACGGTGATGTCATACTGTCAAGCGAGAGTAGTTTCGCTGAGACTGGTTCAAACGAAGTAAGTCAGACATCACCTCTAATCTTTGAACCTGAAACAGAGCAGGTTCGACAACCACAATTGATCATGCAACGCCCGAATAACAAGATCTGGTCCGTCGCACCGGTTGCCGACTACAACAAACCCGCGGCATTTGCGGGATACGTCATGACAGAACTGCCTGACAGCTTGAACGCTTTCCTGTCGCAGAAGCACCTGGTGTTTATGTCGCAAGAAACCGGCGCACCCGGACAGCAGCAAGCAAGCAAGCCACATCTAGAATTTGATACGACCACGGCCACAGAGCAAAGAGGTCTCACACCGGCCCATTTTTATGCAATTTTCGTAGGGATCAGCTGTTTTGCGGCCGGCCTGATCACCGGTACCAGACGCAACGCCTAAGCCGCATCAGCGGCACAAAAACCCGCTTTCCAGACCCCAGGTCCGGCAGACAGCCGGTGGCGGCGACTTTGAACTATCCTTGGTGCGCCTCTGGCGCCCACTGTGAATGATCAAATCAAGTCAACTCAAGGTCTCAAAACAAAAAAAGGTGGCCCACTTGGGCCACCTTTTCAATTCAAGCCCTAAGCCAGGCCTTGACGTAAGTGACTTACGCGACTGCTACATCAGCATAACTGCCATCTTCGTCGACAACCACCTTGATGGTCTCGCCCATTGAAACGCCCGAGAGCGTCGCAACATCCTGCCAATCAGTCCCAGCACCGTCGGCGTTGATCGAGATAACAGCATCTGAACCGCTTTCAGTAACACGGACATAATTCTCAACAGACGCTGCCGAGACCTCGTCACCACTACCACCAAATGCAGCGTCTAATAGCGCACCGATATCGATTTGATCATCGTCGGAATTACCATCCAAGGACACGTCAAAGTCGGTGATAATATCATCTGCCTCACCAATATCGGTGTACAGGAAGGTGTCGCCCCCGTCACCGCCGGTCAGGATATCTGCCCCGAGACCGCCATTGAGGATATCGTCGCCGAGCCCGCCAAGCAGCGAATCGTCGCCGCCAAGACCAATCAGCGTGTCATCGGCGCCGAGGCCGATGATGGTATTGGCGCCCTCGTCTCCTGTAAGGCTGTCGCCGACCAGATTGCCCGCCGCATCAAAGATCCGCGCCTTAATCGCGGTGCCTGACTGATCCTCCGGCTGCTGCGCATCGAAAGAATACCAGGTGACCACGAAGCCGCCGCCATCCAGCGCCGTGATGGCCGGGTAATATTGGTTGTTGTTGGGAAAT
>JABXHV010000190.1 GCA_013373445.1 Paracoccaceae bacterium | reverse complement strand
TTGCCGGCGCCGTTCTCACCTTCCTGGATGCCAGGCCTGACCCGTACGACTGTATCCTTCTATCTGGTGCGGTTTATTACCGATGACGGTGTTGAAGGTTGGAGTGGATTTACAGGGGCAGGGCGCGAGCGTGTCGGTATTGGTCACACCATTGCAGATCTGTTCCTCGGCCAGGACCCTGAAGATATCGACAAGCTCTGCGAACGCATTCACATCATGGCTGTCGGCGGGAACTTCAATTGGTGGCTCGAGCCAGCGATTTGGGACATCAAGGCCAAAAATGCCGGGCTTCCGCTTTACAAGCTCTTGGGTGGATCCGATGACCGCTTGCGACTTTACGCCTCTTCCGGCGAGTTGAGGGACACTGGAGCAAGACGCGAGGAAGCCGAGGCGCGATACGCAGACGGCTTTGATACAATGAAGATCCGTGTTCACGACTGGGATGAGAAGGTCGATATCGAGCATATCTCCGATGTGGCGACCCATATGCAGGGTCGCATGAAAATATCGGTTGATTGCAATCAGGCCTTCCGCCTGACAGCGCTCGGTGACTCAGCTCTTTGGTCTCTTGATCGCGCGAAGCGTTTTGTCGACGCCGCAGCCGATGTCGGTCTTGCCTGGGTGGAGGAGCCTCTTTTCGGTGAGTGGCATGAAGAAATCGCCAAACTTACAGCTTACTCCCGCGTGCCGGTAGCAGGCGGCGAGCTGCATGTCATGGGCTACAGCGAGCTGAAAAGAATGATCGGGATGCGCTGCTACAACATCTACCAGCCAGATGCGATGTTTGCAGGCGGTGTGAAGCAATGTCTGGATGTTGCACGCTTGTGCCGGGAACAGGGCGTCGGCTTCTCTCCTCACACATGGACCAATGGTTTTGGCTTCATCATCAACGCGCATGTTTTCGCCGCCAGCGGTTTCGCGCAGGAAGCTGTCTTTGAATACCCGTTGAACGAGCCGGGCTGGGTGCCTGAAGGGCGCGACGCGATCATCAGGGAGCCATTCATGCATGACAAGGGTTGGTTCAATATGCCGCAAACGCCCGGGCTTGGCTTTGAAATTGATCACGATCAACTTGAGAAACACGGAAAGTGCTTCTTCAAGGCGAGCCGCAAGGAAATCCATTGGATGCCGGAGGCTCTCGCAACCTTATCGTGAGGAAACTGCTTCAAGTGCCGTTCTGGCCGGGAAGGTACCAGCAGAGCTTGTGACGCACTGAGGTGTCACAGGTGAGAACTAAATTGGTCTGATCTTTTTATCAAATTGGATATAAGCTCTAGTCCAATGGTGAACTAGCTTCTTAATACGGCGTCAAGTGTGTCCGACCTTGGAGGAGGACATCAGTAGGGGATTGGAATGTCGATCGCAGATCTCTCAAGTGTTCGAAATGATACTTACTGGCACGATCAGCTTGCTGATGCTCCGGCCCTGTCACCAACATTGCCTGAAAAAGCAGATGTCGTGGTGGTGGGCGGCGGCTACACGGGGCTCAATGCTGCGATTGTTACTGCGCGCGGCGGGCGTTCAACGCTCGTCATCGATGCTGAAAATCCAGGCTATGGTTGCAGCAGCCGCAACGGCGGCCAGATCAGCACCAGCGTAAAGCCGTCACTCGACAAGTTGTCTGCGAAATTCGGTCTCAACAAGGCGCGTGCCATCAGAGGCGAGGGCGTTGCAGCTCTTCAATGGCTCAAGGACGTCATCAAGGCCGAGGCGTTCGACTGCGATTTCAGGGAATGCGGGCGCTATCATGCTGCCCATACACCAGCACATTATGAAGACCTGATGCGCGACGGCGAAAAGCTGGCGCGCGATGAGGGCATTGAAACCATACCCGTGCCGCGCAGTGAACAGCTGTCAGAGCTCGGCTCGGACTCCTATTTCGGCGGACTGATTTATCCAAAGCACTCGTCCGTGCATCCGGCGAAGCTCTTGCGTTCCTTTTTGCGTCTGACGCTCGATGAAGGTGCGCAGGTGGTCGGCAATTGTGCTGCGCTCCGCATCGAAAAGACTGGCTCAGGCTTTCGTGTTCATACCGTAAAAGGCGTCGTTGAGGCCAGGGATGTCGTGATTGCCACCAATGGCTATTCCGACAACATGGTGCCTTGGTTGCGCAAGCGCATGATCCCGATCGGCAGCTATGTGATTGCCACCGAAGAGCTGCCCGAAGAGGTCGTTGACGAGCTTTTCCCGACGGACCGGATCGCCAGTGATACCTGCAAGGTGCTCTACTATTACCGCGCGTCGCCAGATCGCAAGCGCATCCTCTTTGGCGGGCGCGTCCTTGCAGCTGAGTGCGATCCAATTGAAGCTGCGCCCCATCTGTATGAGCACATGTGCCGCATTTTCCCGGTTCTCAGGAATTACGGATTGTCCCATGCGTGGAGCGGCACGGTTGCTTATTCTTTCGATGAGCTTGCGCACACCGGCGTGCATGATGGCATGCATTTCTCTCAAGGCTACTGTGGCTCAGGCGTCTCGATGGCCGGTTACCTTGGCATGAGAGCCGGTCAAAAAGTCCTGGATCAGGCGGAAGGTGCGACTGCATTCGACGATCTGCCTTATCCCACCCAGCTTCTTTATACGGGCAAGCCTTGGTTCCTGCCTGCGGCAGTCGCCTACTACAGGTGGTTGGACACCTGGCAGTGGAAGCGCGCCATCTCAAAATCTTCGGCTGGGTCTTAAGGCCGGGCCAGAAAAGCACATTGTCCGGAGTTGGTCGCCCCGGGCTCAACAAAGAAACCTGACCAAGGTCGCATTCCAGAGCGGCGAACATCCGACAGGAGGACTGTTATGAAACAACAAGTAACATTTACACTTGCAGCGGCATTGCTTGCCAGCACAGCTGTAGCTCAGGCAGACGAAGTGACCGTTGCGTCTTGGGGTGGCTCTTATCAGGAGGCACAAAGCAAGGCCCTTTTCGAACCGGCTGCAAAGGCTATGGGCATCACGGTCAACCAGGAATCCTATGGCGGCATGTCTGACGTCAAGTTGCAGGTTTCGACCGGTCAGGTCACGCTCGACATCGTGGCAAGTGGATCAGGATCTGCTGCACGTGCCGGCGCTGAAGGCTTGCTCGAAGAACTTGATTACGATGTGATCGACGTGTCGACCTTCTACCCTGGTCTTTACTCCAAATACTGCCTCGGCGGCGACGTGTTCTCCACTGTCTACGCGTGGAACACAGAGACCTACGGTGAAGATGGTCCTCAAAGCTGGGCAGACTTCTGGGACGTTGAAAAGTTCCCTGGAAGCCGTGCCTACCGTGGCAAGGTTGCAGGTGCTCTTGAGCCAGCGCTCATGGCCGACGGTGTTGCTCCTGAAGACGTCTACGAGGTGCTGTCCTCTGAAGAGGGTATTGAACGGGCTCTCGACAAGATCCGTGAGCTTCGTCCTCATATCGATGTCTTCTGGTCATCCGGAGCGCAGCAAGCTCAGCTGATGAAGGACGGTGAGGTCGATATGACTACCGGCTGGAACGGCCGTTTCGACAACGCCAAGAAGGACGGAGCCAAGGTTGCTTACTCCTTCAATCAGGCGCTGCTCGATTATGATTGCTTTGCGATGCCAAAGGGCGCGCCGCACAAGGATCTGGCAATGAAGTTCCTGGCCGAGATTTCCAAGCCGGAATACCAGGACGACCTGCCGAAGTACATCACCTACGGTCCGACCAACAAGGCCGCCTATGAGACAGGCGAGATTGCTCCAGAAGTGGCAGCAGGTCTTCCGTCTTCTCCGGAAAACGCAGCAATGCAGCTGCCGATTTCGCTTGAGTGGTATGCTGAGTGGGAAACGGTTGCATCTGAAATGTATCAGGAAATGATGACGGAATAATCTGTTCTTCTTGAACCTGTTTGGCGGGCGTTCTGCGCCCGCCACTATTTGATTTGTCCAGGGAGGCAATTTTGCGGGACCACCATAAAGACGCGCTGCCGATATCTATTAATGGCGTTACCAAAACTTACGGGCGTGTTCATGCTCTCAATGACGTGTCTCTGGAAGTCAAAAGCGGCGAGTTCATCACGTTGCTCGGACCATCAGGGTCAGGCAAGACAACCTTGTTGATGGTGATCGCCGGTTTTACGCGCCCTGACTGTGGCAGCTTGAAATTCGGTGATCGCGAAGTGATCCGCACGCCGCCCCATCTGCGTGATCTGGGAATGACATTCCAGAGTTATGCGCTGTTTCCGCATATGACAGTTGCCGGCAATGTCGGCTATCCATTGAAGCTCCGGAAAGTTCCTAAGAAGGACATCGCTGACCGTGTCGAGCAAGCCTTGGAAACGGTGCAGCTCGGTGGCTATGGAGATCGCGGAATTGATCAGCTCTCCGGTGGTCAACGTCAGCGCGTCGCGTTGGCACGCTCGATTGTGTTTGAGCCTCGTATTCTCTTGATGGACGAGCCGCTGTCCGCGCTCGACAAGAAGCTGC